>CAZEIH010000017.1:0-64721 GCA_964512095.1 uncultured Oscillospiraceae bacterium
CAGGTTATAGATATAATTGTCATGTTCATAATTCAAATAGAAAGGTGCGAATGAAATGTCCACACAAATTTATTACTTTATAGGTATCCTTGCAGTATTCGGTATTGTTGCTCTTATAATGAGCATTTCAGTTAAGAATTATAACAAAAGAATGGCGGCACAGAAATCCAAAAGACCCCGTCGCAGATAGCAATAGGATAACAATTGATATAAAAAGCAGCTACTTAAAGAAGCTGCTTTTTTTCAAACTTTGCTTCCCGCACAAATAATGGATTTGAGCTAACACCCATCCTGCAGGGATGGAATGATGAAATAAACGCTGCATGTATATAAATCACATACGTGGACCAATAACACAAGCAGTCTCCTAAGCCTGTTCCTGCCGGTAACCTGTTGCTGCTTTTCCTTTAGCTTGTGCGATACCCCTAACTCCCTCGCTAATTCCATCTCCTGCAGCATCTCTATTCACCCCGACTGATTCATCACACTCCGAAACAGTCTCTGCCTCCATATTCCTAAATGCAGAAGCAAGCATCAGCTTAATCCTGTTTAGCTGGTTTACCTCACTGGCACCGGGGTCATAGTCCACTGGTACAATATTTGCATTGGGGAATTTCTTCTTCAGTACCTTTATCATTCCCTTGCCCGTAACATGGTTGGGCAGGCAGGCAAAGGGCTGCATACAAACAATGTTGGCAGCACCCTCCTCGATTAGCTCAATCATCTCAGCAGTCAGGAACCACCCCTCACCGGTGCAGTTCCCCAGTGAAAGTACATCAGAAGCCTTCTTTGCAAGCTTAAATATCGACGAAGGCGAATCAAACCGTTTACTGGCAGCAAGCACACGCTTCATATACCATCTGTAATACTCAATGCCCAATATAGCCAGGTTATTGGCAAGCTTAACAATAAAGCTCTCAGCCAAGTATCTTCGTTTAAAATTGGCTCCAAAAGCACAGTAGAGGAAAAAGTCGATTAGGTCAGGCATTACAGCCTCAGCACCCTCATTTTCAATAACATCCACCACATCATTATTAGCTGTTGGATGGAACTTCACAAGAATCTCTCCAACAAGACCAACCCTCGGCTTTCGAACGTCCACCAGTTCAAGAGCATCAAAGTCCCGGACAATCTGTCTAATGTTCCGTCTAAAGGTACTGTGCTTACCGCTTCTAACAGACTCCTTACAACGCTCCACCCAGCTGTCATAAAGTAGATTAGCCGACCCCTTTATTTTTTCATAGGGCCTCACTCTATAAAGGACCCGCATCAATAAATCGCCGTATACCAAAGCAATCAGCGACTTATTCAACATACTCCTGGTTATCTTGAAGCCTGGATTACTCTCCATTCCCAGCGCATTAAGGGAAATTACAGGAATATTCGCAAAGCCTGCGTCCTTCAGAGCCTTTCTAATGAAGCCAATATAATTCGTAGCCCTACAACCGCCTCCGGTTTGAGAAATAATCACAGAAACATTATCCAAATCATAACGGCCGGATTTAAGCGCCTCCACAAGCTGACCTGTTGTAAGTATGGAGGGATAGCAGGCATCATTATTAACATACTTTAAGCCCTCGTCAACAGCGCCCCTGTCAACAGATGGCAGTATCTCTAAATTGTACCCGGCTTCACGAAATGCTGTCTCGACAAACTGAAAATGTATGGGAGACATCTGGGGTGACAATATTGTATGCCTACCTCGCATTTCCTCAGTAAAAGGCACCTTAGTAAAGCTGTAAACACTATCAGTACGCTCAAAACAGTTCCTATCCCTCTCCTCCATAGCTGCCTTCAGCGAACGCAGCCTAATCCTTGCAGCTCCAAGGTTGTTAATCTCATCAATTTTGAGAACCGTATATATCTTTCCGGATTCATGAAGAATCTCCTGTACCTGATCCGTCGTTACCGCATCAAGGCCACAGCCAAAGGAATTAAGCTGGACAAGTTCCAAATAATCTTTCGTACTAACAAATGTTGCGGCTGCGTAAAGTCTAGTATGGTACATCCACTGGTCAACAATACGTAAAGGCCTCACCGTATTTGCCAGATGTGAAACAGAATCCTCAGTAAGCACAGCCATTCCAAATTCGGTAATCAGGTTTGGAAGACCGTGGTTTATCTCAGGGTCAATGTGATAAGGCCTTCCAGCCAGTACAATACCCTTTCCCCCGGTTTTCGCCAGCTGCGTCAGTACTTCCTCACCCTTCATCCTAATTGCTGCCTTAAACCGCTCATCTTCCTCCCAGGCCTTTTTTACTGCAGATTTCACTTCACCCTTCGTCAAACCAAAGCCCTTTAGCTCCTCATACAGTCTGTCTGCCAAACGCTCCTTGTTATAATACGGTAAAAAGGGGTTCATAAAATTAATATTATTTTCCTCAAGCGCCTCCACATTTGTCTTAATTACTTCAGAATAGGAGGTTACAATTGGGCAGTTAAAATAATTATCAGCCTTATCATCCTCTTTCTTCTCATAAGGCAAGCATGGATAAAAGATATTCTTAACTCCACTTTTTATAAGGCTCATAATATGTCCGTGAACGAGCTTTGCTGGATAACACACTGACTCGGAGGGCATCGTTTCTATACCCATCTCATAAATCTTTCTGTTTGATCTAGGCGAAAGCACCACTCTAAACTTCAACTGGGTAAAAAACGTATGCCAGAATGGGTAATTTTCATAAATATTCAAAACCCTAGGTATCCCTATAACACCGCGGACAGCAGCTTTCTCATCCAATGACTTATAAGAGCCCAGTAGCCTGTATTTATAATCAAAAAGATTAGGCGGAGCATCCTCCTTGCGAATCTCGCCTCCGGCACCTCTCTCACAACGGTTACCCGATACAAACACCCTGCCATCAGTAAAATTGTTAATCGTCAGCAGACAACTATTGCTGCATTTACCACAGCGTTGCAGTGTAATCTCCGTCTGGAAGCTCTCCAGCTCGTTAACACTCATGATGCCGCTACTTTCCCCTTCTACACTGCGCTCCAGTGCTATAAGCGCCGCACCATATGCCCCCATAATGCCAGCTATATCAGGCCTGACGGCCTCTCTCCCGGAAATCAGTTCAAAGCTCCTCAACACAGCAGCATTGTAAAACGTGCCACCCTGTACAACTATTTTTTTGCCAAGCTCCTTTGGATCCCTTATTTTAATAACCTTCATCAGAGCATTCTTTATTACTGAATAAGACAAGCCTGACGAAATATCTCCAACAGTGGCCCCTTCCTTCTGGGCCTGCTTAACTCTAGAATTTATAAAAACAGTACATCTTGAGCCAAGATCCACAGGGTTTTTCGCCAGAAGTGCTTCCTTTGCAAAAGCCTCAACCTCCATATTCAGGGAGTAAGCAAAGGTCTCGATAAATGATCCGCAACCAGATGAACACGCTTCATTAAGCATAATATTGTCGATTACACCATTCTTCACCTGCATACACTTCATATCCTGGCCGCCAATATCCAATATAAAATCAACACCAGGCAAAAAATGCTCTGCCGCCTTATAATGCGCAATTGTCTCTATCTCACCCAAATCCACATTTAGGGCAGCTTTAATCAGGCCTTCTCCATAACCTGTTACTGTCGAATTGGCAATATAGGTATCCGAAGGCATTTTTGCATACAGCTTTTTCATTTCCTTTATAACAGATTTAAGCGGGCTACCTTTATTGCTACCATAGTGGTAATACAGCAAAGCCCCCTCAATATCCGTCAGTGCAAGCTTCGTAGTAGTTGAACCTGCATCAATACCAAGATAGCATGGCCCGTGATGTGAATCCAGAGGCCTTCTCTTTACAGTATGCCTGGAATGCCTTCGATTAAATTCGCCAAGCTGAATTTCATCTTCAAAAAGGGGACTAAGCCTTGCAACCTCTTTTACATCCGCCTCATTAATCGCTGGAAGCCTACTTCGCAATGCCCTAAAGCTAATTGGCTTCATCTGTTTAGATGACAAGGCGGCGCCTGTTGCCACAAAAAGCTGGGAATTTTCCGGGAACAGTACCTGGTCATCCACCAATCCCAGTGTCTCCACAAATCTCATTCTAAGCTCTGGGAGAAAATACAGCGGACCACCAAGAAAGGCCACATTACCCCTGATAGGCCTGCCACAAGCCAAGCCGCTTATGGTCTGATTGACTACAGACTGAAAAACCGACGCAGCAATATCCTCCTTAGCTGCTCCTTCGTTCAAAAGCGGCTGGATATCCGTCTTAGCAAAAACACCGCACCTAGCAGCAATGGGATATATTACCTTGTAACCTTGGGCAAGCTTATTAAGTCCAGTAGCATCAGTCTGTAGCAAGGATGCCATCTGGTCAATAAATGCTCCTGTACCGCCGGCACAGGTTCCATTCATACGCTGCTCTATACTCCCACCAAAAAAAGTTATCTTAGCATCCTCGCCACCAAGCTCAATAGCCACATCGGTCTGAGGAATTATTTTCTCAATAGCACCGGTAGCTGCAACTACCTCCTGCTCAAAAGGAAGACCAAGCCATTGGGCTACAGAAATGCCTCCTGAACCAGTAAGAGTCACTGTCAGGTCGTCCTCCTCAAACATGGCACAGGTATCATCAACCAGGCTGTATATAGTATTTCTGATATCCGAAAAATGCCTCTGATATTTGCTGTAAATCGACCTGTCGTTTGTATCAAGCACAACAAGCTTAACTGTTGTGGAGCCAACATCTAGGCCCATGTGTAAAAGTCGTTTCATTATAACTCCCAAAATCATCTAATATTATATTCTTAATCACATAAGAACAATACGAATTTGTTGACAACTTGTTTTATTTTATAAATTCTTATATCTATGTTCCGACATTATATTAGCACATTTTTGCCCGAAACGAAACAAAAGCATCAATCCAATATTGATGCTTCATAAGTTGTAGCCGTTAAAATCCATCCTTTGCTAGAAATAACTAATCCATAATGCCAAACCTGCTAAATGGAAAAACTCTGAATATAGCCCGGCCAGTTATCCATTCCTCCTCAATTGGGCCAAACTCCGTACTGTCATGACTGTAGGGCCTGTTGTCGCCAAGAATATAGACCATGCCCTCTGGCACTGTAAGGTCTGTATGTTCGCTTATAAGCCCCTGGGGTGTTTCCGGCTCCTCAGGCAAGCCAATCAATGAAAGCTCTCCATTTACATAAACCTTGCCCTCCTTGACCTCCAGCCTATCACCCTCAACTGCAATAAGTCTCTTAATAAGGAGTATATCAGCATCAGGCGACTTAAAAACTATAATATCACCTCTATTTAGCCAACCAAAGCGGCATCCCAGCTTCTCCACAAACAAATTGTCTCCATCTGTCAACGTGGGCTCCATAGATATATCATGCACAACGGTTCTCTGAACCACAAAAGTAGCAATTAGCACCCCCACAACAACTGCAACTAAAATATGAAGAAACCAATCCAGCACTTCGTTCTTCTTTTTCTTATTTTCCTGCTTCGTAACACTCTCCTCCAATCCCTCGAACCCCAGGGACCACCAAGCTAGCCTCTTCCACCAGGCTTTGCTTGTCCCATACTTCGCTTACTCAACCACCTTCAGGTGTAGCTCCTTCAGCTGTTTCTCATCTACAACATCCGGCGCATTAGTCATCAGGTCCGAAGCATTTTGGACCTTCGGGAAGGCAATAACATCCTTAATGCTACTTTTGCCGGCCATTAGCATTATCATCCTGTCCAGGCCATAGGCAATGCCACCATGAGGCGGCACACCATACTTAAATGCCTCCAGCAGGTAGCCAAACTTAGCCCAGGCTTCTTCCTCAGTAAAGCCCAGCAGCTTGAACATTTTAGTCTGCAGGTCCTGCATATGAATCCTGATGCTGCCTCCACCAAGCTCTGTGCCATTAAGTACGATATCGTAAGCCTTTGCACGAACCCTAGCTGGGTCACTTTCTAAATACTCCATATCCTCATCTATAGGTGAGGTAAATGGATGGTGCTTTGCAACCCAGCGCTCTTCTTCCTCATCATACTCAAGCAGTGGAAATTCGGTAACCCACAGAAATTTAAAATCTTTGTTATCTAAAATGTCAATTCTTTTAGCAATCTCGACTCTCAGCGCTCCAAGTGAATCCAAGACCACCTGGTCTTTGTCTGCAATAAAGCATATCAAGTCTCCTGGTTCAGCACCAGTCCTGTCAAGTAGAGCTTTCATTTCGTCCTCATTGAAAAACTTTGCTATAGATGATCTTACCTCATTCTCCTCCACAACAATCCAGGCCATACCCTTAGCCCTGTATGTTTTTACGTATTCCACCAGACTATCGATTTCCTTACGGCTGAACTTGCCACAGCCCTTGGCATTGATGGCACGCACACTGCCGCCCTTTACCACTGCATCTGCAAACACCTTGAAGCCTGACTGTGCAACCAAGTCAGAAACATTCACCAACTCCATGCCAAATCGCATATCCGGCTTATCTGAACCGAACCTGTCCATTGCCTCCCGATAGGGCATTCTAAGAAAAGGAGTCTCCAGGTCTACACCCAGTGCTTCCTTAAAGGCCTTCTTAATAAAACCCTCATTCAGAGTAATAATATCATCTACATTAACAAATGACATCTCAAGGTCAATCTGCGTAAACTCAGGCTGCCTGTCAGCTCTTAAATCTTCATCTCTAAAACATTTAACAATCTGTATGTATCTATCAAAGCCCGATACCATAAGCAGCTGCTTGAATAGCTGAGGTGATTGAGGCAAGGCGTAAAATTTCCCCGGATGAACCCTGCTGGGCACAAGATAGTCTCTTGCCCCTTCCGGTGAGCTTTTAATCAGCATCGGTGTCTCTATTTCTAAAAATCCATGCTCATCAAAATAGTCCCTTGCAATCTTAGCCACTCTATGTCGCAGCATCAAACCTTCCTGTATATCAGGTCTTCTAAGATCAAGATACCTGTACTTGAGCTTCATCGCTTCATTAACCCCAGAATCTGCTTCTATATGCATCGGTGGTGTCTCTGAGCTGCTCAGGATCCTTAGCTCCAACGCATTAACCTCTATTTCACCTGTTTTCATAGTTGAATTAATAGCTTCAGAAGCCCTTGGCGCAACCTCGCCTACAACAGCGAGTACATACTCGTTTCTAATGCTTTCAGCCTTATCAAAAACATCCTTATCCGTAAGATTGCTAAAAACTATCTGAAGTAAACCTGTTCGGTCCCTTAAATCCACAAAAATCAAGCTTCCAAGGTTCCTGCGTTTTTGAACCCATCCCATGACTGTTACCTTTTTCCCTATATCAGCTGCACTGAGCTCAGTACACCTATGAGTTCTCTTTAAACCGTAAATTGTCTCTCCCATAAGCTAACACCTATCCCTATCTGCGAGTATTCGCTAACTGTTTCATAATTTATGCGCCTGCCTAATATAAGCCTGTAGTCCGTAGCTATTTTGCTTGATTCTTCAGCCTGTCGACAATAGAATCCAGGCTCACATCTTTTTGGTCACCTGTCTTCATATCCTTCAAAACTCCCTTGCCGGCTTCAATCTCGTCATCACCAACTACAATAGTAAAAGAAAAACCCTTTTTGTCAGCATACTTCATCTGTGACTTAAGACTGCGTCCCATCAAGTCTGTCTCAGCCCTTACACCAAAACCCCTGAGCTTATAAACTAACTGCTGCGCGAAATCCAGCGCATTCTGACCAAGTACTGCAATATATATATCCGGGGTAGGCGGCTCAGCAACCTCCACTCCCTGACTGTCAAGCTCCATGAGTAGTCTCTCAACCCCAAGGGCAAATCCAATACCCGGTGTAGGCGGACCACCACACTCCTCCACCAGACCATCATATCTGCCTCCGCCACAAATCGTACCCTGTGAGCCTCCATTTTCCGAAACAAACTCAAAAACAGTCTTTGTATAATAATCCAGCCCTCTAACTATATTAGGATCCAGGCTGTATTTGATTCCCAGATTGTCAAGTCCCGACCTCAACCCGTTAAAGTGGATACGACATTCATCGCACAGGTTATCTACCAGAGTCGGTGCCCCTGGGATAAACCTATTGCAGCCCTCATTCTTGCAATCTATAATGCGTAACGGATTCTTTTCAAATCTGTTTTTACAATCATCACAAAAATTTGATAAATTAGGCCTAAAGTATTCCTTAAGCTTTTTATGATATGAGGACCTGCACGTTGGACATCCTATGCTGTTAATATTTAAACCAGTTTGCTTCAGACCAAGCTTTTCGAAAAACATATACAGGATGCTGATGACCTCAACATCGATCTCCGGGCCAGCCGCTCCAAAGGCTTCTACGCCGAATTGATGGAACTCCCTATAACGACCCTTTTGAACATTTTCATATCTGTAGGCCGTTATGTCATAATACAACTTAATAGGCATGGAAAGAGAAGACATACCGTTCTCTATATAACTTCTGACAACTCCCGCTGTGCCTTCTGGTCTAAGAGTGATACTCCTACCGCCCTTATCGTAAAACGTATACATCTCCTTCTGGACAATGTCTGTAGTATCCCCAACACCCCTCTGAAATAGCTCTGTATGTTCAAATACAGGTATCCTTATTTCTTTATACCCAAAACTGTCACAGTGATTTGCAAATGCATTACATACATATTGCCACTTGTGTATTTCCGAAGGAAGAATGTCTCGTGTTCCCTTTGGTGCCTGAATTTTCATCACAACCTCCTGTTATACAGCTATATTACCCTACTTCCCTTGAATAAACAAAACTCTCGTCAGACTATCAAGTCAAGGACGAGAGGTTAACTATATTTTAATCACATTGGTTGCAGTTGTCAATATGTCAAAAGTTTGGCTTACCCTTAACTCGACATCAGCTCACAAAAATAATTCGTCTTAGATGCAAAGGGTGCCTTGCACTTAGTGGCAATTATTCATGACGTGCTCCCGCCACCTATATATGCTGGGGCGGTGAGCAATGCAGCTTAGAGGTGGAGGACTTCTTGTAAGCCATGCTAAAATGTTACTCTGCCATACCTTTTATTATCATAGTTAGAATCTTAGCTACTTCTGCTCTTGTGGCATTGTCCTTTGGAGCAAAGTATCTTGTGTTATTCTCTCCTGCAATCCTGCCTTCGATTATGCCCGCCTGTTGCAATGCTGAAGCAGCATCAGCCGCATATGAGCTTATACTATCCTGATCTGTGAACTTCATCTTAGCACTAACCTTAGGCAATTCATACTTCATTGCCTTAGCAAAATTCCGTATCATTACAGCCATATCCTGACGTGTAATGCTAGCCTTAGGTGAGAACTGATTATTGCCCGTTCCCTTGGTGATAACATTCTCAGATGCCCAACCAACTGCTCCGGCATAGTAAACGCCATCATTCACATCTGAAAAACCTGATGCAGAATATTTGCTCAAATCAACACCAGCTATCCTTGCAAGGAGAGTCACAAAGTCAGCCCTTGTGATATTATTGCCTGCACCGTATTTCCCACCACCAATGCCGTTGGTAACCCCTCTTGCTGCCAGGAAGGTAACATATTCAGCTGCCCAGGCAGGAACATCAGTAAACTCCTTCTCATTGCAACCAACTGCAATCAGTGATAAGCGGTTAGTCTTGAAGACCACTGTCTTAGTTTCCGTATTATATATGCCTCCATTCATCACGCTCATGTTTCCATTTGAATCACCGCTGTATACAACAATGGCATTAGGATCCTCGCCAGTCTTAAGAGTATAAGGAATCCTCACGCTAACAAGACCCTTACCCAAATCAGTTACCTTTTTACTCCCTGATGTAACTGCTAAATCATATACAGGTCTGTCACCAATCAATGTCCTGGCCTCATTTGAAAGTTTGGAAACATCAGCCTTTGTAACTTTAATCTCCACATCTGCATTGAGTTTTTTTAGGGTCTCAACAGCACCCTGATTAAATACTAATTCAACTGCTGACTTCACAGTTAAATCCTCTGCATTTTCCAGCATTTCCATCCTAACTGATACTTTACCGCTACTATCGGTATTTATTTCGGGGTTTGTTTCACCATCACCCTGTGTAGGCAACTCAGGTACTCCTCCGCCGCCGCCAGCACCTCCACCGCCACCAGTGCCACCGCCACCGCCACCGTCACCGCCGCCGTCACCGCCACCGTCACCGTCACCGCCACCGCCACCGCCGCCGTCACCGCCACCGTCACCGCCACCGCCACCGTCACCGCCACCGTCACCGTCACCGTCACCGCCACCGTCACCGTCACCAGAATCTGCGGTAACAGTAACATCACATTTTGCCGACTCATTACCAGCTTTAGCAGTAATCCATGCAGTACCCTTACTTACACCAAGTACTGCGCCATTGTTAACAGTAGCAACCGCCGGATTACTGGATTCCCATATAACCTTCTTGTTAGTTGCATTAGCAGGTGACACCGTTGCAGTAAGCTGTTTCACTTCATTAATCTTAACGACCAGGGTACTCTTATTGAGAGTTACGTCTGTTACAGGTATGTCCTTTGTATCAATTGTATTTATAATATAATCATTGGTAAAATTGTGTACACCGTTTATTGTTACAGCTACACAGTATTCTTTACTCAAATCAAGACCAGATAGGCTTTCTTTTGTAAATACAAAGTAGCCCGGCATGTCAGAATACTCCATTAGCTCAACGGTTTTGACCGGTCTAAAATTAGTATTATTGTCCCTATCATATATGAGCGCTTTAATTATGGCAGTTTTTTCAACTTTTCCTTCTACTATAAATCCAACTAGCCCATACTCATTACTTATTGGGTAGGAAATTTCAGCTATTGAAGATACCGGTACCATATATTTTTCAACTGTTCCCAGCATCATGGTATTGTAAATATCTTTGCCATCATATTGAGGCTTTATATAGTAATACCCGGTAGATATATCATCTTCGACCTTTGCTATAATATTATAATAATCTTCGTACTCATAACGGCCCGATGAACGGCTTACTACAGGATTACTTACTTTTATTGTATTACCTAATAAATCCGTCATTACATATGTGAATTTAGTTGTGTCATAGGGTTCATCCTTTTTCACCATATACGCAGAGCCTTCTAACTCTATTCCGTCATTATAACCAATCTGTATTCTGGTTGACGTAGCATACAGCTTGGTATTATCTAAACAGCCAACAAATGAAGTAATCGTTTGTGTCTCTCCTAGTTCATTAGTATGCTTTATTTTAATATAATAATTTCCTTCTGCTAACTGGATATCGCTGTTTAGAGAAATAGTACCATTCAGAGATATTGCATCCACCTTGGAGCTAATGGGCTCATTATTAATAGTAACATCTTCAGTAGCTAGACCAACAATTTTACCGCTTCTATCAGTTAATGTGACTTCATATTGATCAGATAAACTAACCCCATAGCGTCCTTTAGACAAAAGTATGTAAAAGGGCACCTTTGTATCGGTCTTAGTGAAAAATTGTTTTCCAATGAAACTTAGCGGTATCCCACTATCATAGGGAATGTTAAAGCTAAAAGTATCTGTATATACGCTTCTACCGTCATCATGACTATATTTCACAATATATGTACCTGAATTAAGATCAAGAATTATTCCTGATTCATCCTTAAATTGCAGCAAATACTCCCTATCAATTGGTAAGTCTATTTCTTTCGCTAAAAGATTATCTGTAAGCTCAGAATTTTTATACAATTCAACAGTTATAGGAATACCAGGAGAATTAACAGCTTTAATTTTCAGCTCAGCTTTATTGCCATTTACCAATTCATAATCGTAAATATAAAAGTCTCTTACTATATTTAAGTATGATTGTGCACAATTGTAGTATAAGTCAAAATCAGAGCTACATTCAACATAGTAATTATCATACCCTGTGTATTTACTCTCTCCATCAAACTCTACTTTATATAAGAGGCAATTGCTAAGCTCCTGATGGTATCTGCTTTCAACAGTACTGCCAATAGTATTTCCGCTTTCATCCTTAATGCTTATATTTACTACATCCTTGTTAATCTTGTCGCCAATAAGTCTGACGATTGCTTGATTACTGCCAAGGGTCAGAGGAGGATAGCCATCAAAACCATCTGTCGATATATTTTGTATTATAAAGCCATCAACAATTTCTACTACATTATCAAATTGAGCCTTAACTTCTCCATTGACTGTAACTGTAAATCCAGCAGCGCCCTCGTTCCATTCTTTTGTTCGGTGCATTTTGGTGCCGAAATATAAATATTTTCTCTTCATTTCATGCCAATTGAAAACACTTTTGTATCTTGTATCGACCAAGTTAGATTTTGATGCATAGTAGATATTGCTGTTACTAACATCGCTTGTTGCAATTATCTCATCATTAGCATTAATCATATTAATAGTTATTTCATCATTAGCATTAAGGCTTTCTAGGCTGTCAATCGAAGGTGTCGCTAATTCAATATCAAAATTCATTTCATTTATATTAATATACCGTCCGCTTTCTAAGTTAGCCTGTGTGTCTTTTACATATGTCAATTCAAGCGGTCCTGTCTGATACGCCTTAACGACTTTTGATTCGCTGTCCTTCTTCCACAGTGATATATATACTGTCTGTTGATCCTTTCCATCTAAATATTCTGAAATATCGCTATAGTAAACATAATTTAAATTACCTAATTGTTTGATTTCTTCTTGACTGCCTCTATTATCATCTTCGTCTACTTTTGTAGATATTCTAATATGACAGTCTCTTGTATCATCCATTCCAGTTATCACCACAAAGAACTGTTTATTTATATTAATATCATCATGAAGAAAATTCTTATCCGCTGTAATCAGCTTAATATCTTCCTTTTCATCTGTTAGAGGGATCATTTTTGTCTCGACTCTCTTGGGTAGGTTAATTTCCGTTTGTTCTATGTTCAATTCACTAAAGGCAAAAGTACGGGCAGAAGGAGGCGAAACCACAACCTGTGCTATATCAGGTGTACTGCCATTAAGGGTAATTGGAACAGTAATACTGCCAGTATTGCCGACACTAACTATATCTTCGCTTACAAGAACTCCGTCTGTGGCTTGCTCAAATTGCCCCTTGTCTTCAGAAAGCTCAAGGTTGCCATTGTTACCTAATGCCATTACAGGCATAATTGAGCCAATAATCATAAATAGTGCAATTGCTAATGAGTATAGGTTCTTTAAAAACTTATTATTTCTCACTCTTTCATCCCCCATTTATTTTTTATGAATAGATTGCTAACTGTGATTATAGTAGAAATGTTTATAAACGTGCCCTGTAGTCATCATAACTAGATAAAGTGTAACACCACCACCTTAAGAATATTTGACACTGAACAATCAAACTTCATATTGCTTCACATATATTGAAAACTTGTAGTGATAGTGCAAAAGCAACTTCTGCCCTCTTTCAAAAATAGTTCTGTTTTGCATTTATTGATAATATTTCTTATATCAAGCTATATTTTATCATTTTTGTATATGCTATTCAATGGGTAAAAACAAAAAAGAGAGCTCCTAAGCTGGTATTGTAACAAGCTGTAATTGTGGCGATCAGTAAGCGTAGTATGCAGAAATCGAAGTTTTGGGCGAGCGTTTGCCCTGATATGCCATTACTTTTGCTACTATATCCAGGGATTGTTCTGTCTCTCATAATCAATAGTTGTTGCGGGCCCGTGTCCAGGGTAAACCTTTAACGTACCATCCAACTCCATCAACCTCCTGAGAGAATCCTTAATAACACGGTGGTCACCTAAGCCTAGATCAGTTCTTCCAATGCCAAGCCTAAATAAGGTATCTCCTGTAAAAATACAGCCCTTGGAACTTCCGGCGTCATTCTTAACACTTTCGCTGCTTTTATCTACTGGGTAACTGTCGCCAATTATGTCTATTGAAGCCTCCTGGCTGTTTGAATATACCAAAATGCAAATACCACCGGGTGTATGACCTGGGGTATGTATAATCTCAAGCCTAGTATCGCCAAACTCCAGTACATCTCCATCCTTAACCTGAATATCTGCATTGTTAAATCTTCTAATCGTGCCAAATAATACTGAGCCATTGAGTCTGTGATCTCCTAAAATCGGTGCATCAGCTTCATGGATCACTGTCTTACCTCCCCTGGCACTCCGCAGCCTATCCACCTGGGCGATATGGTCGATATGAGCATGGGTCATAATGATATACTTTAATTCTAGCCCTTCCTTGTCAAGAACATGGCTAACATCCTCAACCTCGGCTCCAGGGTCGATGACCACAGCTTCATTTTTGTCACCGAGTATATAGCACTGGGAGTCTAGCATACCTTGTAATGTAGCTTTCAAAATCATTAATAACACCTCGCCTAGCCTTTGTTTAGATTCATCTATGTCTTCAGAAGGCTCTGACCTCTATACAGCCATGCCTATTCGCCTTCACAATCCACTAGTTCTGTCTACAGTCAATAATTATCCCTTGCTTCGGTTCACTTCAAACACGCCATCCACCTTGCGCAGCCTCTTTATTATCTTCTCCAGCTGCTCCGTATCAGTTATTTCCAATGTCAGCACAATAAGAGCAATCTGATCCTTCGTCGTTCTGGCATTCATAGCCTTAAGAGGTATCTTAGCCTCGCCGATAGTGTTGGTAACCTCCATCAACAGTTGTGTCCTGTCATTTGCCATAACCGTAATATCGGCCTTGTAAGCCGCATTAGCTGCTGTAATCCATTTCACCTCAATAAGCCGTTCTTCCTCGCTAGCACTGCCTGTTACATTAATACAGTCACTTCTATGTACCGATACGCCACGACCTCTTGTAATATATCCAATAATATCATCCCCGGGGACCGGGTTGCAACACCTTGAAAGCCTAACCAGGCAATTCTCGATACCTTTGACAATAACTCCATTCTCAGGAACAGTCTTTTTCTTCTTATCCTTGTCCTTCTCCTGTTTTTGCAACTGCTCCTTCTCAAGCTCATCTTTGAGCTCCTCGGGCTTCAGCGTTTTCCTGTATTCCTCCCGAAGCCTCGTAACTATCTTGCTAGCACCGATACCGCCATAGCCCACTGCGGAGAACATATCATCCTGAGAGTTGAAATTATACTTTTTAAATACAATCTCGAGCCAATCGCTTTTAAAGAGCTGGCTGTACAAAAGCCCTTGCTTCTTCAGCTCCCGATCTATAGACTCCTTGCCCCTAAGAATATTCTCTTCCCTGTTTTCTTTTTTAAACCACTGGTTGATTTTATTTCTCGCCTGAGAGCTCTTGACAATTTTTAGCCAGTCCCGGCTAGGTCCATGGACATTTGAAGAAGTAAGTACCTCTACAATGTCGCCATTCTTTAGCTGATAGTTCAGCTTTACAATCTCACCATTTATCCTGGCACCCATCATTTTGTTTCCAACAGCACTATGAATGGAATATGCAAAATCTATTGGAGTGGACCCGTTAGGTAGGTTAACAACATCTCCCTTGGGAGTAAACACAAACACCTCATCAGCAAACAAGTCAACCTTTACTGTCTCAACAAATTCATTTGCATCATTGGCCTCTTTTTGCCACTCCAACATCTGCCTCAGCCAAGCCAGCTTATTGTCTAGCTCATTTCTGCCCGATGACGATCCCTCTTTATACTTCCAATGGGCAGCTATACCAACCTCGGCCACCTTGTGCATATCCCAGGTCCTAATCTGCACCTCGAAAGGATGGCCGTCATGGCCAATTAGCGTTGTGTGCAACGATTGATACATATTGGGCTTGGGCATTGCAATATAGTCCTTGAATCTGCCAGGCATGGGCTTAAAGCGCTCATGAACCAGCCCCAATACCGCATAGCAATCCTTCACAGAATTGACTATAACACGCACCGCAAAAAGATCATATATCTGATCAATTGTCTTACTCTGTGATTGCATTTTTCGATAAATACTATAGAAATGTTTAGGACGGCCGTCGATTTGAGTCTCAATGCCGAGTTCAGTCGTTTTTTCTTTAATTTCATTAATAATGCTCATAATATATGCTTCGCGTTCGCGACGCTTTTTTGCAATCTTTTCAACCAGCTCATAGTAATCCTGTGGGTGCAAATAGCGAAGACAGCTGTCCTCAAGCTCCCATTTCACCTTTGAAATACCAAGCCTGTGCGCCAGAGGGGCATATATCTCCAATGTCTCCCTAGCCTTTTCTATCTGCTTTTCCTGAGGCATATACTTCAGGGTATGCATATTATGCTCACGGTCAGCCAACTTAATCAATATAACGCGGATATCCTTCGCCATTGCAAGAAACATTTTTCTCAGATTCTCGGCCTGTTGCTCCTCCTTAGTGGTATAAGGAATTTTGTCCAGTTTTGTGACACCATCAACAAGCATTGCCGTATCATCGCCAAACTGCCCTTTTATGTCGTCATAGGTACAGTTAGTATCTTCCACAGTATCATGCAAAATTCCAGCAATAATCGTAGTACAATCCAGCTCTAAATCTGCAAGAATGTGAGCAACCTCAATGGGATGAATAATGTACGGTTCTCCAGACTCACGAAGTTGCCCCTCATGAGCCTTTTTTGCCATAGCATATGCTTTATCAAGCAGAGCAATATCGCAGCTTGAATTGTATTTTTTAATTTTTTTGACCAATTTATTATACCGGCCGTCCATACATTCCTCCGATAAAGCAATATGCTATATGCTGATAAGCTACACTTTTGGAAGGCTCACGTCAGAGCCTCACTATCAACTCAACTCAGAACTGTAATATCGACTTAACCTCGTAGCCCTTAAGCCTATCCCTGCCATTCAAAAATCCCAACTCAATAAAGAAAACCAAGCCTGCAACCTCGCCACCAAGCTTCTCGATAAGCTTGATATTGGACTCGGTGGTGCCTCCAGTAGCCAGTAAATCATCTACGATAGCCACTCTCTGCCCCGGCTTGATGGCGTCCTCATGTATCTCCAATTCATCAGTACCATACTCTAGAGCATACTGAATTTTTACTGTCTTGTAGGGAAGCTTACCCTTCTTTCTTATAGGCACAAACCCTTTATTCATTGCATAAGCCAAAGGAGTTCCAAATATAAACCCTCTCGATTCAGGTCCTACTATCAAATCAAAGTCTCCCAGCTCCTCTAATAGGATTTTCATTTCATCAACACTCTGCCGCAATCCTTCCGGATCCTGTAAAACAGTAGTAATATCAATAAAATCGACACCCTTTTTAGGAAAATCCGGTACGTGCCTGAGCTTTTTCTTAAAATCCATGTAAACTCCCTCCGGCCATTATTTTTTATAGCAATTAGTATTAGCAGCCCTCAGCTCAGTGTAAATCCTTGACGATTCAAGCTCCACCTTTTCTGCGCCCTTAACTGCTATTATTGCCAAACTCTTATGTCCTACATTTGTTATGTCCAGTAAACCAAGCTCCTCAAATATTTCAAAGGCTCTCTTTAGTTTAAAAAAGTTCATCTCTATACTGCAGTTTTCTGATAACTGAGCACTTAACTCATATAAATCATCAATACCAAATTCACTCCCGGCAGTTTTAGCCCTATACCTGACATATTTGTACACCATCTCAAGCTCATTTCTGTCTGGTACCAGTACAGATGGACCTAACCCATACTGGCTCTTCATACTGCTTACCTGTCGCATAATAATACTATTATAGTCATTCGATATGTTAAAAACAATGTTTTTGTCGAGATTAGTAAAAATGCAAGGTTTTATGTCTTTAATGTTGAGCTGGAGTTTCTCAGCTCCGTTCCAAACATTAATATCCGGAGTAAAAGCAACATCTATAGCATCACCCACACTATATTGCTGAGCCAATTCGCCCAAGTTAAATCCGATAGCCTCGATGCAGAAGCTGGCATCCCGAAGCATAAGCTTTAAGTGTTTTCCACCGCTAAGGGTCTTCATATCAGCAATGCCAAGTGCCATATACCCAAAACGCGGGCTGGGATTAGCTTCACCAAAGGGCGCCATATCAGCGATTTCTCTAACGCTGTCAAGGGTTATTTCGCCGCGTTGGACAAAGGCATCCAGCTTTAGGTAGGGTAACATATCAGCATCAGTGAGTATATTATCAGCATATTCATTTGTTCTTTTTCTTAATTCCTCTATCCTGCTACTGTGTATGGATATCCCTGCCGCCATCTCATGTCCGCCAAACCGATCTAGCAAATCCTCACAAGCACTTAAGGCCATAAACAAATTAAAGCCCTTTATGCTCCTGGCCGACCCTTTACCATTTCCCTCATCATCAATTGCAATAACTATACTAGGCCTGTTGTACCGTTGTGTAATCTTTGATGCTACGATACCAATTACACCTTGATGCCAGCCTTCACCGAAAATTACAAGTACCTTTTCCTTGTCCGGGTTCAGATTTGACTCAACATAGCTTACGGCATCCTCCAATATTAAACTCTCTGTTTCCTGCCGCTGTTTGTTCTCATCATCAAGCTCCTTTGCCAGTGCCTCTGCTAATACCCTGTCATTGGTAGTAAACAGCCTGACACCCCTTTGGGCATCTCCAAGCCTCCCGGCTGCATTAACCCTTGGAGCCAGGCCAAAAGCTGCACTATATGAACTAATCTCCTTGTCTCCATAACCGGCGGCTTTAATTAGTGCGTTCATTCCCAGATTTCGAGTGGTTTGCATTTCCTTTAATCCCAAGCTCGCAATAATTCTGTTTTCGTCCTCCAGTGGCACAATGTCAGCAATTGTCGCAAGCCCAGCCAGATCGATATATTTGAGATAATCTTCACATCTATCATGCCCTTCAGTGATACAGATACCCTGCACCAGTTTAAACGCCACACCGGCTCCGCAAAGCTCCTTAAACGGATAGCCGCAGCCGGGCTTATGAGGATTCAACACTGCTACAGCCTCAGGTAAAATCTCCTTACATTCATGATGGTCAGTCACAACCACATCTATGCCTGATTCCATTAAGAATCCCACTTCCTCGACTGAAGTAATACCGCAGTCCACTGTTATTACCAGCGACGGCCTAATCGTCACTACCCTTTGCGCACTTTGCATTGTCAGACCGTATCCATCTTCCATCCTATCAGGTATAAAATAACTGATATTAGCCCCACGAGAGCTTAGAAAATTATATAAAATGGACGTAGCTGACACCCCGTCCACATCATAATCACCATAAACAAGTATTTCCTGACTACCTTCAATAGCCTGTATAATCCTTGATACCGCCTGTTTCATACCATCCATTAAAAACGGATGGTGCAAGCGGGAGATATCCGGCCTTAAAAAGTCTCTAACATATTCTATGCCCGACATTCCCGCGCTGACAGTCCCTAAACTTGTAATGCCCCGGCTCACAAAGACCTTCGCCAGAAGCCTTGATATGCCAGCTCCTTTCGCCAGCCTGTCCACCTCCTGCGCACCAAAGTCCTTATATGTCCAAACCTTCTCCAGCATTCCCACCCCTACCTTTGCATATGAAAAAAGCTCGATTAATATCGAGCTTTTTTCATAATATATTTAACCCAAAATCTTTTTTACGATCATATTGATCATTTTGCCGTCTGCTCTGCCCCTAACCTTTGGCATTACAGCCTGCATCACCTTCCCCATATCTCTAACCGAAACCGCACCGGTTTCGTCCAACGCTTTTCGGACATAAACCTCCAGCTCTTCTTCGGTAAGCTGTTGGGGCAGGTACTTCAGCAGAACATCTATTTCTGCCCTTAGGCCGTCTATCAGATCCTGTCTGCCGCTTTTTTCATACTCAGGCAGAACATCCCTTCTCTTTTTAACTTCTTTTGCAATGACATCTATTATACCATCATCATCAAGAGTAATACTATTATCCTTCTCAATCTGAAGAACTGCCGCTCTGGTCATTTGCACCGTGTTTTTTTTCACCACGTCCTTATCCTTCATTGCATTCTTCAAATCTTCAAGCAACTGCTCCTTAAGGGACATTAACAAGCCTCCAATGTACAAATTGGTCTGTAGACACTGATGCGGAATTATTTAAACTTCCTTTTCCTAGCCGCTTCAGACTTTTTCTTCCTCTTTACGCTCGGCTTCTCGTAGTGCTCTCTTTTTCTAACTTCAGCCAGTACGCCAGACTTGGCACACTGACGCTTAAATCTCTTAAGTGCACTGTCGAGAGATTCATTTTCTTTCACCCGAACTTCAGACATGTATATCCCTCCCTCCGATGGTAGCAATTGTGCCAGGTATAAACCGTGTTTATTGCTTCGATTACTTGTGGGAATTAATCTATTTATAGCACACAGTATATTATATATTATTCTTCAAAATAAAGTCAATAGAGTAAAGGCATAAATAAACTTTATGTGACTTTAGTTTTAATGAGAAAACCTTTACCTTCATACCATACACCACTGTAAAGCCTGATGGGAAAATTTTAGAATTCACAATCAGCTAGATAGTAGTATTTGTCCTTATTTTCCTTCTAGTCCTTGTACCCCTCCGGGTTCTGTGACTGCCAGTTCCAAGAATCTGTGCACATTTCAACAACACTCCGCTTAGCTGCCCAGCCAAGCTCCCGCTCTGCCTTCGAGGGGTCAGCATAGCACTCTGCTATATCTCCAGGCCTTCTAGGGGTAACCCTATATGGTATATCCCTGCCAGAAGCCTTCTTAAACGCACCAATCATTTCAAACACACTGGTTCCTTTGCCAGTGCCTAGATTGTAGACAGCAACCCCGGGATTTTCTCTGAGCTTTCCAAGAGCCTTCAGGTGGCCATCTGCCAAGTCTAACACATGGATATAGTCTCTAATTCCTGTACCGTCAGACGTTGGATAATCATCTCCAAATACACCTAGCTCTTTTAGCCTTCCCACTGCTACCTGAGTAATATATGGCACCAAATTATTGGGTATTCCATTGGGATCCTCACCTATTTGTCCACTTGGATGAGCGCCTACCGGGTTAAAATACCTCAGTAATATTATATTCCAGCTATTATCCGAAGCATAAACATCTCGAAGTATTTCCTCAATCATAAATTTTGTTCGTCCATATGGATTAACAGGACTTAGTCCCGCATCCTCACAGATGGGCATCTTGTCAGTCATCCCGTACACAGTTGCCGACGAGCTAAAAACAATGTTCTTGACATTATGCCTTTGCATTGCTTCAAACAGCACAATGGAACCGGATATATTATTATGGTAGTAAAGTAGCGGCATTTCTACAGATTCACCAACGGCCTTAAGACCTGCAAAATGAATGACAGCGTCAATGGCATGGCTACTAAAGACATTGTCAAGTAACTCACTGTCCAGAATATCTCCTTTTACAAAGTCAAAGCTCTTTCCGCTAATCGTACTGATCCTGTTTACAGCCTCCATTTTGCTGTTAGACAGGTTATCAAGCACCACAACCTCATAACCTGCTTCCAACAGCTGAACGCAGGTATGGGTACCAATATATCCGGCACCCCCAGTCACTAATACTGCCATTTATAAACACCTCTTCATCTACGTATTCATAAGACGCTGGCCTCACATTCCAGCAAGGCTTACAGCTGGCCTATGCAGCTAGGGCAAAAAACATCTATTTCCTCGTTATAATATCTTAGCTCCTAGGCTTACACCGCCTATTAGATGATAATGCAGGTGGAACACTGTCTGCCCTGCATCTGCTCCACAGTTGTTTATAAGCCTGTAGCCTTTATCAGCTATTCCAAGCTTGTCTGCGATCTTCTTTGCCGCCATATGTATATCACCTATGACAGAAGCATTGTCTTGTGTAAGCTCATTAACATTAGCTATGTGATTCTTTGGTATGATAATCACATGAACAGGTGCCACAGGGTTTATGTCGTTAAACGCCAGCACCTTGTCATCCTCATACACAATTGTGGATGGAATTTCCTTCTCAATGATTTTGCAAAAAATACAATCGCCCATAACAACAACCTTCCTTCCTGTATCTCACTGGCCTCTCATTCACTGGCCTCTCATTCACTGGCCCTTGATTTACTGGCCCTTGATTTACTGGCCTCTCATTCACTGGCCCTCTAATACACTGGCCTCTCATTCACTGGCCCTTGATTTACTGGCCCTCTAATACACTGGCCTCTCATTCACTGGCCTCTATTTCACTGGACCCTGATTGCTAACTGGCCTCATGCTCCTTTTGATTCTCCTCTTGTATCACTTATTTCATCTGGCTTTTAAGGGCCTCAACTGCACATCTGAGGGCTTCTTCTATCTTTGATATATCTTTGCCTCCAGCTTGGGCCATGTCCGGCCTGCCGCCGCCACCGCCGCCTGCAGCCTTCGCAGCTTCCCTGATAATATTACCACAATGAGCGCCGCGGCCAACAGCATCCTTAGAGGCCATTGCCACAAAGCTGACCCTCCCACCAAATGCCGAAGCCAGCACCACAACACCGGTTCCAATCTTGCTACGCAGGCTCTCACAAGCATTGCGAAGAGCATCCATATCTAACTGGTCAAACCTTGCAGTAACCACCTTCACACCGCTTATATCTATTGCTTTGCCAAGCACTTCATCAAAGGAACTATTCACCAGCTTATCCTTCAACTGTTCAATTTCCTTATGTGCAGCTTTCAGCTCTGCGCTGATAGTCTCAACCTTTCTCAGGCTGTCCTGCGGTGTTGATTTCAATGCCGATGCGATACTGTTCAGCTGCCCTTCCCTCTCATTATAATACTCAAGTGCGCCCTTGCCGGTGAGTGCCTCAATCCTTCTAACACCAGCAGCAATACCACTCTCCCCAAGTATCTTGACAAGTCCTGCCTGGGCGGTAGAGCTAAGATGAGTACCTCCGCAAAGCTCAATGCTATAATCACCTGACCTAACAACTCGGACAACACTACCGTATTTCTCTCCAAAAAGTGCCATAGCACCAAGGCTCTTGGCCTCATCCACCGGCATTTCCCGAACATCCACCTTCATGTTCTCCAAGATTTTTGCATTAACCTCATTCTCTACAGTCTTAAGCTCATCCTTTGTCATTGCAGAGAAATGGTTAAAGTCAAATCTCAATCTATCCGGCTCTACAAGTGAACCAGCCTGGGTAACATGGTCACCAAGTACATTCCTCAATGCTTTTTGCAGCAGATGAGTGGTTGTATGGTTCCTTGCTATTGACAGTCTTCTTTCAATATCTATCGCAGCCGTAACCCCAGTGTTCTTTTCAATAATACCCTCCTCAACAACACCCATATGGAGATACAAGCCCTCAGCAGTATTCTTGCAGCCATTTACCTTAACCACACCATTTTTTGCAGTAAGGATCCCTGTATCTGCCACCTGTCCGCCACTTTCGGCATAGAATGACGTTTTATCCAGTATAACCGTTACTTCATCACCCTGCTGAGCATTCTCCGACTGTTGGCCATCAAGAATAATATATAAAATCTTTGCATCGCAACAAAAGCTATCGTATCCCACAAATTCTGTCTTCAAACTCTTATCAATACCTGCTGCCATATCCTGTCCCCAGGCAGAAGTCTCCTTGCTCTTCAACGCCTCCCGAGCCTTTTTCTTCTGTTCATTCATTTCAGCCCTAAAGCCAGCCTCATCAACAGTCAATCCAGCCTCCTGCGCTATTTCCCTTGTCAGATCTAGCGGGAAACCATAGGTATCATGTAGCTTAAAGGCCATACTTCCAGGCATCTCGCTCTTTGCAGAAGCCTTGAGTTCATCTATGAATTCATTGAGGATAACAATCCCCTGGTCGATAGTTGTAGCAAATCGCTCTTCTTCTATTCTAATAACCTTGCAGATATAATCTTCCTTGTCAGCCAGCTCGGGATAGGCATGCTTGGATTCCTGAATAACCACCCTTGCCACATCATGTAGGAACGAACCTTCGATACCAAGGAGCCTACCATGACGTGCAGCCCTTCTGAGTATCCTTCTAAGGACATAGCCCCTGCCTTCATTAGATGGCAGTATTCCATCTGAAACCATCATCGTTGTACTTCTGATATGGTCGGTAATTACCCTGATGGAAACATCAACCTTATCGCCACTACCGCAGCTTACTTCCTTATCACCTGATGGCGTTCCGCCCGCCCCGTTCTTTGTAGCACCATACTCGACGCCAGCCTTATTACAGACATAGTCCAATATATATCTAATAGTATCCACTTCAAAAAGGTTTTCCACGTCCTGCATAATAACTGCTAGACGTTCCAGTCCCATACCAGTATCAATATTCTTCTTCTCCAGCTTCGAATAAGTCCCGTCCTCTTCCTTATTGAACTGTGTAAAAACCAGATTCCAGAATTCAATAAATCTATCGCATTCGCAACCAACCTTGCAGTCAGGTGAGCCGCAGCCTCTCTCCGGCCCTCTGTCATAATAAATCTCCGAGCATGGACCGCAAGGGCCTGTACCATGTTCCCAAAAATTGTCCGCCTTGCCCATCCTAACGATATGATCCGTTGAAAGGCCTATATCCTTGTTCCATATTTCAAATGCTTCATCATCTTCTTCATAAATAGAAGCGTAAAGCCTGTCTTCAGGTATCCCCATATCCTTTGTGACAAACTCCCACGCCCACGGGATAATCTCCTTCTTAAAATAGTCACCAAACGAAAAATTGCCGAGCATCTCAAAGAATGTGCCATGCCGCGCTGTCTTTCCGACGTTTTCGATATCCGGGGTTCGGATGCACTTTTGGCAGGTGGTAATCCTGTTATGTGGCGGCTTCTCCACACCTGTAAAATATGGCTTTAGAGGAGTCATTCCCGCATTTATTAGCAAAATGCTTGGGTCATTGTGGGGCACCAGTGAAAAGCTCGGCATACGTAGGTGCTCCTTACCTTCAAAGAAACTCAAAAATCGCTCTCTTATTTCATTTAGTCCCAGTTTATTCATAGTATTCATCCTCTTATTTAGCATCAAGTAAATTAATGTATTCAATTTATCATATAAAAGAAGCCCAAAAGTGTCAAGATATCTTTGCGTGGCAGTGTGACAGGGAGATGTGACAGTACCCCGTCCCCTTGTCACCCAAAACAGCAAAGGAGAACCCTCTCCTCCAAAGAAAGTTCCCCCTCAATTAATTGCTTCATTATGTAAATAAGTACGTATATATTTTGAATATGCCCTCTAACCTAATTCAAACCCTATCCACGTACTAATATCAACCCGGCATATAATCCTACACTTTACCGCCCTTAATAACCCTTATCTCCACCTCTTGCCTCTCAACTATTTCTGATAAGCTATCAACCTTCTGCTCAACTACTGTTACTTTCTCATAAATGTGTTGATATCCATCACAAAGCATTTTTATATCCGGCTTGATTTCGTTTTCAGTAACTAATTCCAGCTTATTAAGCCGGTTTTCTATGAGATCCAGCCGGCCATCCACACCGTCAAACCTTTTTGATAACTCACCATACATTTTCGTAAGCAGACTATAAGTTTTGTCCTCCATTTCACCAACCCCCACAAAAAATATTCTATCAGATTTGATAGAAAAGTGCCACTGGACTTTTGTCCAGGGACAGGTGTCACACCAGTCCCCTTGTCACAACCCGAAATACACTCCATAAAATAAAAACAAAACTAAGGACACAACTACTAAAACCAGTTTTCCTACTCTTTTACTAATAACTCCTACCCCTTTGTTACCTACTCCACAGATATTGTCACCGTTTGAAGCCATCTCGGCCTTCGCCGTCCCTGTCCCCGCTTCCGCTTCTACACCTGCCACCTTTTCCACCCTAGTCATACTGGCAGCAAACATAACCCAAAGTAGCAATAGTAGCGAAACAAAGGAAAGATCGTAGTCAACAGCAGCGTGTCCAGCCAGTGAAATCAACGCACATAAAAGACCCCCAATATATACCATTGAAACAGCTTCTGACCCGGATGCAACACCCCTGTACTTCACATACGAACATATACAACCACCAATTGAAAAAAGCACCATTGCCACAAAAGACAAAAAGCCCAGTATCCCGTTTTCAACAAACACCTGCAAATAATGATTATGAACAAAAGGTGCAGTGTAGAAGCTATCCTGAACGCTTTGGTACATTGCCTTCCAGCCACCCCCGCCAAACCCCGTAGGCCAGCTTTTAGCAATTAACTTCAGTGCATCAACGTCATATTGTAGCCTTACAACAATATTAATATCATTGAAGCCCTCAGTAATTAGATTATCAAGTCTCTTAGCCATAACTGCCGGAAGAAGCCCAACAATACTCTCACTAAAGATTATCATACTAGTAACTGCAACAATCAAGAAACCACCAAATACAAATCTTGCGCCCTTTGGTAGAGCAATTTCTCTGCCTCCGGTAATGAGGCTATAGATTAGATGAAGTAAAGCATAAGAAACAGCAGCAATAGCAAAAGCTGCTACCAAACTAACAGCTGTACCAATATTGCTATGCTGGGAAACAGCTAAATCAAACCTCTCCAATGTTAAAAAAACAGGAGCGACAATAGTAATAAGACATATAATACTGTTGACCCATCTCTGTGTTGGCATTATAAAAACAAGTAATGGAATAATCAGAATAAACACCAGATAGCCGCCTCTTGACCCAGTCATAAAGAAGGCATACAAAAAGACGCTGCCAACGCCTGTCCCCAAAGATCGTAGAACAAAACTCGTCTCAGCATTCACTAATGTAATTGCAAAAACAAGGCATATCACAAAGTATATAGCGGCAGTATTCGCATATTGAAATGTACTACCAACCCTACCTCCAATAGTAGTCACATCCCAAACATTAAATCTGTCAGTCAATGCCATAGTTCCAACCACTGCACTTGCAAATCCAACCACCACCACGGGTATCATCAAACACCTGATTAATTTCTGCTTTTGTCCATAGAAATAGTCATATAACACAATAAACAAAACAAGCATTTCACCATACAACAGAAGCGTCCCAAGATTTTCTCTAGGCTCAGCTGCATTAATAAAGCTTATGCCATTTGCTACCACAAGCAACAAACCAGCACCTAGCATAGGCTTATCCACATGCACAGGTTCATCATTTCTCAGCTTAATATAAAAATACAACATAAATAGCAGTGCAAGAGCCGCTAAGAACCCAAATATATCGTATGAAAAATAAAACCCTCTAAGGAGGGCAGAAATAGATACCAGAATCAATATACCTGTGACAATTATTCTCTTCATCATTAGTCCTCTCGTGTATGGAGCAATTACAATATTGCCTGGACAGCGTGCCTATAGTAGCTGCACTGTTTCATTCCTGATGACAGCCGCTCCATTCTTATAGAACAGGTACTCAGACACATAAGCTCCATACCTCCATCTCACAATACGTTCTGCCTTACGAAGGTTGGGAGAACGCCTGCCTGCAGTATGAGCATCTGATCCAACAAACTGTATCAGCCCCATCCCAATAAACTTCATGACAGCAGACTTAACCCTCCTACCGTAAAAACCGGTAATGCTGCCGCTATTAGCCTGGGCAAGAATACCCCTGCTTATAAAGTCTTCCAAAATTCCAGGATCCCTGCGAATTTCAAGATTCCTTTCAGGGTGTGCAATTATAGGCGTCAACCCTCTTAGTTGTAAGCTGAATAGGATTTCATCGGTGTAAACAGGAATACTGTCCGTAGGAAGCTCAATAAGAATGAAAAAAGAATCATTCAACGTAAAAATAATCCCTTCATCTAAAAGCTCCAGTAAATTCGGACACATAAACACCTCTGCCCCTGGATATATATCTATGCTAAGCCCCTCACCACGAGCAAGCCTCCTGAGATCATCACACTTTTTCCATATGGTTTTTTTATCATTTTCCAGCGAGCCTGAAATAAAATGAGGTGCAGCAATAATATGCGCTGTGCCACTCATCTGAGCCGTTAGCAACATCCTAACAGCAGTCTTATTATCCTTAGCACCGTCATCTGCACCCACCAGTATATGTGAGTGTATATCTGTATACATCTAAAATGTCCCCCTAGATACCCCGCTCACCATCAAAAGTAATAGCCTCATTATTAGAAATACCATACTTCCCTCTTTTCCTACCTCTGCCTTCGTTGTTATAGTAATCGTATTGGTAATAGTAAGAATTTCCACTGGCATGCTTATCCAACCTATTGAGTACAACCCCCAGAATATTGGCATTCACCTTGTCAAGAAGCTCCTTTGCACGCTTAAGTCCGGCTGCCTCAACATGCCCGGAATGCGCAACCAGTATCGTACCATCTACATAGGTAGATATGATTGCAGCATCAGTCACTCGCCCAACTGGAGGTGCGTCCATTATGACAATATCATAATCCTTTACCACCTCCTGCATAAATTGCTTCATTGTATTAGAAGATAGCAGCTCAGACGGATTCGGCGGAATTGTACCACAGGGCAGTATATCCAACTTCGGAACAGCACACTTACTCAAGCATTTCCTCAAGCTGTCATGTGCAACCAATAAATTGGTAAGCCCCAAACTGCTTTTAAGAGAGAATATTCTATGAATCCTGGGCTTTCGCATATCGGAATCAATTAGCAGCACACTATTATCAGCTTGTGCGAAGGTGACTGCAATATTTACCGCTGTAGTCGTCTTTCCTTCCATGGGACCAGAACTAGTCACAACAATAGTCTTCAGCTGCTTATCTACACTTGAGTACTGAATATTTGTCCTCAGTACTCTATATGCTTCAGCAACGGGAGACTTGGGATTGGAATAAGCCACGACAATATTATCCTGCATATTCAAGCCCTCCTTCCTATTTTCTGAAATGCCGGTATCGCACCGATAACTGACAGCTCGACATGTCTTTGCACATCATCGGGAGTCTTGATGGTATCATCAAGAAATGCAATCAAAAATATTATGCCAACCCCAATTACCAGCCCAATAATAATTCCTAGTAAATAATTCATCTGCTTATTGGGGGACACAGGATACATGGGCATCTCAGCCTTATCTATAATCTGAACATTTTCAATTTGCATTATCTCCTTGACCTTACTTTGAAATACCTCAGCAACCTTATTTGTTATATCCATAGCCATCTGGGGATTCACGTCACTAACTGATATTTCAATCACTCTGGTCATATCTCTTTGATTAACGCTAACTCTGTTGGACATTGCTCTCGCACTGGTTTTAAGTCCAAGCTCATCAATAACCACATAGGCTACCCGCCTGCTTTTTGCTATCTCTCGATAATCCAGTATAAGATTGGAGCCCAGGTTCAGGTCTGCCGTCTGAACCCCTACTGCATCAGTGTTTTTGCCAACGTATAATGTAGTGCTTGCAGAGTACATCTCAGTGGTATAATAGTTTGTCCAAATATAAGACGCTACTCCTGTTAAGGTAATGCAAATTATAACAATCCACCATTTCCTCAGCAGTATTTTGAAAATATCCCTAACACTAATTTCAACCATTTTATCCTCCATAATTTGCTAAAGATGACATAAAAATTATAACATCTTGAAACATATTGTCAACTAGTCATTTCCTTTTAATATCCAACCATTTAAAAAGTCTAACATACTCATCAACGCCTTTGGCATCCGGCATTTTGTCAGAGAATCCCATATCCTTCCTTGCCACATTATTTACTATTCTATGTAGCCAGGCAACAGGAAGCAGTAATTTATATTTGCGAGCATAGGAGTAGGCATCTGACAGACTCTCTGAAGGGGGGAAAATGTAGGTCAATCTCGAAACCCTTCCACCACCACTATATGGGCTTATATACCTTGCCAATGCGCGGTATGATGCAGACCTGCTATCCTTGCCTCCAAATACGCCGGAGCTAAAAATAGCACTAATCATATTGTCTATATACTCTCTATCCTTAGAATATTTCCCGACTATATCCTGAGGGATATCTAAATTAAAAAACTCATAGCAGATAAACAGCACAACTTCAACAAACTTTCCAATTCCATAACCATAAGCTCTATCAAACAAATACTTCCAATCGATGGTTTGAGTAACCCTTCTAACAAGAAGATTCAGGTCTGACAGCTGTCTTAAGCCAAAGCCTCCCATACCGAAATGGTTTGTCATATGAACACAGCAATATATTATCTGGTTGATATCAGAAGGAACAAGGAATGATATATTATCGGCTTCAAAGAGATAATTCGACTCCCAAATCTCATTGTTAAAATCAGCAGCGGCTCTTCTTTTTTCTTCAGTAAACAATGAGAAATGCAGTTCAATAGGGATATGTCGGATATGGGCAAGGTTAATATGCTTTGCATCCTCTTTTGTTTTAACATATCCATACCCCTCAATTACCTTCATTGCTTCTTCAAGGTATTGTTGTTTAGTCAGCAAATCGATATCACTCATTGACCGCATATCCGGTTCCGGATACAAGTACTTGTAATGCAAGCCCTTCAGCGCCATAACTGGAACGTTAGCCTTTTCAAAATCAACAAACATATTTTTGAAAACATCAAATCTCTGACTATACTGCAGCACCTGAATAATCGTGTTTTTTCCCCAGCTATCAAACAATTCCGGATTAACATCGCATCCACATTCATGTGCTTTTGAGAAAATAATGGAGTGAATCTGGTGGGCAAATGCATCCTCACATAATTGCTGCCACTCCTGTGCTCCAAGATCAATGGACACAGAATCACAGCAGCCTGTTGCTGCCGATAGCAGCCTGACCAGTGCAATATCAACCTTATTCATAGCATTCTCCTGATGGAACCATTAGTTATTTTGATAATTTACAGTCTCTATCTTCATCTCACAGAAATCACAATTGTAATCTGTAATAAAAAATCCCGCCTTGCCTTTATTATTAAAAAAACAAACCCTGTACATATCCTCAATCTCATTTTCACCTTCATTTATGATATCAACAAACTGCCCATTGCCACTATTTGCAGCGCTATCCATCCCCAATCCATATGTATATGTCTTCCCTTTATCATTAACAAAGGTCACATTGGCACAATTATTCTTAGAGTCATAGCTTAGTGTGAAAACATAGTAAAATTTATAAGTACCCTTCTGTGTTGCAATGGTATATCTTCTTTTATATGTAGTGGGTACAACAGAATCATAGCCTATATCTAAATGTAATCCATTGTTTCCACTAGCAGTATTATTCCTATTTAACCTTAGTATTTCATTCTTTAATCCGGCACCGTATAACTGCCTTCCCTCATAAAAGGTTGGCGAATTCTGTGATTCAATTAAATTACCAGACATATATGACTTAGTAAACTTACCGCTGTAAGCCAGTCCCGAGCTTCCGCTCCCTGTATCGGTAATTGTGTTATTTAAAAAATCAAGCTTCTCTGCTACAGCGTTATAAAAAACATAACCAAGAGGAGCCGCTATTCTGTTGTTTTTCACACTAATACTTTTAATGTTTGTTGTCGCAAAACTTCTGTTATCAACAACTCTTAGTAAATTCAATACATTATCACTTTTTGAATCAATCTCAATTGTATTATCACTAATATCAATAGACTTGGTTGTATAATCATCATCCAGCCTAACTATGGCAATATTACCCGAAGCTTTTTTAGCCCTAATAGTATTACCACAAATGGCTAAATCGCTTATTGACATACTAGATTCAGGAAATCTCAGGTCATACACATCAAATAAATTATTATTTATGGCATATGAATCAGCATGCTGAGTTAGGCTGACAAAATACACAAACAGGTTATCCTTTAGCTGACCAACCCTTTTAGCAAAATCCTCCTCAACAATAAACTTGTTATGAGAATAATTCCTTACCAGAGGACTTCCTACTCCCCCCTTAGACTTGAGCAGTGTATTATTCGACTTATCTGGAGCAAAGCATATATTGTTTTTCCAGGTGTTATTTGTGTAATTGACCAACCGCGAACTAAGATATGCATCATAAACGGCAAATTTCTCAAGGGTCTTCATACCTTCAACATGGTTGTTATTGTATAAAACCTCATCACCCTCATATAAAACAAAGGTATAGTATAGCCCCGAAGATGTTTCACCCCACCATGCATCGTCACACATAACCTTATTGTTGTCTACCTTCAAATATTTTATATGCTTGTAAAGCTTATTTTCATAAGGTATACCATTGGATATGGATATAGAAAGAAATTTATACTGAAAGTTTTGAACTGAATTGTCCTTTACTTCACAATAGTCTACTGGTATATCATTAAGCAGAATAAATGAATATCGTGTATTTGACACCCTATTATTCTTAAAAACAAACTCTCCTACTCCATAGTCCATACTATCAGGGTCAATATCAGTTTTCCCATAGTGTCTATACAATGAAATATTGCCATCAAATGAACACCCCTGTATATGGACACTATCCACCTTTGCATCAATTTTATTATCGTTATATACAATAAGAAAGGAGCTATTATTGTCGTTTCTAAACTTTACGTCCTTCAATATTATATTGCTCAAGGCAGATGTATCAAAAAGGTGAACACTATTCTCATTATCTGAAATCAGTTCCCCATTTTCTGTCCCTGTGATTTCAACCATACGCGTTGTCAATACCTCAGATGGCGTGGAGATATAGTAAGAGTCATCAATGATTATTTTATTGCTCCTATTGAGAGCTTCTATAAGTAGGTTTGCATTATCTGTCGCCTTACTCTTATCATTTGGAACAAGACCTGCATCCTTCGCAAGATATGACAAAGGCACCAATGGAGCACTTTCATCTTTTATTATTATGTCTCCCGGACTTTCCTGTGCCTTTTGTATAATACCATCTGTCTTATCAGCTATAGTTGAACCTGCAAAAACAAAGCCTTCATCATCAGGCTCCTCATATGTCGCTTCCCTTTCATACCCAGAAAATGCAACAGTAGGCCTGCCTTCATGTTCGCTATCATAGACAAATGTCAGAAAAATAATACTAATAGATACAATACTTAATGTTACACATTTTGCAAAAGTGTTCTGCTTCATAATACCTCACCCAAAATCAATCTCTACTAAATATATCCCTGGTGTACACTTTTTCTTTTACATCAGAAATCTCTTCAGCCATTCTATTTGACACAATAATATCTGCAATCTGCTTAAATTCTTCAAAATCTCGAATAACCCGAGAATTAAAGAAGCTATCCTCTTTTAGCCAAGGCTCATAAACCACTACTTCAATGCCCTTGGCCTTTATTCTCTTCATAATGCCCTGTACAGATGAAGCTCTGAAGTTGTCGGAATTCATTTTCATTGTCAAACGATATATCCCCACAACCTTGGGCCCTCCTCTCAAAATCATATCAGCTATATGATCCTTTCTTGTCCTGTTTGAATCAACAATAGCGCAAATAAGATTATTAGGAACATCTTCATAGTTGGCCTTTAGCTGCTTTGTATCCTTTGGAAGGCAGTAGCCACCGTAGCCAAAGGACGGGTTGTTATAATGGCAGCCTATTCTTGAATCCAGGCATACGCCTTCAATTATTTGCTTTGTATTTAATCCTCTAATCTCTGCATAAGTATCCAGTTCATTGAAAAATGCCACTCGTAAAGCCAAATAAGTATTGGAAAATAGCTTAATAGCTTCCGCCTCGGTGGAATCTGTAAAAAGCACAGGTATATCTTCCTTTATCGCACCCTGTACCAGCAGATCCGCAAACCTTTTTGCCCTGTCCGACTGTTCACCTATTATAATCCTTGAGGGATGCAAATTATCATAAAGAGCCTTTCCCTCCCTAAGAAACTCCGGTGAAAAAATAATATTCTCCGTTACAAACATTTCTCTGACTTTCTTTGTGTATCCCACAGGCACTGTAGACTTTATAATTATTGTTGCATCAGGATTGATGGACAGCACATTGGCAATTACCGCCTCCACACTTCTCGTATTAAAGTAATTCTTTTCAGGGTCATAGTTTGTTGGCGTTGAGATTATAACGTAATCCGCACCGTCTATGGCTTTATATGCATCTGTCGTTGCCGTAAGCCTCAACTCCTTATTTGTCAGGTACTCCTCCACCTCTGCGTCAACAATTGGTGACACCATATTGTTCACCATATCAACCTTTTGCTGAATAATATCAAAAGCAACTACATCATTATGCTGCGCAAGTAATATCGCATTAGATAGGCCGACATAGCCCATTCCCGCTACTGTTATCTTCATAACCCCACTCCCTGTCAATATCTATTTTTTTCTAAAGTAATCCTTATACCACTCAACAAATTTCCCCAAGCCGGCTTCAATACCTGTATCAGGCTTAAACCCTGCAGTTCTCTCCAAATCGGAGACATCCGCATACGTTCTAAGCACATCACCGGGCTGCATATCCATATATACCTTTATTGCCTTCTTTCCAATTTTATCCTCCAGAACAGATATAAACTCTTCCAGTCTTACCGGCTTATTGTTTCCGATATTATATATTCTGTATGGAGCAAAACTAGCCCCAAGCCTGCCATCCTCCTCGCTCCAATCAGGCTTCGGCTCAGGCGCCAGCGGTATAAGCCTATATATGCCCATCACAATATCATCTATGTAAGTAAAATCTCGTTCCATGTTTCCATGGTTGAACACTTTAATGGGCTTGCCGTTTATTATTTTCTCCGTAAATGAAAAATAAGCCATATCAGGCCTTCCCCATGGTCCATAAACAGTAAAGAACCTAAGCCCTGTAGTTGGTATTCCGTACAAATGGCTGTAGGTGTGAGCCATTAATTCATTGGACTTTTTAGTGGCAGCATAGAGGCTCACCGGATGATCTACACTGTGGTCAGTGGAAAAGGGAGTAATCTTATTGCCACCGTAAACTGAGCTAGATGATGCATAAATAAGATGCTTCACAGGATAATGCCTACATGCCTCCAATATATTCATGAAGCCTACTATATTGGAATCAATATATGCATAGGGATTAATAATGCTATATCTAACACCGGCCTGAGCTGCCAGATGTATGACACAGTCAAATTGGTTTTCAGAAAACAGACTGTCAATATCAGTCTTATCCTTTAAGTCAAATTGATGAAATTTAAAGCCATTATACTTTTCTAAATTCCTAAGACGATCCTTTTTAAGCTGTACATCATAATAATCATTCATATTGTCTATGCCAATAACCTGATAGGTATTATCAAGTAAATAAGCTGACATATGATATCCAATGAATCCTGCACAGCCTGTAATTAATATTTTCATAAAGCTCGCTCCCTATATAAATTCTTTACATGCCCCTTTGCAAACCTCCTAATGTCTCCTGACATCAAAAGAAGTAGCCCAAAATAGAGAATAGCCGACACAAGAATCACGCAAAAGCTCCATAACAATCCGCTTCCAATGCCTCTTAATAGATATGCGACAAAACCCATAATTATTGTAGAAATTGCTATGGGCAAAATGCCCTTAAGGGATTTCAGTAACGGTATCCCTATTACAAAATTCATTAAGATTACGTGGACTAAAACTAACTCTAGTCTTATCCATGATCGAGCATTAACCAAAGACCAGAATCCATATTCCTTACTAATTATACAAACAGGTATCAGAACTATTAAGTGAAGCATTTGAGCTAAGAATGACAGCTTAGGCTTTCCCAAAGCCCTATATACTTCACTGCAATAGTGCCCGAATACTATTGTAATTGAACTGGTAAGAGCCCAGATACCAATTACTCCGCTGGCCTCTGCCCACTTACTTCCAAGGAGTAACTGTGTCGCCAGGTCACTAAAGATGTATACGCCTACACCAATAGGTAAAACGAACAGAGCTACATTCCTTTGCGTAGAATAATACATATCTTCAAACTGCTTTCTATCATTCTGCAAACGAGACAATGCAGAAAACAGCACAGGCGCAGTAGAAGCCGTTATTATGGCCATGAGAGAATTAACCATTGATGTAGATGTCTTATACAATCCCAGGTAATATTCGCTCAAAGAACTACTTATTATAAATGCATCAATCCATATTGTAAACCATATGGAAATCGCCTCTATAAGTGACCACAAACTAAATGAAAGCATTTTTTTTAGTATTCCAAAATTATAAAAAATTACAGGCTTCCATTTTGATTTAATTGTAAGAATAATTGCATTTGATAACTGTGTACATATCAGACCAATGATAAGTGACCAATAACCCATACCAAGTACAGCTAGTGGAATTGTAACAAAGATAGGTATACATACTGTAAATATCCTTGCAATAAAAAGAGTTTTAAAATCTAAATCTCTTCTATATAAAGCCATTTGGATACTTGAGAAGGATGTTAACGGAAGCTGTACACATGCAATAGATATCACATTCCCTAAGCCTGGATTTCCGACAACTACAGCAATTGGATCTGCGAACAGTATAATTATTGCCCATAGAATCAAGGACACCAATAGATTTGACCAAAATACTACATTAGTGTATTTAGTTTTCTCATTCTCATCAGAAAACTCACTCTGTACTAAGTACTTTTGAAAGCCTGCGTCCGTAAACATATCAGCAAAGCTTACAATCATTGTTACTGATGCAATTACCCCGAAAGCCTCAGGTGCCAATATTCTCGCCAATACCATATTAGTTATTGGTGCTATGATTTTTGCACCAATCTCAGTAATTGCAGACCACTTTGTTGCTAATGCAACTTTATTTCTTAGTTTTTTATCGATAGACATTAGTCTCCTTTATATATGTCAGGAACAATTCCCGATGCGCCTCACATTCAATATAATTTTGTATAGCTAGCAGTTGTTTATTTTTATATTTATGTCTCGAAATATAGCCCTTTAGTAATCTATTATCGATTATAGTCTTCCACTTTCCAAAACCTGCAATATTCCTTATATAGTTTGAAAAATAACTCATAGCAAATTGGATATAATTCTGCTTGATAAATCCTTCCTGCAACATTTCACCAGAGCGTTTGATAAATGCCTCTAAAATAGTAGAAGCTGATTTTTCATCGGCTAGCTTAATAGAATTATTAGACTTCATTATCGGAATATAATTAACAACCATGTTACGTTTTACAGACACTTTTATTAGTAATGATGTGTTCCAAAATTCATTATCATACTTGCTAAAAACAAAGTTGCCCTGTCCATAAACAATTGTTGCTCCATTGTATTCCTCAAAGCAACCAATACAATGGCTATGTTGACAGACAACTAAATCCGCACCCTTGTCAGACATTTTTCTACAGATCCTCTGTAGGTTTGGAGAAGGATATCTATAGTGTTCCTTACCCCCATGGTACAAAACAATGACATAATCACATTTAGATTTTAAATCAACAATATGATCCAGGCTTTCCAAAGGATCAAAGGGATTAGCGCCGGGTGTGTTTTCGGTAGCAATTGAGAACTCATGCTCAGCGCAATTATAAATACCGATTTTCATCTTGTCTTCAGTAAATATGTAAGGCTTAGCTGCTTCTCTCAAATTGATTCCCGCACCAATGAAGGGTATATTATGTTTTTCTAGCAGGTGCTGAGTTCTTTCCAGCCCGTCAGCTCCCTGATCTAATATATGGTTGTTTGCTAATGCAACCAGTGATGGATTAAGGGATGCAATCCCCTTCATTGAGCTTTCCGGTGCTGCCAGGCATGGCCCATTCTTATCTATAGGCTCCAGCTCATCAGTAAGAGGAGCTTCTAAATTGAATAAACGTATATCTGCACTACTCCATATTGAATATAATTCTGAGCCTAACAATTCTTCTGTATTAGCTTTATCAAATAAGTCAAAATTTGCAGCAGTTGGGACTAGATCACCGCCAACCAGTATTTCCATTCTTTACTCCCTCGTTATTATTAATTTCGATCCAGCTACCTAATAGGAAATTATCTTCCTCATTATCATAATCAGAGAAGCCGCAAGCACTATAGAAGGTTATTTCACCAAAATAGAGCTTATCTTTCACAATGTACCAATCCACACGAACATGGTACATATTCTTTGCTATTAGCTCAGATTTGCTAATCATCTCATCCAAAAAAACAGGTCTGGGAATATCCATGTCAGATTTCGGCAAACCATTTTTTGTTTTTGAAATGTTGGTTTTTATCCAATCAGTGTCATAGTTGTCACATGTATGGTTTTGGTTAAAGCGATTCAAATGAACCTGAATCAGCTTAGCTTTACCATTAAAGCACATCACCTTATAATCTTCAGGGGCTTCATTAGTATTAGAAATAAACTGCTCACATATGATTCTTGGCTTAACACTCTTGTAAGGCCACTCCCTACCATACCAGTACCAATTTTGCCTCAGCCATCTGTCCAGCTTTCTGCTTGAATTCTTTAAATTCAATTTGCCTTTATCAGTACACACAATATTGGTACTTGAACCATGGGTGCATTTAAGTACAAATTTATCCGGCAGACATTCCCACCTTATATCCTTCACATCATCATACACACCGAGCAAAGGCACCAGATAATCCTCACCAATAGTTTTAGCAACATATAACCTTACCTCATATTTATCTACATAAGTGCTATACTCGTCTTTTCTATCATTTAGCTTTAACCACTGAAGCTTTTCGCTATATAATCTTGGGCTATCTAAGTCTAATTTTTTTCCCACATACATCCTGTACATTATTTTTAAAAACAACTCATCAGGAATAATTCTGCATAACTTGAGTCTAAGTATGTGTATAATAATCAGCCTTGGTCTTTTTATTGCATATATAATTTTGTTAATCACGATTATCCTCACATTTGTTTTTATTTGTACAAAAGCAAATAGTAGACGCTAGCGCCAGCAAAATACTAAAATGCTTATTATCGTAATAAACAATTGATGGAGATAGGATTATATAGGAAATAATTATAGCCAAGAATGTAAAGCTAATTATCTCCAATGTTCTATTTTTTGAAGTTTTAAGTAAGTCTCTCACTAAAACAACATGAGTCATGTAATATGCTAATAGCCCAAATGCACCCACGCCTACCATTAACTCAATAAAGTTATTATGAGAATATGTACCACTGTATAGAAATCTATAATTGTCTATACCATAACCAGTAATGGGCCTTTTAAGAAAAAATCCCAATCCTACTTTTGTCATACCATACCTAACATTAATAGATGCCTCATTAGTACTCTCTCCAGATAAAAAGGCAAAAGTATTCTCTATTCTAACCCCTATTATTTGATAAAAAAGAGGTATGTTAAAAACCAAGTAATAGGAAATCAGCAAAACACAAGTACTAACGACAATAAATTTGAGATGCTTTGATAAACCCTTTCTGTTCTTCAAATAGGATATGATTATTATGTTTATAATAATAAAAAGCAATGATTTTCTTGATCCTGTCAACAGAACACTCGGAATCATGACCAAAAAAAATGTCGCAAATAAATATTTTTTTTTACTTATTATCATATAGAAGCAAAAAATTGATGATATCGCTATATTCATTCCCACAGCATTTTGATTACCTAAATCACGGCCATATCTTGTAACCATAGAAAAATCAGAATTCAAAATAATAAAAATACTAGTAAACAGCCCTGCATAAATAAAACTTTTAACTATTACCATGACTTTTTCGTATGTATCAATATAATTGACAAGTGAAAACATAACAATCAGAATCAAGAATAAGGTTCTAACTTTTGAAATTACTGTTCTTTGATTTACTGCAAAACAAGCTGAAATTACACACGAAACGATAAACAAAGTCTGGAAAAGAATTAGCTTGTTAAAGATAATATTCTTTCTGGATACTATTATGTTTATCCATATTGATGCAACGACTATTAATGCTAAAGCATTACTAATCATGTTCAAGCCTTCTCTATATGTTAACAAATATAGGCTCATTACATAGAGAAATATTGACACGCTTGTCAACTTATCCATGCTTAATGATGGGTTTACTGCTTTATTTATTTGCATAATATATATTTAAGTTCCTTTACTATTACTATAACTAGCCATTAATGATAGACCTAAATTCTTCTTTGCAAATTTCATAGCTAAAGTCTCTAGCTCGTGGCATGGCCCTTTTCGAATAATAATTTACAATATCTTTGCTTTCAATTACCATATTCATAGCACCTGCTAACGCTATTTCCGAAGCATCAATATGCGTTGGATCCCAATTCTCATCATTGCATAGAGGTGGTACAATAATACCAAAATCAGCCATCTCTATATCATTACTGACATGTTTTATATCCGGATTCTTGCACAGTATTTCTCTTGGGCCTGATTTGCAGTCGGCAGCAATAATGCAGCAACCACATGCCATCGCCTCTACCATCGCATTGGGAAACCCCTCAAACAATGATGACATTACATAAATAGAGCTTGCCTTAATGAATTTGAAAGGATTATCGTGTTGCCCCATTAGCAAAACACTTTTTTCAATATTTAATGCCTTTACTAGCTGGAGGGTTTTACCGTCATTATTATCCCGCCCTACTATTACTAGCTTTGCTTCAGGGCAATTATCATGAACAAGCTTGAAAGCCTTCACCAAGTGCCAGAAACCTTTCTGGTACATATCTCTCCCAACACTAATAAAAACCTTTCCATTATTAAAAAAGCTTGAATATTTATCTTCGATTTCTTCACTTGATTTTTCTTGTATTTCAATAATGTCATAAGGGTTGTAAATAACATTTATTTTGTCTTTCTTGATTCCGTAATGAGCTTCCATGCTACTGGCTATTACCCTTGAAACAGGTATAACAGAATCAGCACTATTATAAAGAAGCTTAATACATAGATTCGTTATCCTCGATAGCAAGGAATTCTTGTTTTCATTCAATGAATAATTTCTGATTGAAATAGCCACTTTACATTTAGGCGTCTTAGACAAAATATTAACAACATTAGGGCTATCTAAAAAACTTATCACACAATCCAGGGAGAGTTCTTTTTTGGTTTTTCTTAATAATAGAGACCTTTTTATTGTTGGAATCACTTTAAAAGAACTTTTATTTGCTTTTATATCCAAGTTAATAAGCTCTCCACAATAATCGTAATTAACAAAGGTATCTTCGAATAAAATAATAAACACCTTAAACTCAGAGGATAAAATCTTTGATAGCCTGGAAACTACCCTTTCGGCTCCACCATTATTAAGACTCGAAATAAGCAAACCAACTTTTTTCATCTAATCCTCAAACCCTCTTCTTCATATAAATTTGTAATTGTATTAATAACCTTGTCTATTGTATAGCTTGATTTTATTTTTTTTCGATTCCAGTCCGACATTCTATTTCTAACATCTAAATTCTCCAGCATCTGAACTGCTTTAACTATTCCGTCTACATCTCCAATATCAACTAAAACGCCTCCCTTATCCTCAATAATGTCAGGTATGGCTCCCACCGGTGTTGCAATAATTGGAAGGCCGCATGCCATAGCTTCTAAAATAACATTAGGGAAGCCTTCTGTATGGGATGGGAATAATAATATGTCGGAATTTTGCATTTCCTCGAAAACATTTTCTCTGCTCACTTCTCCTAAAAAAATAACATTGCTAGGGTAATTCATATTCTTATAATCATTGCAGATATAGCCCACCAATTTATAAGTGATATGTGGCATTCGCTTAGCAGCCTCTATGATGCTGTCACAGCCCTTCGTTTTAATTATGTGGCCAACATAAATAATGCTTTTGATTCCTTTATTACCTTGGTTCCTCGGTCTTGTCTTAATCTGATTAAGATCGATGAAGTTGGGAACTACAATACTATCCTTTCCTGTTACAGCCTTAACGTGTTTAGCTGAGGCTTTATTTAGACATAAAATAGCACTACTATAATTGCAAATTTTCTTAAAAAAGTATCTAGCTACACTCCCTTTTACTTGATAAGAGGTGTCGCAATGGCAATGTATCACTAGTTTCCTAATGTCTCTTGTAATAAATGCGGCAAATAACATATCCCGAACTAGACCAAGCCTCGAACAAGATATATTTAAATGAGCAAGGTCAAATTTATTTGTATTAATTGAAGCCTTTAGCTGAGCAAGAATAGAGAAAAACCTGCCTATCTCGCCAATAATACTTATTTTTGATAGATTTGATGCTCGCTTACCTTTTACAGCTGTATTGACTAGCTTAACATTGTGATGCTTTGTTATTATGGAATTCAAAAACACTTCTGTCCAAGTAGCTATTCCACCCTTTGGTGGTGGCAAAGGCGAAATTAGAAGTATATTCATCTCTTACTCCATACGGTCATATTCACTATCTTCGCATAGCTTTGTATCAGCTTAACAACCTTCACAGACACGTTGGTATCTGCATAATCCTCTGGCATAACAGTCTCTTCATTATTCTCAAACATTGCTACGGCAAGCTCTACAGCCTGTTCCACATCATTGCCCTTGATACCGCCTATGACTATTGTACCTTTCTCCAAAACCTCAGGCCTCTCCGTTGAAGTGCGTATCAGAACACCTGGAAAGCCAAGAATTGCTGATTCCTCCGAAAGCGTACCGCTGTCTGAGAGAACACAGTATGCATTCATCTGTAAGTGATTATAGTCAATAAACCCAAAAGGCTTCATGCTCTGAACAAGGGGGTGGAATTGGAAGCCTCGCTGCTCTATAAACCTTTTACTTCTTGGGTGCATGGAATAAATAATAGGAAGCTGATACTTCTCAGCTATTACGTTTATAGACGCCATTAGTGCTTCAAAATTGTCCTCTAGATCAATGTTTTCCTCTCTATGTGCAGAAAGCAGCATATATCCCTTTCTACTTAGGCCTAGTCTTTCTAAAATGTCTGCTGACTCAATGGCCTCCCTATAGTTTCTAAGAACCTCCCTCATTGGCGAACCTGTTACAAAAATATTCTTGCCATCAATACCCTCAGAAAGCAAATATCGTCTGCCATATTCGGTATACGGCATATTTATATCGGAGATATGATCAACAATTTTTCTGTTAATCATTTCAGATACATTCCAGTCCCAGCACCTATTCCCCGCTTCCATATGAAATATTGGGACTTTAAGTCTCTTGGCAGATATGGCAGAAAGGGCGGAGTTGGTGTCTCCCAGTAATAAAACAGCATCAGGCTTCACCTTAACAATTATTTCATAGGATTTAGCAATAATATTTCCCATTGTCTCACCAAGAGTCTTAGCTGCACTATCCATATAAAAATCCGGCGATCTTAACTCAAGATCCTCGAAAAAAACCTGATTTAATGTATAATCCCAATTTTGTCCTGTGTGTACCAGTACATGATTAAAATATTTGTCACATGCCTTAATACAGGCCGACAGTCGAATTATTTCAGGCCTGGTGCCAACAATCGTCATAAGCTTAAGCTTGTTCATTTTAGACCTCCAAGTAATATGTATCAGGATTTTGAGGGTCAAAGCATTCGTTTGCCCACATAATAGTAACCATATCGCAGTCTCCCGTATTTACTATAGAATGAGTATATCCAGTTGGTATATCTACTACCTGTAGCTTATTACCACTCACTCTATATTCGATAATCTCTTCAACGCCTACTTTCCTGAATCTAACTACACCCTGACCTATCACTACCAAAAATTTTTCATTTTTTGTGTGATGCCAGTGATTACCTTTTGTGATTCCAGGCTTAGAGATATTTACAGAAACCTGACCTCTATCCGGCGTTCTTATAAACTCTGTAAATGACCCCCTACTATCACAGTTCATTTTTAAATCGTATGCGAATCCATCCTCGGGAAGAAAACTTAAATATGTACTATATAATTTCTTTACAAGAGGAGAGCTTAAATCAGGTAACGTCAGATTTTTTCTGCACTCCTTGAAGCTTTTAATTATGGAAGCCAGCTCTCCTAATTTAGTCTTATAAGTAACAGGAACACAACAATAATCCCCTGTAATCCCCGGACTGCCATTAAGAGCCCTGATAAACTCATCCATAACATCATCTATATAACAAAGGTTCATCTCTGTTTCTGGATTGTTAATCTGTATGTCCATATCTCTAGCTATATTGTTGCAATATGTTGCTACCACAGTATTGTAGTTGGGCCTACTCCACTTGCCAAAAACATTGGGAAGCCTATATATCCACACCTTTGCACCTGTCTCATTGCTATACCTAAGCAAAAGGTCTTCTCCTGCCTTTTTGCTAATTCCATAGGGGTTATTATTCTCGGCTTGTATTGATGATGTAATGAGAATTGGAGCCTTATTAGCATTTCTTTTTAATGATTCAAGAAGCTCGGAGGTAAAACCGTAGTTGCCCTTCATAAAATCCTCTGGATTTTCAGGCCTGTTTACCCCTGCAAGATGAAAAACAAATTCGCAATCCTTTGTAAATTCATCTAAAAGCTTTTTGTCCGTACCCAGATCATATTCATATATATCATCATAGCCTTTGTTTCTAAGCTCAACAGCTAAATTCTTGCCTAGAAATCCTTTTGCACCAGTTATAAGTATTTTCATTTCTGAACCAATCCTCTAATTCATTATTAATAAAGCTCAAGCTCAAGAGTCTTTCCTTTACTTGCTCAACGTTTAAAAGCTGGGTATTATTTGAGTTGTACTCATCCTGAGTAGATAGCACCTGGCTACCCACACTAAAGTATTTATCATAGTTCAAATCCCTGTTATCCGCCGGTATCCGGAAGAATGAGCCCATATCCTTTGCTCTTATATGCTCTTCCCTGGTAAGCAGTGTTTCATATAGCTTTTCTCCATGCCTTGTACCAATGATTTTTATTTCATTATCTGCTCTAAACAATTCTTTAACTGCCTTTGCCAAATCACCAATTGTACATGCAGGTGACTTTTGAACCATTATGTCTCCCGCCTCTGCGTTATTAAAGGCAAAAACAACAAGTTCAACTGCTTCCTTTAGATCCATAAGAAACCTTGTCATGTTTGGATCAGTTACAGTCACCTGTTTCCCGGATTTGATCTGCTCAACAAACAGGGGTATGACAGATCCTCTAGAAGCCATTACATTACCGTATCTAGTACCACAAATCAACGTCTTATTCGGCGACACTGTCCTCGCTTTAGCTACAAAAACCTTTTCCATCATAGCCTTCGAAATGCCCATAGCATTAATGGGGTACGCTGCCTTATCTGTCGAAAGGCAAATAACCTTCTTAACCCCACATTCTATTGCTGCGGTCAAGATATTATCGGTGCCTATAACATTGGTTCTCACAGCCTCCAGTGGGAAAAACTCGCAAGATGGCACCTGTTTTAATGCAGCGGCATGAAATATGTAGTCAACTCCATGTATAGCATTCTTGACACTTGATAAGTTGCGCACATCTCCAATATAGAACTTAATCTTTGGATTGTTATTCTCCTTACGCATATCATCCTGCTTTTTTTCATCCCGTGAAAATATGCGTATTTCCCCTATATCAGTATTCAGAAATCTTCTTAAAACAGCATTACCGAAGCTCCCTGTACCACCTGATATTAACAGTGTTTTGTTTTTAAACATCTTAATACCTTCCCTATAAATTTGTATAGTGTTTTTCCAGAATTTCAACAGACCCTTTGAGACTAAGGTTTTCTTCAATATATTTTCTTCCGCGATTGCCCATTACAGTGAGCTTATCTGATATCGCCATTTCACTTGCTTTTTTGACAAACCCCTGAGAATCAGCTGACCAGACCCATTCACCACATCCGGCTTCCACAATCAATTCCTTAATATCAGACACTTTATCAGTTGCAGCCAACACTGGCTTACCATATTCCATATATGAAAGGATTCTTGATGGATAATTAGGGATTGTAAATCTTGGGTCAAGTACAATCAACCCAACATTACACTCTTTAGTAATTTCCTCATATTCATCTCTGGGAAGGTTTTCAATAACAAGAGCATTTTTTATATTGTAATACTTAACTGTTTGTTCTAGCTTGTACCTATCTGTCCCTCTTCCAACAAACAAGAAGAAAAGCCCCTCATTATCCTTGCATTTCTCTATCACATTACATAAAAGATGAATACATTGGGGTCTTCCCATGTTGCCTCCAAATAAGAAAACACAGGCGTCCTTTGGTATTTTATATTTATCTCTCATAATTGAAGAATTTCCAGGCTTGTATTCAACCAGTTTTTTTGTATTCGGAAATATTTCTACCTTCGCCGGACTAATCCATGGATTATGTTCTAATATATATTGTCTATTCGCATTAGACATACACCCTATTATATCTGCTACTTTATAGAGAGTTCTCTCCTTTGTCTTGAAATATCTATAGAATATTCCACCCTTCCTCATAATGCCTAAATCTACAGCATTCTGAGGAAATATGTCCTTTAGCATCAAATATGCAGGACACTTAAATAGTCTTTTGGCCCATGCAACCAGTCCTGCATTTGTAACAGGTGGAGCCTCAAACAGTATGAAGTCAAACTGTTTATTCTTAAGGTGTTTCCTTATTCCCCATCTCATTAAAATAGGGATTTTCAGTGTAGTAATACCCTTTTCCAGTAGCCCCACATCATAGTAGTTGCCGGTAACTATTCGTAAAACCTCAAAGCCACGTTCTGTATTCATCGCTGATTCTCTTTTCTTTCTTGTCTGCTCCGAAACGGCTACAATTATCTCATGGCCCGCCTCATGCAATGCTTCAGCTAAATCAGTGTAAATTGTGGCTCCCTTTGTTGGCTCTGGAAATGATGTTGCAATATATAATACCTTCAACACTTCTCACCCCATCATGCTATACCAGCTGTATAGATTCCTTTGTACTTGATTTTAATCTGTAATGATACTCATTCATTTCTCGTCCCTCTTTTGTAATATAGGACTTGTTCAATTCAAAGTAGTTTTTAATATAAAAAGCATTTACTGAATCATTATTGAGCTTATCTGTTTCAAGCTTTATATAACTGAATCCATTACCATCAACTGACTCTTTTAGTGCATTAATAAGCAATGTGCCTATACCCTTGTTTTTTGTTTCGGGGAGCACACCGATAGAGGATAGCTCAATATATGCTTCATCCCTGCTACTATCTTTGGAATATGTAAATGCTCTTAATATCCTGAACATTACCCTCGGCTTTCTAAAAAATGCTAACACACTGTAAAATGCAAAGGGAAAAAGACTTCTCCTAATTAGGTACCTATAAAAACCGCTAATGTCCCTTGAATAGGCCAAAAAGCCTACAAGTCTGCCCTTGTCAAATGCACCTATTACATTTGATTCCTTATGGCTTATATATCCTTTATATAAATGCTTTAAAAATCCCCTGCCTAAAAAAGTGAGAAAAAAGCCAGGAAATGTTCTTATATGAATGTCAACAATATCATCTACATATTGGTTTGAGCCTAAAGCTTCAATTTTCACTACTAACACTCCTGGTTTTTACTACATCTGTATCTGCATCTGCATCCTTTTTAACTAGTGCATAAACTGTTCTAAGCATAGTCTTGATATTACCCATAAATGAAAACCTCTCAATATCACCTAAATTGAACTTCATCTTATCTGGCAACACCAGATTCATATAAACCACATCAACATCAGCAGCAGCAGTAGCAGTAGCAGTAGCAGCAGCAGTAGCAGTAGCAGTAGCAGTAGCAGTAGTAGTAGCAGTAGCAGCAGCACCAGTAGCATCGCCAGTAGCATCACCAGTAGCACCAGTAGCACCAGTATCATCAACCTCATAAACCCCATCAAGATTATCAGCTACTTTGAGTATACTTTCCTCATCCTTGTACTCGATACTTGCATTTGAGGTAACACCGGCTGGCAGCAGCAGAGTTGCCAGCATTTCATCGGTATACAGCTCTACATATTTGACAACCTCCGGGCGAGTACCTACAAAGCTCATATCGCCTTTAATTATATTCAAAAGCTGGGGTATTTCGTCGAGACGATATTTTCTTAAGCTCCTGCCGATTCGGGTAATTCTCACATCGTCACTCCTTGTGACTTGTGAACCAATTTTCTCAGCATTTTTAACCATTGTTCTAAATTTGAATATAGTAAAATGTCTTCCATATTGGGTTACTCTTGTCTGCTTGAATAGTACAGAGCCTTTAGAGTCCAACCTTATGATTATACTTAGTATTAAAAACACCGGCGACAGAAGTATCAGGAAAATAGCAGAGGTGACTATGTCAAATAACCTCTTAACGAATAAGCTTAGCTTTTTCTTTTCCAATATGTCATAGTACCTTCTGACCTCAGTATTCTTCATGAATTCAGGCAACTTATCCCATTGTCGTAGCATCACCTTTATCTGCACCTCTCAACTCAATAATTACTAGCTCAAAATGCCAAAATTCTTTTAAATGAGCTGCAAACATATTCCACATCATCATCACTGAGTAATGTATGCAGTGGGAGTGTAATCTCGTTTGCATACTGCTTATAAGCATTCGGATAATCCTTTATATCAAAACCCAGGTTTTTGTAAGCAGTCATCATCGGAAGCGGCTTATAATGCACATTACACACGATGCCAGCCTGGGCCATTCTAGTAATAATGCTATTTCTTCTCTGCTCCCCTATCCATGGTAGGTTTGCTAGGTAAAGATGTCCCGAAGAAGTAAAATTTTCTCCCCTATGCTGCAAACTCACAACCCCTTTGGATAACAATGCTTCATCGTACATCTCTATAACAGCATGTCTTCTTTGCATGAGCCCTTCGTATCTACTTAGTTGCATCAAGCCAAATCCCGCCAATATATCAGTCATATTGCACTTGTATGCCGGATATATAATGTCATACTCCCATGCTCCTATTTGTGTCTTCGCCAGCGCATCCTTGGACTGCCCGTGAAGGCTCATGAGCATATACTGTTTGTATAACCATTCATCGTCAATCCCTATATCGCCACGCCAAAGTGCCGCTCCTCCCTCAGCTGTAGTCATGTTTTTTACAGCGTGAAAGGAAAAGCATGTGAAATCTGCAGCCAGACCACAATTCACATTGTTTTGTACAGCACCAAAGGCATGTGCGGCATCAGCCATTACAACCACCCTGTCCAATTGCTTCTGAAGGCTATTGTTAGCTCTGAAAATACATTTTTTACTCTCTACTGCATCATATATCGCATCATAATCACACATCTTGCCTGCTATATCAACAGGTATAATGACCTTTGTTTTCTCATTTATAGCATCAGCCAGTCTACTGTAATCCATTTCGAATGAACCCGGTGCAAGATCCACAAAGACTATTTTTGCGCCCACATGATCTATCACTGATGCTGATGCCGAATATGTATAGGGTGTTGTTATGACCTCATCCCCAGGGCCTATTCCGAGTATGCGTAGGGTGAGCTCCATTGCTGCCGTTGCTGAATTTAGGCAGACTGCTTTATTTGATCCTACAAACTCCGAAATCCTTTGCTCTAACAATTTAGTCCTAGGCCCGGTTGTAATCCAGCCTGATTTCATAGCCTTTATTACTCCCTCTATTTCTGCATCTGTTATGTCAGGTGGCGAAAAAGATATGCTCCTTATTTTACTATTCATACTATTCTAAATTTTCTCCTTAAATCAATTCGCTTCGCTTAGGAAATAACCATTCATTGCCAATCTATACAGATCAAAATCTTCTGAAGACATAGATAAAAAGCAAAGCTTCGCTATCACATATGTCGTTGCGGGCTTTGGTATCCCTGCCCAGTGTCCATATGAGTCGGCGCCTTGCTTTTAACATTCTAAACCTCCGGCAGGCCGAAACACTGGCGGAAGTCATCGAAATTTGTATGCATAAGTTCATCTTGATTGGTTAATTATTGCCTCTTATGTCATTTTAATGATTATGGGGTTATTTGTCAATATGCTATTTGCATAACAATTGGTTCAAAATTATTATGAAGTTTAGTATTTAAGCAGTGACATAGATAAATTTTTTTATGAATGTGCAATAATAGGTATTCCTTTTGTTGGCAATATGTATTACAATATGTATGTGTACAAATTTTGTAAACAGGAGTGGTAAAATGTTTATTTATAAGAAATTATCCTTTATTTTAATTGCTGCATTGATTTTTTCTATATTAATCCCATTTCCTGCAACAGCAAAAGAGGCTGTAGATGTAACTGAAAAAATTCAGCTTTTAGGGAAGCCTGCTCAATCTCAGCCCTATGCTAGAAATATTTGGGACATGCAGGTCTTCAAGGGGAAGCTATACGTCTGCTGTGGCAACAGCAGCAATAATGCTCCCGCATCTAACGCAGGGCCAATTGATGTTCTTAGCTATGATTCCGTTAAAGGCATTAGTAAGGTTTATACAGTCAACGAAGAGCAGGTTGATATCTTCAGAGTCATCAACGAAGTTCTATACATTCCCGGACATGATTCAAAGGATTCCTGGGATTTTGGCAATTACTACATCTTAAGCGATAGCTGGAAGAAGGTTAGGACAATTCCACAGGGCGTCCATGTCTATGATATGGCTGGCTACAATGGAAAGCTATACGCTGCTACCGGCACCAATGGCTACAGTGAGGTGGTAGTCTCTAGCGATAACGGCCTTACCTGGAATAAAGCAGCCCCTGAGGATGGAACCATCTTTCACACCACAGGCTACAGAGCCTATACCATGTTTGAATTTAAAGATGTTTTGTATGCATCCAGCAAGTTTATGGGAGTATCAAGCAATTGCAATAACATGCTAAAAATAACCAAAGAAGGTATTACTTCTATTAATGTAGAAGGTCTAAAAATGATGCCGGGGTTGCCATCGTCTACCATGTATGCCAGCTGTAAACTTATCAGACCTGTTGAGTTCAAGGATAACTTGTTGTACATAGGCGCTGAGATACACAATGATCATCAATATATACCACTCGCTTTGTATGCTTCCAGCAATATTGGAGATGCCAGGATAATAACCCTTCCTGAAAGCACTGCTCTGCCCTATGATATTATTACACGCGATTCCCTTATATACGTTCTCGCCAGTGTTAAAGTCTCTGACAGCTCTTTTAAAAACTTAGTGTATAAGAGCACTGATTTAAATACCTGGGAGCAGGTGCTTAGCTTTAACAGTAGTGCCTTTGCCCGATCCTTTGAAGAAATAAATGGTGATTTCTTCTTTGGACTTGGCTGTGACACGGCTTATATGCCTGAATCATCGGGTAATATATTGAAGGTAAGTAAGTCCGCATATGCACCTACTCAAGTAGTGCAAGCTGTGACCAAGCAGGAGCAGGAGCCTGCGCTTAAAACTCAGTCAGAAGCCAACTCTGGGACGAAGACGGAGGCTAAATCGGAAACCAAGACTAAATCTGAAACCACATCGGCAGCTAAGTCGGAAACCAAGGCAGAGACCAAATCTGAGACCACATCAGTAGCTAAGTCGGAGGCGAAGTCCGAGACTAAATCAGAAACCATGGCAGAGACCAAATCAGAAACCAAGGCCGAGACTAAATCTGAGGCCACATCGGTAGCTAAGTCAGAGGCGAAGTCCGATACTAAATCAGAAACCATGGCTGAGACCAAATCAGAAACCAAGGCCGAGACTAAATCTGAGGCCACATCTGTTGCTAAGTCAGAGGCGAAGTCCGATACTAAATCAGAGACCACATTGGTAGCTAAGTCGGAGGCGAAGTCCGATACTAAATCTATTGAAGAAACCGCGACGATTGGCACCACAGAAAACAATACGCAAGCTAATAACCCTACCTCATCAAAATCCTCGACTGAGGTCAGTAGAAGCAGCAGGCAGTCATTTGCTAACTCTTCTTCAATAAATGTAAGCAGCAAGCTTATGTCAACCGGCATTCAGCTAACTAAGCCCATTACCGCCAATACATCAGAACTCCAGATATTCGGTAGTACCTTGTATCTTTTACAAGAAAACACCTCTGAGCCAAGTATCATTGGTATAGATCTTGCCAAAGGCGCATTGATTAGTAATGCTGCAGCTGATTCCACCTATAAAAAGAACCAATTAGCGAATAATAAATCTCATACAACCAAAGAAAATATGGAGTCCTTAAAATTAGCAGTTACGAACATGTTACCTGTTTTGTCGGTCTATAACTCTATAGACATATTCAAAGCTATAAAAACTGAAGGCTATGAAATATATATTCCAGCTAAGAAAACAATTAGAAAACGGGTCGCCTCCATCGGTTTATACGTTACATCCTTAGGAGGCTCTTCAGGAGACTCTTCAGGAGGTTCTTCACGCCGCATTAACTTCAACAGCTCTGATGCAAAGCCCTGTGACATAATTATCCGAGATTCCGATGTCTATGTGTTGGCAGTGGAGGAATACGAAGACAATACCTTCAGAAGCATTGTTTGTCAAAGTAGAGATTTAGTTAACTGGACAGAGCTATTTGTTTTTACCAATGAAGCACCTGCAGTATCATTTGAGGAACACAATGGTGATTTCTACTTCGTACTTAACTGCGATGAAAAAAATAAATCTGCGTCAAATAAACTAATGAAGGTTAGTAGAAATGATTATTAAAATAAACGCCTAAGGCGGTAATACATCCTCATCACCATCTTTCTGACAGGTATAATTAGAAGCCATAATCCTACTAAACATCTTAAAAGCATATTATTGCAATCAATAATATGCTTTCCCCTTCTTATCCTGGAAACAGTAGCAATCAACTGGTGAGATACAAGAGGCCCTTCTACCCACTGCTGCGCGTCACCTATTATATAAAAGCTACTCTCTTCCTTTTTCATTACTCTGTGCATTACATATTCGCCTGTCAATCGTTTAATTAGAACGATATCTCCCCTTTTCACAGAATCGTAGGAATTGCTTGCAAGCTCTACACTGTCCTTACCTTCACGTAGAAATGGATACATACTCATCCCGGTTACCGTTATCCAGGCCTTTTCACCATTATTCAGTATCTCAGCGACCAAACTAAACAGTTCTGCCGCCTTCACCTTTACAAGCTCATGCATTTATACACCAACTCCACAGCTTCATAGTCAGGGCGGCATTGTAGCAGATAAACGGGAACTGTTTCTACCAGCTTTTCAATGACCTTAATAGTTGCCTCCATTAATCCTCCATCAAAGTATGGGAGAAAGCACCGAGGCATCAACATTTCCAGCGCTCTGGCCATATCGAGTCTTTCAATCCTATTCTCAGATGACCGGGTCAGCATCACAACACCCTCCAATGGTACCTTCAAATTAGCAAATATATCTGTTGAACCACTCCAGGGCGTACCACACAGCATCGGCTTGCCCTCAAGGAAACGAATAACCGGTCTATCGTCATTCAAAAGTGTAACTCTGTCTCCGTACCTTTCCTTCCACAGCCCTGTATGTGTTGACTTGCCTGTACCTGAAGGAGCAGATACAATAACACCCTTACCGTCTATTGCAAATGAGGAGGAATGTACAGTAATGCTATCCATACTAATCATTGCGTTTCTGTATGCTATACCTGTGAGCTGAAATGTGTGGTAATCATTCCATTTGACACGTCTATTATCACTTATGGGATAAGTCAAATCAGACTCTATGTATCTAATGGATATATTCCTCCAAAAATAATCTGCTTCAAGAATGGTGTCAAACTCCAGATTTCTTGTACTTGTCATAGCTATGAAAAAACCGTTGTCAGGAGCTTTTTTTCTATACCATCTTGATGTTTCATCAAGTATCAGATCACCATCAGGAATAACAATGTTATCCACCTTTTCCGATTTAACAATCAAATCGACAGCTGAAGCCGACGTATCCGATGCTTCCATTTTGAATATGGCTCCTCTTTCTTCAAACAGATCGTTGGATCCTATAAATTCGACAATAATACCAGCAATGTTGTAAAGCAAATTTATTCACTCCTGACAATTACATAATATAATAGCTTAGAGAAATTCCCTTATGCAGGCTGAGCCTTCCTTTTGGTTCAGTCAATTCGCATCGCTCAGGGAGTCAGGTGGAGACTGAACTCCGCTTGACCAAGGAAGTTAATTATTGAGTTCAGCGTCTCCTGAAGACATAGATAAAGGGCAAAATAAAAGGGATTGTACAATTAACAACCCCCCATTAAAGACATACATAATATTAGGAATTCAAACCTACCCAGGTATTATACTCTGCAGAGCAAGCCCCATCATAGTATGTACATGTACAAACTCTCTCATCTGCGCGTAGTTCTACACAGTTTATTTCGGGAGCAACATATTTTTTCATTGTTTTTCACCTCTTTCCTCTTCAAGTTTGTATTTCTCACGAATCGCTAAGGGCTATAAGACCAACCATTGTGGGAATGTTTTGAACCTCCCATGTAGTACAACTTCCTGTGCAATTGCTGGCTATACGCTCCTCAACTCTTAGCTCTACACATGATAGTGTAGGTGTAACATATGCTTTCATCTGGAACCCTCCTTTCCATAATTTTTAAAATCAATATTCTACATCCAGCTCCTTGCGGGCTTTTGCAGTCTCGCAAAGATATGGGGCTGGTTTAGTGAAGCTGCCTGTTTCAACCTTCAGTCTTGCAGGACAAGCCATGCATTTTGAGCGAAGGTCGCAATTATCACATTCCTTGCAGGAAGGTACATCCAGGCAGGATTTCTTTAGCAGTTCCCAAGATTTCGAAAATCCAAGACTCTTTACGTCGAACCAGGGATCTGTCAATAAGCCGCAAGGCGTCAATCTGCCATCCCAGGTCAACCAAAAGGCACCCTTCCCCGCCGTACATCTAAAGGCGGACGAAGCAGTCATATGCGGTATCTCTCCCACTAACTCATTAAGCTGGCCATCTGTCATAACATCATTATTTACTGATAGCTCAGCCCTCTTCCTTGTTTCTTCCCGGTCCATGAGCTTTAATCTGAAGTCCTGAATCATTTTCTCATACCTTGCCAGCTCCAGAGGACCAAGCCTGCAGTTTTCAGGATCAGTGCCACAGCCCTCTCTCCTTGGCGCAACATAGTTGACTATGCCCAGTTGCCCTCCAAGACTGTCTGCTAAAGAATATATCTCCTCAAATTCACTACTATTTTCATCTATAACAGTGGTCTTTAGCTCTACCTTAATATTCTCAGCTAATAGCAGCTTTATTGCATTTACCGTATTGTGGAAGCCCTCCGGGTGTCCTGTGACTCTACCATAGGTCTCTGGACTTGCCCCATAAAGTGTAATGCTCACCTTTGATGGTGGCCTCTTCCCCAATCTGTGTGCCTTTTCAGCGTCTATGAGACCTCCGTTAGTATAGAGGGTAATACTCATTCCCATTTCTGAAAGAGCCTCGTATATCTCAAAGAAGTCCTTTCTCATGAATATCTCTCCACCGGTTAATGTCATAAAAATGAGCCCTGCATCTCTGGCCTGCCTTCCCAATGAAATCCACTGTGATGCTGTCAGCTCGTTTTCAAGGAATGCTTTATCATCTGGCACACTGCATACGTAGCACATTTTGCAATGAAAGCTACATCTGGCTGTCAATTCAAAAAAACCTGATGCAGGATTCCCTACAATAATTGACCTGTCAATTAAATTTTTGTATAATTGAGCCCATGACATACTCATTGTTGGTCCCCGCCATCTGCTGTTTCCAGTAGATTTTTCTGATGCAGTGTATCTAAAAACCTGATAACATCATTTTTTGCAGTTGCCTCGTCGATATCATATTCTTCAAGCAAAGCTGATACTAATTGCTGAGTGTTGGCATCACTTTCCATCAGGCGCCATAAAATCGCACCACTTTCACTTAGCGTCATTATTCCGTTGAATTCTACAACTCTTGCCCCCAATGGAACAACTACCCATTGCTTGGCAATCTCCCGTAACATGAAACCGCTTTTGACCTTCATCTACAAACCCCTTTATGATATGTTGTAATTTTATCTATTTAGTAGCCTTTTTATGTAATATTATACAGTATCATCTTTTAAATGAATTTTCATGTCTATATTATAATTATTTCATCTGTAAGTCAATACCAATTTTAATATTTCCAGTAATACTTTTGCTTTTATTTTATTTTTTTACTTTTTATGTGGCATAGTCGCTTTTTTCATGGCACAATTACTTTATTAGACAGTCAGTAATTTTCTATTCTCCCTTTCCGGTTCTAAAAACCCCTCCCTAAGTCTGAATACTTTACTACAGCTATTTAGGGCAGTCATTCTGTGAGTAATCATTATACAGGTTCGAGCATGGCCTATTCCCTGTATACTTTGTAATACCTTCTCTTCCAGCTCTATATCAAGGGCTGAGGTAGCCTCGTCAAGTATTATAATCGGCGCCTTCCTAAGATAGGCCCTGGCTATTGCTATTCTCTGGGCCTGGCCTTCAGAAAGCCCGTATGCTTTTTCTCCAATAACAGTGTTAATTCCATCTGGAAGCTTTTCGACAAATTCCAGCGCACAGGCTGCTTTTAATGCTTCCTTCATTTCACTCTCACTTGCCTCCTGCTCTCCTGTGCGCAGATTGTCAGCTATTGTTCCACTTAATAATGTATTTCCTTGAGGAACATACGAGAACCAGCTTCTTGTGGCACATGTAATTTCACTTTTTTCGTCCCTTTCATTGAAACAGTAGATACTTCCAGCATCAGGCTTTAAAAGAGCAAGCATGAGGCGTATTATCGTTGTTTTACCTTCGCCGGAGCTTCCTATTATGGCTACTATTTCACCTGGCAACGCCTCCATTGAAATATTATTCAGTACAATTTCATCATCTTCATAGCTAAAGCTGACATTTTCAAATTTAATCCCTACCGAGCCAGGAGTCTCCAGTAGCTCATCAGTTACCTCTGTATTCAGCCTCTCAAGCTCTATCAACCTGCCTGCAGATGCCAGTGCTGCAATAATCTGAGGCAGCATCCTTGAAAGACCCATAAAGGGAGCCTGAACCTGATTGACAAGCTGCAGGAAGGCGGTCATTGTACCGTAAGTCGCTGTCCCCCTGGCTACCTTCACTATACCCCAGCCAAAGGCTGACCCATAGCCAAGCCAGTATCCAATAGACATTATGGTGCTAGCCATTACTCCGGCTTTGCTTCGCTTTGTCACCAGCTCTAGCTTTTCCTTTTGCAGCTCTCCAATTTTCTTCTTGCTATTTTCTTCAAGATTAAAGGTCTTAATAACCAGAAGGTTCTGCAGGTATTCCTGCATTTGAGACCGGTAAGTACTTTCGGTTTCCTGTATCTGTATGTGCATTTTGCCAAGTCTTCTGCCATAAAATCTGCTCACAAGTATCGTAAATGGCGCAAGTACAAATGCAAGTATCGCTAAGCTCTTGTCATAAACCATAAGTGTCACAAATGCCGCCGTTAGCTGTACTCCTAAGGAAATGATCTGTGGCAGTACGCTAATTGAACCGTTTGTAACAGAATTAATGTCGCTTGTCAAACGGGTCAGAAGATCACCACTGTGATATCTTGAGACCTGGGCCCACTCAATGTTTATCAGCTTTGCAAAAATACCCTGCCGCATATCATTGGAGTACCTTTCATGAACTCTTGCTGTATACACTGTAAGAAATGCACGGGAAATTTGCATAAATAAAATCACACTCACAAATAAAGCGATGTTAGGTCCAGCACTTTTTAATCCATCATAAATAGCACTGTCTACGAGATTTTTTGACGCTACCGCCATTAAAACTGAGGCAATAGCAGCCAAAGATTCCACAGCTATTATGAGAATAAGGGCTCCCAGGTATGGCCTTATGCTTGCAGCTAACCATCTGATATTGGATAAACTCTTTATTACTTTCTTAATGTTCATAAGTCATTCCTAACCAATACTAATCGACTCCTTATTGTTAACCTTTTTTCCTTATGACCAGTCTTTGATTTTATCTATGTCTTCAGAAGACGTTGACCTCTGAATTAATTAACTTCCTTGGTCAGATGGAGTTCAGTCTCCACCTGACTCCCTGAGCGAAGTGAATTGATATGCCTTCTTGTTTTTATGAAACCTTTGTTCTCTTGTATTGCTTTGTATGATCTAGTTGCCTGTTCGCTTTCATATAAATCCATATCCTGTATCTCAGGTATAAAATAATCCTTCGTGTATCTGTATGTCGGTACAAGCTTAGCCATGGTTTCTCTGAGCATTTCATCGTTCTCCATGGAATTTTCCAACGCCTTAATACACATGATAACTTCTTGGAAGCTTATATCATGCTGTTTGCCGATAAATATCTTTTCATGGGCAGTTTTCTCCAGTCCCTCCTCTGCCATCAGTAGCTCCTCGTAGAGCTTCTCTCCAGGCCGCAAGCCTGAGTATTCTATCTTTATATCCACATACGGTTCAAAGCCTGACAGGCTAATAAGATCCCGGGCTAAATCTGCAATTTTAACAGGCTCGCCCATGTCAAGCACAAATACCTCACCGCCCTCCCCCAGCGCTCCTGCCTGAATCACCAGCTGAGCAGCCTCAGGTATGGTCATGAAGTAACGTATAATATCAGGGTGAGTGACTGTGACAGGGCCCCCCTGAATAATTTGCTTCTTGAATAGCGGTATGACACTACCATTACTACCTAGAACATTACCAAAGCGGACAGCTGCGAATTTGGTTTCACTCATTCTATTCATGGATTGGACAATAATCTCAGCCAGACGCTTTGATGCGCCCATTATATTAGTAGGGTTTACTGCCTTGTCGGTAGACACAAGTATGAATTTCTTTGTTCCAAAGTCTATCGCCCGCCTACAGGTATTTAGCGTACCGAATACATTGTTCTTTATAGCTTCCGAAGGATTTCCCTCCATCAATGGCACATGCTTGTGGGCTGCCGCATGGAATACAACTCCCGGCCTATAGCGCTCAAATATCTCCCTGAGCCTTCCACGGTCCCTACAGGAGCCTATGAGGACTTCCAAGTCAAGCTTATCCTTGTACGTATAGACCAGCTCATTTTGTAAATCGTAAGCGTTGTTTTCGTAAATATCAAATATAACCAGCTTTTTTGGCTCAAATTTAGCAATCTGCCTGCAAAGCTCTGAGCCTATGGATCCCCCACCGCCTGTCACTAACACTACTTCATCCTTGAGGTATCCGGATATTTCGTCCATATTGAGAGTAATCTCGTCACGTCCCAAAAGATCTTCTATATCTACATCCCTAAGCTGATTGGCTGTCAATTCCCCATCAATTATATCCATCATGTTGGGAAGTGTTTTTAGCTTGCATTTGGTATCCTTGCTTATCCTTAACAAATCAGCAACATCCCGCTTTGAAGCCGATGGTATGGCAACTACTATCTCATCTATTTTGTACTGCTTTGCTATCTCCCTGATTCTCTCTCTTCCTGATACCACCGGAATATTATTAATACAGGTACCATGCTTTGTTATATCATCATCTACCACTACAACTGGTACCAGGTTCATATCGTTATGGTTTTTGAACTCCTTTATTAACATAGAGCCTGCACTTCCAGCACCAACCATCATAACCCTGCTGGGCTTACGGTTGTTCCTTTGCAAATAAAGCCTTGCTCTGCGAAGATATCTGCATCCAATCCTAACAGAACCAATAAGCATACATAAAAATATCCATGAAATTATGTGTATGGATATTGGGTATGTCCTTCCTGTCAACTGGCTTATTAGTAATCCAAGCCCTGTAGCTGTGATGGTTCCAACTGTAATCTGCATCATTTCCTCTATGCTTGCATATTCCCAAAGGCTTCTATAGAGTCCGAAAAAATAGAATACAACAATTTGAACAATGCTAATCATCAGTGCATTTCTTAAGAAGTTATCAAAGTATTTCTGCGGTATGGCTATATCAAATTTTATGAGCAATGCAAGGCATAGTGAAATATTTACTATTAAAGCATCTGCTATGACAAGTACAATTTTTCTTAATTTAACTGACATCTCATTTTCCTCCCGTGTTTTGCGCAGCAATCTCTACACTGGCCTATTCATGTACGTATAACACTAATTTATATATTCAAAATCATTTTATCTATGTCTTCAGAAGACGCCGACCTCTGAATTAATTAACTTCCTTGGTCAGGTGGAGTTCAGTCTCCACCTGACCTCCTGAGCGAAGCGAATTGATTTAGTCCAAAAAAGGCATGGTTTTACCAATTGTATATATATTGCTCCTATACAATGGCATCACTAGCCTTTGACCTCCTACTCTCATACCGGGCCGAAACACCGATATGGGACTTGGATTTTGTTTAAAGCCTTTACAACGATAGCCCCGGGTTATCGATAGATGTGAGTAATTCATCAGTCCTTCTATATTGGTTTCAGGATAGAAATCCCTAGATCTACTGTCCTTTCTTCTCCAAGGAAATCCAGCCGTATCTTAGCTCTTTCTTTGCGATGGTCTATACTAATAATTACCCCTTCAAGGGAAAAGAGAGGACCGTCTACCACTTGAACTCTCCCATTCTCTATCAGCACATTCGAAAAACCAATTTCTTCGTTATTAGAAATCAAGCTGGACAATACAGCCATTTCTCGGCGGTCTATACTTGCCACTGAATTTCCTGTCTTTAGTAATCTAATTACATTTGGTATGTTCTTTAAACCATAATACGTATCTGGAGTTATATCACCATTAATTAAAACATAGCCGGGAAACAAGACCCTTGTTTCTACCCTCCATATGCCGCCCTTCCTGACCCGCAGCTTTCTTTTGGGTACCACTACGGTATAGTCATCACCCAATCTATACCTGACTCTCTCCTTTGCCCTCTCCTCTTCACCTGTAACAACAAACACACCATGCCATTCATCTAATCGTGAATCATACAACATTATTAAAACCCCTTAGTATCCTTAGCAACAATACCCATTTTATAACATTTAGCGAGCAAAGTCAATGTTTTATATTGATTTATTCCAAATTTCTTGTAACTATGGTACTTTGAAGCATTGTGGAAGACTTATGTATCGTCGCAGGGCCATGTAGGGAGACGGTTCGGTTCGGGGACGGTTCTCACCTTTGGAGACGGTTCCCACCTTTGGGGACAGTTCGTTCGGGGCCAGTTCGTTCGGGGCCAGTTCGTTCGGGGACAGTTCTCACCTTTGGGACAGTTCGGTTCGGGGACGGTTCTCACCTTTGGGACGGTTCGGCTCGGGGACGGTTCGTTCGGGGACAGTTCTCACCTTTGGGGACAGTTCGTTCGGGGACGATTCTCACTTTGCGATTGCCTCAACTGTTTTATTAATCAACACCCTGATTATAGCCATTACAGGTACGGCTAGGAGCATACCTGTGATTCCAAAAAACTCTCCGCCCACAAGGACTGCAAATATTGTGGCAACAGGATGAAGTCCCATCCGTCCTTCTATCATTTTGGGTGAAATAAAACTGTTATCGATTTGCTGCACAGTAAGAAAAACCACGATGGTCCAAACCGCCTTCATTGGCGATATTGTTAGGGCAACAGCAACAGCAGGTATTGCTCCAATGTATGGACCAAAGTAAGGAATCACATTGGCCAATCCACCGAGCATACCAAGAACTAGAGGATATCGCATACCAACTATAATAAGTCCGATAGTTTCCAGTATACCTATAATAAATGAAATAACCAGCTGCCCCTGAATAAATCCGGCAAGAATCCTGTTAATCTCCTTGAATACAAAAGTTAGGCCATTCCTCCAGTGTCTTGGGAACAACAGTAAAGTATACTCTTTAAACCTTTCCCCATCTTTTATAGTGTAATATGTAATAACTAGCGCAATAGTTATGTCTACAATGATTTTCACCATATCAACAACAAGGTTTAGACCATCCTCCAGCAGTCTAACAAGAAATGACTGCAACTTGTCCATAACATTTGTTATCTGATCAAATATAGCATCTTTAACCTGCTCTGACCAGTTAGTAGAATCGATAGTAGAGAGTAGACCATTTAATGTGTTTTCATAGCTTAACATAAGCTGTGGTAACGTTTCCATCAGTTCTCGGATGTTTGTAGCCAGTTCAGGAATCAGGTATATACCCACAGCCACCAACAGCGCCAATATAAACAAGTAAACAACCAATATAGATATACCCACCGGTATCCTTTTGGCAATCAGCCTGTCTGACAAAGGCTTTACTATGTATACCAGCATTACCGTGACAAAAAACGGTGATAGGACTCTTACTATTTTACCCCAATATGTATATATGAAAAAAACTGATGCTGTTATCATCAAAATCAAGATAAGGTAGAATAATAGCTTCTTATATCGTGCCACAGCTCACCTCCTAAAAACTAAGCTTGGGTACACGCCTTCATACATGATTCGTATTAGCCAAAGACCGGGTAGGTGCTTCTACCCGGTCTTTACGAGGATTTGAGAGAATGTGTATATCCCAACTTAAGCCTGCCAGCTAGCAGACATTTGGGTCTGAAAGGCCTCCATACTAGGCCTGTTTACCAATACTATCTATCTAAACAAATCAGCAACATCGCCAATAATATTGCTAGACTTCCTCAATAAATGCTTTCCGCTCCTCATCATTCGCTTTTTAGTCCTATTGGACATTAACATGTCTGAATTCATCATCAAGCCAACTGATGCAGCCACCATACCGCCAATCATTACACCTTTTACAAAACCATTACGCATTGCTTTCGTCTCCTTTCTGCTGTTACAACAGCCTTCCCTTAATACCGCCGCCTGTCTTCTCCATCTCGTCCACTGCTTCCTTCTCCACTACCGCAAATTCATTCCCCAGCTCTACCTTCCCAAACAGGGGCAACAACCTCCTACCATGTATTACATCCTGTAGCAAGCCATCGGATATTTCAAAGCCTTCGATTTTGCAGGTAGTGTAGTCAAACAACACATCCTTTACAACACCCAACTCTCCACCCGCCTTAGAAAATACCCTGAGTCCTAGTAGGCTGCCTTCATCCCTAAATTTTTTTTTAAATGACACTCGATCCATCCATAAAACGCACTTAGTACTTTCTATAATAGCGGCATCACACCCCAAGCTAATAACCTCACTCAGGAAAACCACTCTCTTCCTGACTGAAACGCTCCTACCCTCAAGTAGTAACGCCTTTACCTGCCATTCCCCAGGGCTGAACAGTATATCCTTTACAACCCCTACTTTCCTGCCGCTGTCAACACAAATAACAGGAAGGTTCAGTACATCACTGTATCTTTGTAGCATAAGGCGGCCTCCGCAAATCAAGCTAAAAGCTCGCTAATCATCCATTATTATTTCTTGCTTCAACAAAAATAATACAATGGAAAATACATGTAATACACAAAGAAGTTAAAAGAGGTGAAAAGAAGATAAATTTAACAAATCTAGACAATACGCCTCCATTTGTATAGAATGATACATGGGGATGGATCCTTTGCTTTATTTTGACCCATTTCAACAAATTTCGCACATATTTTGAAATTGCATGGAATGGAATGAGCTAAACTAAACTGAACTGAACAAAACTGAACTGAACAAACATAATACAGAATATGGTATTGCATTGTTTTATCACATTGCCATAATAATGTACTATGTTACATAATTAGGATACATAAACATTATATAGAATTTAAACATATATCATCAGGGAGGCAAAATTAGAATGAAAAATATATTTAAGAGGCTTGGAGTACACATTCCGGAGATTCTACTGCCTGTGGATGGCACAGATTTAACCAAATGGGCAGTCATAGCCTGCGATCAATACACCTCACAGCCGGAATACTGGGATAAGGTAAGTGAAGGGGTTGGCCAAAACCCTTCTACGCTTAAACTGACCTTTCCTGAGATTTATCTGAAGGATGACGATAAGGACAAAAGAATTGAAAGTATTAATAAGACTATGGAGGAATATCTTATCCAGGGCACTCTTGAACCGCAGGATCCGGGGTTCATTCTTGTAGACCGCAGTACACCCCATACATCCTCAAGGAAGGGGCTAATTATTGCACTTGATCTGGAATGCTACGACTACAGACCCGGTGCTCAAACCCTCATACGGGCAACTGAAGGGACGGTTCTTGACCGTATACCGCCAAGAGTAAGAATTCGTGAAAATGCACCAATTGAGCTGCCTCATATTATGGTACTGATTGATGACCCAGATAAAACAGTAATAGAAGGCCTTTATGCTAAAGCTGAAGCTGGAGGCTTTAAGAAGCTATATGATTTTGAATTAATGCAAGGCGGTGGCCATATAAAGGGATGGAAGGTCGATGACAAAGAAAGCCTGTCAATGGTAGCCAAGGCCTTCAACAAACTAGAGCGCGGTGGCTGCCCCTGCGGTAGCGATACCATTGGGGACGATACCATTGGGGACAGTTCTCACCTGCCCTGTAACCTTCTCTTTGCAGTTGGCGATGGAAATCATTCTCTTGCTTCCGCAAAGGCCCACTGGGAAAATGTCAAGGCTAGCCTTATTAAAGATACTAATGAACCAATTCCAGAACATCCTGCAAGATACGCTTTGGTAGAGCTAGTAAATGTACACGATGATGGCTTGGTTTTTGAACCAATTCATAGAGTTCTTTTTAATATAAATGCAACAACAATCCTCGAAATGCTCAATACCGCCTGTAGTCAGGTTAACATGGACCAACTAAACAAAGTGCGACAAAACTCCAGCCAACTTTGCCTCGATTACAGGTTCTATTCTTCTAGGGAAGAGATGGAAAATGTATTAGAAAAGCTCACGAATGAACAGCAAAAGCTAAGTGATAACTATACCCACTTGCTACCATTTATCCTTGAAGGTAAATATGGAATATTGACAGTAGATAACCCTGTATCCAACATAGAAGTCGGAACTCTCCAAAGCATTCTAGACCTGCTACTGAAAAATAACCCTGAAATTGAGGTAGACTATATACATGGTGACCAGGTAGTGACAGAGCTAGGCTCCAAAGCAGGGACTATGGGGTTCTATTTACCCGTTATGAGCAAGCATGACCTGTTCCCTACAGTCAAGCTAGATGGAGTCCTCCCTCGTAAGACGTTTTCCATGGGAGAAGCAGAAGA
>CAZEIH010000018.1:0-64548 GCA_964512095.1 uncultured Oscillospiraceae bacterium
ATATAACCTATGGATATTTTTGTCAAGTTTGTGGTTAATTAGCAGAAGCGTCCCCGCTTCGCTCGCTTCCTGCTCCCTCTCCACGACCTCACCTCCTCCACAAGAACAGCCCAATGACCCATGATTTTGTGACTCGTTATGATTTTATGACTCGTTATAAGATATAATATTCATATCGTAGTAATAGATGCACCACAAATAAAGATTCAAAGGAGAAGGCTATGCAGAAAGTGTTGCTAATTCCGGATTCATTCAAGGGTACTATGTCCTCAAGTGAAATATGCGAAATTATGAAAAAGGCGATTTACGCATATTATCCAGAGGCTGAAGTCATAGGTATACCTGTAGCAGACGGTGGTGAGGGCAGTGTAGATTCTTTTCTAGCAGCCGTAGGTGGCAAGAGGGTAACCGTAGGTGTTAAGGGCCCCTACCTCGAAGATTTGGAAGCCTTTTATGGTATACTTCCCGACAATACCGCTGTTATAGAAATGGCGGCAGCAGCGGGACTGCCACTTGTTGGCGAGAATAAGCAAGCTGGTAAGACGACAACATATGGTGTTGGCCAACTTATCTGCCATGCAGCAAAGGCTGGCTGCAATAAAATAGTAGTAGGCCTTGGTGGAAGCTCAACCAATGATGGGGGGTGCGGCGCTGCAGCCGCAGTGGGTGTAGTTTTTAGAGATGCCGAAGGCAAAACCTTTATTCCTGTGGGGGAAACGCTGAGTAATATCTCCTCCATAGATATCAGCGGTTTGGATCCTGCAGTAGCGCAGGCTGATATCGTAACCATGTGCGATATAGATAATCCATTGTTCGGGCCAAATGGAGCAGCTCATGTCTTTGCTCCGCAAAAGGGTGCCGATGAAGCATTAGTAAAAATACTAGACGAAAACCTCATACATTTGGCTGTTGTTGTTAAGAGGGACCTAGGCAAGGATATATCCAAAATGCCAGGGGCTGGCGCAGCAGGTGGCATGGGAGGCGGTATGTCTGCATTTTTTAACAGTAGTCTACAGTTGGGTATAGAAACAGTTCTTGACACAGTTGGATTTGATTCTCTCCTTGAAGGAGCTGATTTGGTCTTTAGTGGCGAAGGAAAAATTGATTCTCAGTCTCTCCGGGGGAAAGTAGTGATTGGCGTAGCTCGTCGTACAAAGAAAGCCGGTGTACCTCTAATTGCTATAGTAGGAGACATCGGCGATAATATAGAAAATGCATACACGGAAGGCGTTAGTTCAATATTTAGCATCAACCGGGTAGCGGTTCCTTTCAAGGAAGCCAAGCTTCGTTGCAGGAATGATATGTTTCTGACAATTGATAATCTGATGAGGTTTATGAAGATAGGAAAACCATAGTAGTCAATCTGCTTCGTTCAGGGAGTCAAGTGGAGACTGAACTCCACCTGACCAAGGAAGATAATCGATTCATCTTCATTCATCGCCTGCCTATGGAGGTTAGCGTATTCTGAGAACATAGATAAATACGGGGTGTATCTATGTACACCCCATCCTTTTCCATTCCTATCTCCTTTTTTTATTATCCTTTTGGCTTAGAACTATCGGTATGAAAAAAAACACTTCGCGCAACTACGCATAACTGCTAGCTGTGGGAGCCTGAACTAAGGTTAATCAAAACCACATCCCTTACATGTTCTAGACATGGTATATTGTAAAATGATACAATACTTTTAGAGAAAACGTCTTGGAGATAAGCTGTGAAAGAACTGGTGAGAATGTGGAAATACAGCATGATGGTCGCAACGACTATATTGTGTGCGGGAACATATATGCTGTTTTTAGTACCTACAAAATCCATAGCTATCATACCGGGAGTAACAGAAATACGCCCGGCATCTTTGCTTCCTGTAATATTCGGACTTTTGTTCGGCCCGGCAGGCGCTTGGGGCTCTGCATTAGGAAATCTTGGAGGGGACCTTTTTGGTACTCTTTCACTAGGTTCAATATTTGGGTTTGTCGGAAATTTTCTGTATGCGTACATACCATATAAGCTTTGGTATCACATAAAGCAAAGACACGGCGAAGATAGGGCGCCGACTATCAATTCGCCTTGGAAGTTAGCTCGTTTTGGTATCACAGGCTTTGTTTCCAGTGCCGCCTGTGCCATTACAATAGCCTGGGGACTGGATCTACTAAACCTAGCGAGTTTTTCCACTCTTTCTATAATTATAACACTAAATAATACAGTGACCACATTGTTACTGGGTCCTGTCGTACTTCCGCTTCTATATGCCTTTGCAAAGAAAAACAAGCTACTCTGGACAGATATCATGCATCCCAAGGACATCAGCAGACCTTCAACTGACAAGGTCCATCCGCTTATGATAATCTCAGGTGCAATAGGCGGCTTAGTTTCTGGCTCAGTCGCCGGTTATCTCATTGCCGGACAAGCTATCTTCGGCCACCAAATCACAACAGCTAGCACAGGAAACATAGCCGTTGCATTAATAGTATCACCATTTCTAATAATATTGTTTTATGGTTCCCTCAATTCATAATTCTTTCTCCTGTAATATAGAAGTATCAATGTGTCAAGCTCACGACTTCGCTGTTGAACAATACCACTAGTTAAGTTCTCCGATTCAATTAATTGATGGAGCTCCCTCCTCAATTTGTTTATATCCTTATTGTGACATAAATAATTACTGCTTTTCAAGGCTATGCACCTCCCAGTACATATTAACGGTGACCTGCTTAACAAGGATACTAACGCGACACAAAAGCTGGGGCTACCATACTGCTGAAGTCTGGGATAAAGCCCGAAAACCAACTTCGACGTAATTCCTATTATGCTTATATTATGACTATATTGTAATACATTCAGCTTATATAATCAACATAATTTCCCATCTATAATCAAGCTTTACATAGCAAAAAAGTTGTTGCCGTCGCAGTCTGGAAAACTGCAATAAATGTTGCACTCTATTGGTAGAGTCTTTTGAGTTACGGCTAATATACTACCAATTCTAGTATATCAGTGATAGCTTTGTGGGAAATACTTTATCTTAATATATAGAACCAAACTAAAGCAGCTCTATGGATTGCAACACTAATGCCCTACTCCTCCAAAACCATCTGGCAAAGCCTCTGCCACTAGCTAGACCAGCTTTACTCCAGAATCCTATGGGCCAAGCCACTTACATCGCCCTTGCTCAGCCCATTCCTGCAAAGCTCAGGGCAACTGTTTCCCAACGCTTACGATGGCCCTACCTCTCCACAACCCATCTGGCAAAGTCTCACCACTGGACCGGCTTTACTCCTCCAGAATCCTAAGGGCCAAGCCACTTGCATCGCCCTTGCTCACCCCATTCCTGCAAAGCTCAGGGCAGCTGTTTCCCAACACTTACGATGGCCCTACTTCTCCACAACCCATCTGGCAAAGCCTTGCCACTGGACTAGCCTTACTCCTCCAGAATCCTACATGCCAAGTCACTTACATCACCCTTGTTCCCCCCATTCCAACAATTCTCAGGACAACTGTTTCCCAGCACTAAAGTGCGCGGCATTTGCTTCAGATTCCGGTACTAGGTGAAATGGTGCGCCCATAATAACCTCTACATTGTGATGTCCGGCAATCGACAGGTCTATAAAGCCTGCACTACACATTTTGCCGTCGAAAATAATTCGCGAAACACCGCAGCTAACATTATCAGGGTTTTTAACTTCAATAAAAAATGTCGATTCGTTATATCTATAATTTATCTCATACCTACCCCATGTAGATGGAATACAGGGGTTTATATACAACCTTTCACCCTTTTTTATAAAGCCGGCTATATTCTCAAGCCCCACCTTATATAGCCATCCGGCTGCACCTGTATACCAGCTCCACCCGCCTCTACCTGTATGTGGACTTACCGTATACACATCCGCTGCCATGACATAGGGCTCTGTTTTGTACCTTGAGTATTCAATATCAGTCCTTGTATGATTTATAGGATTTAGCATATGGAATATCTCTCCAGCCTTGTCTCCCATACCAAGTCTTGTAAAAGCAAGCACAACCCAGGTTGCAGCATGGGTATACTGGCCACCATTTTCTCGCACTCCAGGCACATATCCTTTGATATAGCCCGGTTCCAGGTCTCCCTTGTCAAATGGCGGCGTAAGTAGCTTAACTATCGCCTCCTCCTTATCCACCAGATAATTTTCCACTGCGGCCATGGCTTCTTTGGCACGCCTAGGCTTTGCCCCTCCTGAAATTACTGACCATGACTGTGATATGGAATCTATCATGCATTCTGAATTCCTTATTGAGCCAAGTGGAGTTCCATCGTCAAAATACGCCCTTCTATACCAGCCCCCATCCCATGCTTCCCTTTCTATACACTCAATCAAGTCAGAAATCTTGCTATAATACAGCTCCGCTCTTCTGAAATCCTTCATCCGCTTACATAACGGCACGAATTTATTAAGTATGGATATAAGGAACCAACCCAGCCACACACTTTCACCACTACCCTTGTTTCCCACAGTATTCATTCCATCATTCCAGTCGCCGCTTCCTATCAACGGTATGCCATGGGGTCCTACAGAAAACGATCTGTCTATAGCTCTCACACAGTGCTCATAAAGGTTTTCAACAACCTCTGACACCCATGGTTCCTCATACTTCTCATCCACACCCTCATCCAAGAGATTTCCTTCCAAAAATGCTACCCTTTCATCTAGTATCGATTCATCGCCTGTCTTTTCCACATATTCAGATGTAACATAGGCAAGCCATAGCAAATCGTCCGAATATCTTGTGCGTATACCCTTACCTCTTTCTGCATGCCACCAGTGTTGTACATCGCCTTCCTTGAACTGCCTTGATGCATGTAGCAGTATCTGGTCCCTTGACAGCTCCGGACATGTATTAAGCACAGCCATACAATCCTGAAGCTGATCTCTGAAGCCATAAGCACCTCCGGCTTGATAATAACCAGTTCTTGCCCACATCCTACAGGCTATTGTCTGGTAAACGAGCCAACCATTCATCAAAACATCATAAGAGTCATCCGGGGTGTGCAGCGACACCAAATCAAGCTTTTTCATCCAGTATGACTTAACACGCTCAAGCTCAGCAAGAGCTCCATCCACATTGGCAAAGCTTTTAAAATTATCGTAAGCCTTCCCAATATCTGCCGAGCAACCAAGTAAAAATACAACAACTAACTCTTCCTTAGGATCGGGCTGTGCAATACAGCTAATAGCCGCACAGGGATCCAGCCCGGCACCAATCTCCCCAGACAAGTGATTACCAATCATTCCTGCCGGTTCAGCGAGATCCCCGCCATGTCCGATGAAGACTGTCCTATCACAGGTATACGTTGATTCCTTTGCACTAGTAGCCATAAAAGCAGATATACCTTTAAACTCCTGAGAAAATTTATTTTCTATGAAAAGTATCTGGTTCTCATCTACTCTTGTAACTATAAACGGTGATGTGCTGCTGTCATCTACACCTAGTACAGGTCTCACATAGTAAGTAATACTTAATTTACGCTGTCGTCCTGTTAGATTTTTAAGAGTGACAATGGAAATTTTGACAGGCTGTTCCAATGATGCAAACACTGTTAATGTTTGTACTATCCCATTGCTTTCATGTTCAAAGATACTATAACCCGGGCCGTGGGAAACTGTGTATGCGCAATTTCCCGGTGCAGGCATAGGAGTCAGGCTCCAATGACATTTTTCTTCAATATCACATACATAAAATATTTCGCCCTGGCGGTCTGAAACAGGGTCATTAGCCCAGGGTGTAAGCTTGAATTCCCGACTGTTTTTATACCACGTGTAACCACCGCCACTTTCTGTGACAATGAAGCCAAACAGTTTGTTTGCAATTATATTAGACCACGGCAATGGTGTATGTTGCCCATTCTCAAGCCTAATAACATATTCCCTTCCATTTTCAGCAAATCCCCCTATACCGTTAAAGAACAAGAGCTGGCTGTCTTCTTTGCCATATCCACTTGTCTGGCAAAATCCCTCAACATCATTACACGTATTTGCCGAAGCCATTGGCTCTGCTGTGATAACAGAGCTCTTAATACTGCTTTTAAAAGCCTCAATACTTTCCTTTATAACAAGTACAGCAGCTGTATAAAGCAGACAAGTTTGATTTTGATCAAAATCAGCGCTGTTTAAAATAAATACTCCTCCGGGCTTATTGATCATTTCTCTGGCATGGCTTGCAGCAACAGCATTTCTCACCATATCATTCAGAGGCTTATTATATCCTTCAACCTTATTTATCAAAATAACAATATCAGCTATAAGGCTTTTCATCCGCCAATACTCATGCCCATTCAGTACCCACTCCACCAGCTCTGTATCATCAACTTCATTTACCTCGACAAGTATCAAGGGTAAATCTCCTGATATGCCAAAGGACCATAATTCTTGGACAGACCCGGTATTAGCCAGGATTTGCTCTGAATAATCCTTTTTGGCAGAGCTTCTATATATTAAGAAGGATGCTAATTCTAGATAAAAATTCGTTTCTTCAAGCTTAAGTCCCAGGTACCTGCTCTCTACTTGGCTTCTTGTCCAGGAAAGCTCAAATGCCCGTTCAGAACCCCTAAAGTCACTATATTTCTCCGCCATCTCAATAGCATGCTTTCTTGAATTGGCAATTCCCACTGTGAATACAGCCCTTACAGTCTTACCAGCTTCTATTTTCACCCTTCTACGCAAGCTCATAACGGGATCAAGTACAGATCCTGTACTACCACTTAAAGGATGATCCGGTTCCATAGCAACCGGATTGGTAATATCACGATTTCTTCCAATAAATTTCATCCTATCAGTCTCATGCTGAAGCTCTCCAACGCCATGGTTCCCCTCCACACACATGGTATGGACAAGCCAGGAGCTAGGCTGACCTGCCACCCTCTGCCTTCGTACTCCAAGCAGGCACATATGCTTTCTAACAAACTCCGTACTGACAAAAAGCTTGCTAAAGGCAGGATGGGCAGCATCCTCCTGTGCTGGGGCAATAACAGCCTCAAAAAAGCTAGTCAGCTCCACATACCTTACAGCACTACTATGATTTGTAATAGATATACGTCTTATTTCAGCGCTGTCTTCAGGTGAAACAGTTACTTCAAGATGAGATTCAATGTTGCCGTTTTTCCTTATAAACTCAGCTTTGTCGGGCGAGAACACCACCTTGTATTTATCAGGCTTATTACCAAAGGGCTCATATGTGGCTGACCATGAAGTGTTGGAATTAGTATTGCCGACAAAAATATAGAAACCCTTTTTGTTGAAGTAATCCGGCGACCATCTGTTAACGGCCATATTTCCATATAGACTCCGGCCCGAACCGGCATCCGTTATCATAACTGAGTATTCACCATTTGATAGCAGGTGAACATTTGGGGGGATTGTTTCTGGCTGCCCATATGTCCGAACTGCAGCTCCATCTATATGCTCTTGCTTGCGGGCTCTGTTAATCCCTTCTTCCTTATACCCTTTTGAATAGAATACATTGGTAGGCATTTTTTCCTGAAGGAGCAATTCTGCTGAGCGCATTACCGGATTAATATGAAATCGCTTTTGAAGTATATCGTCATTAAAGAAATTGTTCAATGCTGCAAGGCTCATCCCCTGATGATGCGCCATGAAGCTCCTCACTACTTGGTAGCTGCTGTTTTTACTCATCCTAGAGGTAGTGAAATCTACTGCCTCATAGAAGCCGCAGATGCCCTCCATACCTATGCGTCGTAACATTTTCAGATTTTCAACAACAGCAATGGGATCTATCCCAATAGCAAGAAGAGACGCATATGGAGATATTACCTTATCATTTGCTAAGCCTCTCTTGAGTCCGAGCTCTGGCACTCCAAAAGCCTTATACTGATAGTTAAGACCAAAATCCAGGGCACTGTAACCAGATTCCGATATGCCCCAGGGTATACCGCGATGCCTACAATATTTCCTTTGCTTCTTTACAACAAAGGAGTATGTTTCATCAAGAATGGTATTATCATAGCTTCTTATGACAATCAATGGCATCAGGTATTCAAACATTGTACCTGTCCATGAAACAAGGCCCTTCCCCCCCTCTGAGGCTATCAACCTTCTGCCCAGCCTCATCCAGTGTTTACGGTCGACTTCACCCCTCGCAATGGCAATGAAGCTAGCCTGTCTTGCTTCAGATGCCAGCAAATCATAATATGATTTGCTCAAATGCCCATCCTCCACATTATAGCCAATTGAAAACAAGAGTCTTTTGCGATCAAAAAGCGGGGAAAACTCCATAGCATCAATAAGCTTTGAGGCACTATCAATCAATTCTTCATATCGTCCAATCATCCCTCTAATGTGGTCAGCACCCTGCCTTAACACCAAAGACATCCCCTTGTTACTATGTCCGTCTTTACTTCTCTCACTCTCCAGCAACATTGCTGCTTTCTCATAAAGTGACATCAGCTCAACGGGAGAAGCCGCCATATAGATACCCTGTGATATGCTGGCGTCACAATGCTGTAAGGCCTCGATCACATCTAGCTTGCGTAAAAAAGGATAATAAGAGCTCAATTCCGATGAAAATTGATTTACCATATGATGTAGCTTTAGGCCCCACCCATCATTACCGTAACGTTTATCTTCGGGTAATGCCTCTAACCAAGCCTCAAGACCCGCAAGGGTACTTTCCCAGCATCTAATATCAACCCTCTCGGTAGATGCCAGCTCCCAAAGCAGATCAAGAAGCTTTCTGTCGGGTTCGGACATGTTATTTTCACACATCAGCTCTATAGTATCAATTAGTCCTAATGCCATTACATTACGAATCAACCTATTTGCTGTATATTCCTTAAGGCCTTCTTTCATAACCATCATATAACCAACAAGGTTACCACTATCCACTGTAGATACATAGAAGGGCCTAAGCCTTTCAAGTGTAGTTGTATTGTACCAGTTAAATAAATGGCCATTCCATTTTTCCAGCCTTTCCATTGAACCCACAGTCTTTTCTAAAATTTCAGCCATAGAATCACTGCCTATATATCCAAGATCATAAGCAGACAACACGGAAATCAACATTAAACCGATATTTGTCGGCGATGTCCTATGGGCTATACCTTTCGGAGGATCCTGCTGGTAATTATCCGGCGGCAAATAATTCTCCTCTTCTGTTGAAAAATCCTCAAAGTACCTCCAGGTTTTCCTGGATACTCTCCTTAAGAATGCATTATCGCTATCTGTTAGTCTGCTTTGCTTTTTGACAACAGGCCTGCTGATATAGTATGCCACTAGTGGCGCCGTTACCCAGGCTACAGCTGCAGCTATGGCAAATATCAAACCTAAGCTTGAAACAAAAGCAGCCGAAAAAACTACAATTACTGCCGCCGGTATTGAAAACCACATTTTTTTGTAATAGCTTACTAGACTGTTATCTGCGTTAGCTTCAGCATCAGCAGCAGTGACCCATTCCAACATATTCTTACGAGAATGTAGCATCCTGTACAGTGTGCGTATAATTGCATCTAGCGTCAAGCACGTCTGGTATGGAATAAACAAAAAAAGAAATAGTGACTGATACAATGCTGCTTTTATTTCAGACATGACCTCAGAGCCAGCCTTACCGTTTTTCAAACGAATTGTCCCCGCCATCAGAGAATTCAAAAAGCTCCCTATCAGGGGTAATGCCACCACCAGCAAAACAAACCCCATCCACACCAAATCATCTCCAGGAAGCAGTATTATACCAAGTAAAAATAATAGAAAAAGAGATGGATAAAGGAGGCTTCTTCGTAAGTTGTCAATAATCTTCCACCTGGACAAACTAGAAATATTGTTAGGAATTTTTTCTCCCGCCCTGTTTCTTACATATCTCCCAAGCCATGGGGTAATCTGCCAGTCACCTCTGGTCCATCTATGCTGTCGGGCTGTATATGACTTGTAGCTGCTGGGATATCCATCCACCAGTTCTATGTCGCTGATAAGTCCTGCTCTGAGATGGCATCCCTCTATTAGGTCATGGCTCAGAACAGTATTGTCAGGTATCCTATCGTGAAGCACCCTTGTAAATATGTCTAAATCATAAATACCCTTACCTGTAAAACTCCCATCCTCATATATGTCTTGATAAATGTCAGATACGGCTGTGGTATATGGATCTATCCCGCCCTGCCCGGCAAAGACTCTTGTGAAAAAGGATTTATTTGCTGCGGGTATACTGACACTAATTCTCGGTTGTAGTATGCCATAGCCTTCCCTTACTATACCAGTGGTTTCATCTACAACAGCTTTGTTTAGTGGGTGAGCAATGGTTCCAATTAGCTTTTTTGCGGCTCCCATAGGCAAGCATGTATCTGCGTCGAGGGTTATAATATACTTTATCCGGGGTAGCGCTGTCATGTCGGATGTCATAATGCTAAAACCTGTTTCCCCATTGCGCCCTATCAACCTGTTAAATTCAACAATAGCTCCCCTTTTTCTTTCCCAGCCCATCCATCTTTCCTGAGACCTATTGTATACTCTACTGCGGTGAAAATAATGAAAAATGGCTAAGCCTTCGGGAGAATATTTCCTGTTCAATTCATTTATACCATCTATAGCCGCTTGTACTATCGCCTCATCATCATCCCGCTTCTCTACATCAGAATCCTTAAAATCACCTATTAGTGCAAAAAATAGGTTTGCTTCTCTATTAGCCAGAAAATAAACCTCCATCTGGCTAACCAGTTCTATAGCCCTTGAGGGGCTAGTTAAGAGTACAGGTATTATTACAAAGGAGGCCTTATCTCCAGGTATGCCACTTTTTAGCTCAAGCTTGGGGAGCATGGTTGGGCTGTAAATATAGCCGACTAATGTATTTGACAGGCCTAAGGCCAGCTCACTGCAAGGAATAATCACCAGAAGAGCTGTTATTATCAGCCACAGTGGCGAATGAGTATTATCATGGGTCCCGGCATAATACATAAGATATGTTACAAAGAATACCATAATGAAAAGGACCATCCCAACATATAGGGTTTTGGGCTTTTTAGAATAGGTGAAGTAAATGCGCCGCTTATTTCCGTTTACAATACAAATTTGATTAAAAAGGTACCTTCGTCCTTTACCAACTAAATAAAAACCAACATGTCCCTGAGGGCCTTCTCCTTTTTGAGCACCTTGTTTCGCACACTCTACAGCCTTATCCGCCACATGTGTCTCACTAACTCCCAGAGATCTGGAAAGCCTTTCAACCTCATGCCTGTAATAGTCTCTTGATTCAAAATCCATAAGGGAATAAACTCCCTTAGGGTCACCTCTTAGTATGTGCTCAGTCCTGCTTAGTATTTCAAATAACTCTGACCAGTCTAATTCAGAAATTAGCCGCAGTCCGGTTATAGAATCCCCTATGGCCACCTGCATCTCTGCCTGAATTTGATGCTCGGCAGCTGACATTTTTTCGGTAGTGGTGTCGTCCTGCTCCAGGTATCTGTCAAGAAGAGAGGTCACAGTAGTCAAAACCTTACCCTGCTTTCTCAGCCTCCTGATTAGATGTTCAACAAAAGCAGAAGTTACTGTTCCTTTGTCCAATACGGCCAAAAGTATGGCATTAATAGTGTGCTCATCTGTCCCCTTTATGCCTATCTGGCGAACCAGTCCCTCTGCCCTGTACCATTCATTTCTTGACGTCCTTATGGCCTGGCAGGTATTACAAATACTTTCAATAAGGGCAATACGTAGCATAAGAGGTATAGCCCAAAGCTCACCCATTGAAAGCAGCACCTGTGATTGATAAGACTGTATAAATGACGTAATGGTTTTTTCATCAATGGTTCCATTGGAGTGAGCTATGATTTCCAATGCTATAGCATACACTCTTGGATAGCCCTTGTAATAACCTTTTGTTAAAACAGGCAGTCTGGAATAACGTCCCCTGGACAGGTTCCTTTTTATTATTTTTACCTGCTCCTCTATTATGTAAAAGTTATCCATAAGCCATTCAGCAGCAGGCGCAGCCGAATACGAATCCTCCGCATCCTTGTTAAGAATTCTGTAAACCCCTGCAATCAGGGTGAAGTTGTCACTTAAGCGACGCACTAGCCAGTTCAGACTCTTTGATTTACCTACAGGATGGTTTCTAGCTATCTGTGCTGCATGCTTTTGCAGTTCTTCATAGCCAAGAGCGGTGTCCTTTACATCCACGCTACACTCCGACCTGTGGGAATGAAGAGCTACAAGCAAATATACAATCAGACCTGCCAAAACTACATATGTTGCTCCTATTATGATCATAAAAAAATATCACCGTTCCATGCATTTTTTCGTTCTTATAGTATGCCCTGAATCGATGATATTAATGTTTGGTTCCAAATCTTCCCTGATGAATTATTAATTAATTTATCTATGTCTTCAATTTCCAATGGGGGCAGACCCCCATACCCCCTCGCTACGGGCGAAATGAATTCGCCCTACGCTACACTCCGTGCGCCACGCCTAAACGTGGTGTTTGAACAACGTCGGCTGGTCGATGACTTCGTCATTGCTCGCCCATGCATCCTGAGTGGGAGATTGTACTCGCCACTGACAGCTTTTTCAATTGCAATTGGTAACCCCCACCTAAGAGGAGGGGGACTTTGACATTGTTCAATCGACGCCGACCTCACGAATTAATTAACTTCCTTTGTCAGGTGGAGTTCAGTCTCCACCTGACTCCCTGAGCGAAGCGAATTGACTGAACTTAAATAACCTTACTTGAAATGTTGTTCCACCACTTTGCACGCATCCTCATATCCTAGCTTTAAACTCCTTCGAGCAGACTTGTTGGTAAAATCTAACGTAGAGCCAAGGCTTTCTTTAGGTGAGATGCTGATAATATTCAGTCCGCTGATATCCACACGCCTTTTTATGCCCACACCGTAAGTTCGCAATACAATTATATCTTTTACTCCTCTATTACTAATAAGATTTATCGGAAGGTTATTATAAAGTGCACCGTCTATAAATGCCCTACCGTCTATTATTGCTCTTTTAAATACAGGAAAACTAGCACTGGCAATAACATAGTCAATCAGTTGACCCTTAGGAATATCCTCTTTATATATCTCAACAGCCTGTCTTTTTGTAATGTCTACTGTCACAACACCAAAGCCTATAGGCGACATCCTAATCCTATCCTCATCCAAGACACCGTTCACCATTTTCTCAAGAGGTTCTACGTTAAGTCCACCTTCGGCTATTACCTTTTTTATTCTTTTAGCAAAGAGCTTTAAAGCCTCAGCAGGCTTAATACCACTATCAATATAGCCCCTAATACTTGCATCAGTTATTTTAATTACATTATCCGGCTCTAATTCACTCCAAATGTCATAGGCCTTTTCTATATCACCCTGGACCACCATAGCTCCATTTAGCGCCCCTACTGATGTGCCGGCCACCATTGAAATCTCCAGCCCCATTTCGCTTATGGCCTTGCATGCGCCCATCTGATATGCTCCTCGTCCGCCTCCGCCCTCCAATACCAATCCATACATAAAACCACCTCAAAAATCACTTACATAATTCCAATCTCTTTTTAACAGTCTCGCTAATGGCTACAGCGCCCTTAGCAAAGTTGTATTGCTATGGGCTCACAGATTTACTGTAGTAGCAGCACCTATACGTACTATTCTGTTCATTTCTGATAGCTTTCCCTCATAGACTTGTATCAAGTTAGGTATGTTATAAATATCCTGGGGTGTAACTAGGGACAGGTCCTTCCCAAAATCAAATATTCCATTATTCTGTAGCATTGTTGCTACAAACTGTGTACAAAAGTACTTGTTTCTTCTTTTTAATGGTCTATTTATAATTACTCCGAACAATCCAAGAATGTTATATCCGTAATTTTTTTTGTTTTTTATGAATTTGCTAATGGATTTTTCCAGTGACTTGAACTTATTATCTTCAACGTCTATCCTATATATGGCGCACATGGTGTTTCCAAATGCCTTATACATACCGCTGTCAGTATGCTCAACTACAAATCCCCCATATAAAGGAAACCATATGATTTTTCTTCCAAAGCTGTAAAATTCATTTATTTGTGAATCAATACAGATAGACACATGGTTATATCTTGCTTTCGTATAAAGTCCGATACACCTTGAAAAAAGAGTACCGGTAGCTGTCAGTACAATATATATGCTTTTCATCCACCAACCCCCATGTAAGTAACATATGTTGTCATATGTCCCCAACACTATGCGCCTATAACCTGATAGTTGAAAATACGTTATAATGTAGGGACATCCTTAGACTAATTATAATTACGATAGTAGTGTTAGTCAAGCATACATGTTTTTGTAGTGGGTCAAATTAATGGTATTAGAGTTGTAGAGCCCGCTTGTGGGTTTCACAATCAGGCTCCGGTTTATGATACAGCTCCTACGAGGTTTTCCTTTAAAGTGTTCCGTGCCCTGAAAATTCTGTTCTTGATGATGGACATGGGTTTATCAAGTTGTTCAGCAATCTCCTTGTAGGACATTCCCTTTTGATGGTACATAACAATGGGTACCCTATAGATTTCAGGAAGACCGTCTATAGCATCCCTCAACACCTGTGTTTTTTCCTTCCTCAGGTAATACTCTTCAGGTGAATTGTTTGTTCCCATAAAATTCTCAATTTCATCAAGTGATACAGAATTATACCTCTTTCGTCTTAGCTGGTCCAGGCATATGTTTGTAGCCACCTTTACGCTCCAGGTCGAAAATTTGTATTTATCATCGTATCTGGAAAGGGATTTGTATATTTTAATAAACGCTTCCTGGGCCATATCATTGACATCTTCACTATCTCTTGAGAATTTATAGGCAACTGAATATATCAACCTCTTGTACCTTGATATAAGCTCTGCAAAGGCCTCATTGTCGCCTCTCAAACATTTTTCAACCAATTCTGCATCTGTTCTTCTTTCCATCATATAGCTCACCTCCGCTAATTACTTTGCTTACAGACTGTAAATTTCTTCTACACTGACTATTATATTTCTTTTTTCCTGTTGATACATCGGTCAAATGCATAGATTTTTACCAGTCCATATGATTATTTTTTATCAGTCATATGTTCAGTTTCATTCCTAGTCTTTTGGCCAGGTACTATTTTAATGAATACACTGTAGAAAGCAGCGTGTCGGAATTGTCTCCCTTGCTGACAAAAGCATCCGCCCCCGCCGACATAGCACTTCTTTCGGCCTCAGGCCGGCTACTTAGTGCAATGATGCTAATATCCTTCACCATTTCTCTCACCTGGGAAATAGCTTCCGCCATACCTTGACTGGATAATTCCCAGTCAAGGAGTAGAAGGTCCGGGTTTAAATACTCCAGCTTTGTCATAAGGCTAGCAATATCATCAGCCTCTTCAAACTCAAAAATGCTATCCTCCTGCTCAAGCAAAACTCTCAATGCATACCGTACATCGGATTGATCATCAGCGATTAATATCTTCAATTCAACCACCTCATCGTAAACAGGCAAAAAGCCTGTAATTTTACACTCTATTCTATTGTAATAAAAAGCCCCCTCATTGACTTCATTCCAATGGGGGGATTATTGTTGCCCTTATGACCGGTTTGTAACCTGGCCAGATGACCAGGTAGGCTACCATTCTCAGATGCTTTTGCTCACTATCGGACTTTCTATATTAATTTGTTCTGTAAGGCAATGGCAACCGCTTCGGTCCTGCTTATTGCCCCTAGCTTTGATAAAACGCTGCTTACATGGAATTTAACAGTGGATCTGCTTATAAAAAGTGCCTTTGCTATATCCGGATTGCTTAATCCGTCTGACATCATCTTTAGTACTTCCTTCTCCCTGGCTGTTAATTCATTTTCATTATTGGATTTCTTACGGCTGGAAGCCTTTATCAGCGCCTGCGTCGCCTCCGGTGCAAGAGTTGGCCTTCCCATGTGGGCTGAGCGTATCGCCTGGGCTAACTCATCTGCAGATACATTCTTTAGCAGGTAACCTATAGCCCCAGCCTGCAAAGCATCTTCAATCAAGTTATCCTCCTTGAAGCTTGTCAAGACAATTACTTGAATCTCCGGGAACCTTTCTCTTATCTCCTTCGTTGCCTGAGCTCCGTCCATGACTGGCATTACCAGGTCCATAATAACCACATTGGGACGACAAAGCTCACAGACCTCCACAGCTTCCTTCCCGTTCGAAGCCTGTCCAACCAGTTCAAAGTCATCAAATATCTGGAGAAATGCTCCAAGGCCACTTCTGACAACATTGTGATCATCAACAAGCATGATTCTAATATTTTCGTTACTCATGACTCAACTCCACCTTTATATATTTCATTCTGCCTTACACCTCGTCCTTGGTCAGATGGAGCTTAGTCTCTTCCCGACTCCCCGACCGAAGCGAATTGATTTCAAAGGCTCTACCTACTGCCGACCCATTGAAGCTCTACTTCAGTTCCTCGGCCAGGCTCTGACGTTACCTTCAGTGTAGCTTCAACAGTCTGTGCCCGTTCCTTCATAATACCCAGTCCAAAATGCCCAGAAGGAACTCCTTCGGGATCAAAGCCATTACCTTCGTCGATTACACGTAGGCTTGCTATTGTAATATTTAGCTGCTTATCCTCGTTTACATTAAGCTCCAGTGTTGCATTCCTCGCGCCGGAATGCTTGGCTATGTTGTTAAGAGCCTCTTGGGCAACACGGTAAAAGACTATCTTCACATCAACAGGTAGACTTGCGGTACCTCTGATATCCAACCTTACGGGGACACGCGCACGACCTGTAACAGCCTCACCCAGCTGCTTAAGTAATTCTTCTAGGGGCGCTTCCATTAACGTAGCTGGCCTAAGCTCGAATAGAAGTGTTCTCATTTCAGCAAGAGCCCCGCGAGTCAACTGCTTGAGCTCCTCCATCCTCTTCATGCCCTCATCCTTGTTACGAGCCCATATTCGTGGTACCACCTCAGCTATTAGACTAGCCGAAAACAGAGTTTGTGTCACAGCGTCATGCAAATCCCTTGCCAGCCTGTTACGCTCTGCTACAACTGCATTTTCCTCAGCCTGTTTCTTTAGTTTTGCGTTGTCTATTGCAAGGGCAGCCTGGTCTGCGAATGACATAGCCAAGCTGATATCCTCTTTCAAAACAGACCTGTCACCCGTTTTCTCATGGTGAAAATAAAGTGCGATACCGCCATATACCTCGTCCTTGCACACAAGAGGCACTGCCATCTTGGTGTTGCAGTTATCCCTTATCCAGTTAAAGTGCTTCTCCATTATAGGATGGGTGTACTCTGGCAGATCTGAATCTTCTATATTTGCACTTACCATGGGTTTTCTCTCAACAAACGCTTTTCTCAGGGCTTCAGCACCTATATTGATGTCACTGCTTACATTTTCAAGATGTGGCAATCCACATGATGCCACAAGATGAAGGTTACTCTTAGTGCTATCAAGCTTAAAGAGCGCTGCTGCGTCAGTGTGAAGGAGTCTGGCTGCTTCTCCTATGATAAAGCAAAGTAAATCCTCAAGAGATCTGTTTGAATTCAGGGCTCTTAGTATATCCTTCAAGCCTTCTGCTACAAGCCTTCTTTGCTCATTTTCCTGTAGTCTTCTTTTCTCCTCCTGATATAGTCTAGCGTTCTCTATTCCAATAACGGCGCTTGGAGCGAACATATTGAATATTCGCTCGTCCTCGGAATTAAACTCACTTTCCATCATACTGAAGGCTGCTATAACTCCTACAGGTCTTGACCCTGCCAGCAAAGGTACCAAAAGACAGGTGCATATGGAAGTGGTATCTATCAGCTCATTCTCCGGCGTCTGTTCCAGCTGTAACCTGTCCAAAATAACAGATTCCCGGCGGCACAGACTCTCCCCCATAGCTGAGTTTGCCAAAGGCATCCGCAACCCAGTCGGCCCTTTCAGGTCAGCTCCTGAATTAACCGACAGCACTAACTCCTCACCCTCTACAAGGAAAACTGCGGTGGAGTTGGAATTAGTTAGCCTTCTAGCCTCTCCAGCGATGAGGCTCAGTACTGAATCCAGATCTAGACGGCTGGTTATTGCCTGCTGGATACTGAACAATGTTTCTAGCTCATCAGCTTTTTGGACAGTCTCGTTATACAGACTGGCATTCATATATTCTATTGCTGCCTGGTTGGCAAATGCTGCTCCAAGCTCTACATGGTGAGCTTTGTAGTATCCGGGCTCGGTATGGTCCAGAGTCAATATACCTAGCACATTATCCTTCAATACCAGCGGTAGACTCATCCAGCACCTGGCATTAATAAAAACCGTATCCATATATTCGTACATATTTTTCCTAAATGTGACGGCTAACTCGCTAGCTGATTGAATATCATCTATAACTATCGGTTTTCTGCTTAATAGCATCCCCTTCTCTAGTGGCAGGGGATAAGACTCCTCTTGGGAAGGCTTAATTACAGATCTGTGGGCTATTAGCCTACAATGATCCTCCTCTGATATGAAAATTTTCGCACTGCTGTACTCGATTATGCTCCTTAGTTTTTCCAGAATGGCCTCAAGCAATGGCCTGAGCTCCATTGAGGAGGAAACTAGGTTAGATACGTCAAGCAACGTTGTCAGAAGCTTTGAATTATGCTGGAGCACGGCATTGTAGTCTGTATTCTCCATTATGACCTCATCACTATTGATTATTATCGAAATGTATAGCTACTATTTTCACAAACTATTTAGTTGATTGTATCGCAAAAAGCAATAAATATCAATAACAGTACACATTTCCGACTCTACCTAAATATAATAATACAGAAGTTTAAACCACTGTCGTTTATCTATGTCCCAGAAGTCGCTGAACTCTATATGTGGGCGACGAATGAAAACTAGTGGAGTTCTGATACGCGACAGTACCAAAGGACCGGTGTATACTATGCAAACTATATCTATAGGTTCAACAGGCCCTGATGTAAGAGTTGTTCAAAGCACTTTAAACAGGGTGGGCTATAATGCTGGAACAGTAGATGGGATTTTCGGTAGCAGAACATACGGGGCTGTCGTTGCTTTTCAGAGAAATAACAACCTAAGTCCAGATGGAATAGTAGGTCCCGTAACTTGGTCAGTTCTCGAAAGGCTGTTAAGAGGGTATGATACATATACCATTCGCTCAGGGGACACTCTTTACAATATAGCGCCTAGATATTATACAACTATAAATGCAATAATTACAGCAAATCCAGGCATTGATCCTAATAGGCTAAGCATAGGAGCTCAAATTATTGTTCCGTATGGTATTGATGTGGTCACACTAGATGTAGTCCCTACCTATGAAATTGTAGAAAGGCAGATACAAGGTCTAAAAGCAAGATATCCATTCCTGGAAGTAGGCTCCATTGGAAGGAGCGTCATGGGGAGAGAGCTTTACTATATAAGGCTTGGAACTGGTTCAAGAGAAGCTTCCTATAATGCCTCACACCATGCAAACGAATATATTACAACACCTGTACTCATGAAATTCATAGAGAATTATGCAAAAGCATATTCAACTAACACAAGCATATTAGGCTATAATATAGGAGAATTGTTTAGCCTAACAAGCATATACGTAATACCTCTGGTAAATCCCGACGGTGTTGATCTGGTTACATACTGGCCCAGCTATGAAGACCCTGTGTTTATGAATGCTGGCCGTTTGAACAGGACCGGTCTACCCCTTCCAAATGTGTGGAAGGCAAATATTCGCGGTGTGGATTTGAACCTAAATTACCCAGCCGAGTGGGAAAACGCAAAGGCGGAGCAGCTGGAAGCTGGTATCACAAGCCCTGCCCCCAGAGATTATGGAGGAGAGGCTCCCCTTTCCGAGCCCGAATCCAAAGCAATGGTGGAATTCACACGAAATCATAACTTCCGCATCGTAATCGCTTATCATACACAGGGAGAAGTCATCTACTGGCAATTCAAAAATTACGCACCTCCAGTTTCACTAACGATAGCAAACCAGTTTGGCTCTATTACAGGCTATGACGTTGAACCGGGTACAGCAGAGGCTGCTTATGCCGGCTATAAGGATTGGTTTTTACAAGAATTCCAAAGACCTGGTTATACCGTTGAGGTAGGCAAAGGTGTCAATCCAATATCCTTCGGTCAGCTACCAGCTATCTACTCCGAAAACGAAGGAGTATTGCTATTGGGGGCAGTAGTATAAGCTACCACGGGGAGGGCTTTCCAATGCCTTCTAACATATGGATTCTGTGGATGCTGGGATGATATGTCTTCACATATAACCCACTGGACAGCTGAACAACTGAGTTAACTCGCTTCGTTCAGAGAGTCAGCCGGAGACAAAATTCCGACTGACCAAGGAAAGCGTTCTATAGGGGTCAGCGTCTTCTGAGGACATAGATAAAAGAAGAAAGCTGTTTTGGACCTCCAAATGCTTACGATTCTCTTTGATGCTTGAGGTTCATTTGTGCATTTTCTGCATACCTTTTAATTTTTAGTGTAGTTGTTTTAATAAAGTCATTCTCTCTGATTGTAAAGGTACTAATGCGCTTATATAAAGGCATATCCTTGTTTGTAGTTTTTACAGCATCAGATATCACCCTTTTTATGTCTTCAACAGAAGGGGTACGTATCTTCAGCATTTCTTTTATGGCTTCGATGTTTGGCAATATATGTGCTTTTACAAAGGTTTCGCCGGATTTGTCCTCATAGCCTGTCACCATGGATTCAAGTACATATGGACTCCTGTTCAGAAAAGTTTCAACCTCCTCAGGGAAGATATTCTTACCGTTTTTGGTAACAATAACGTTTTTCAGTCGTCCGGTGATAAAATAAGCCCCTGAACTGGTCTTTTTTCCTAAATCCCCTGTGTGGAGCCACCCACCCCTAAGAGTCTCACTGGTTGCCTCAGGATTCTTATAGTAGCCAAGCATGACATTGTCACCTCTGGCAACTATTTCTCCTACTCCATTCTCATCTTGATTTTCTATTTTCACCTCTACTCCCGGCAGTGGTAAACCGACAGAAGCCTTTCCAAAGAAGCTATCCCTTTCACCTATTACAAGGGGTGAACATTCTGTCAGTCCGTAACCCTGTAGCACTCGAATTCCGAATTTGTTCAGACCATTAATAACCTCAGGTGAAATTGCTGCTGCTCCTGTGACAATAAGACGGAGACGTCCCCCAAGACTTTGATGGATGCTCTTGAAAAATACACGTCCAGCTTCTATCCCCAAGTATCTCAGAATAGTAGAAACACCCATCATAATTTTAACTATGTGCTTTAGTCCGGGTTTTTTATTTATCTTGATCCATATCTTTCTATACACATTTTCAAGCAAAAGTGGAACAGTTACTAAAACCGTCGGCTTTATCTCTCCGAAGTTTTTTTGTATGTGCTTTAACCCTTCATTGAAGGCTATTGTACCACCGCTGTATACCAATGTCAGAAAGCCCAGAGTGCACTCATATGTGTGGTGTAACGGAAGGATGGACAGAACAAAATCCTTGCTGTCCACACGGACAGTCTGGGAAACACTCATTATATTTGAGCAAACATTCTTTTGAGAAAGCATTACACCCTTTGCCAAATCGGTAGTCCCGGACGTAAAGAGAAGTATACTCAAGGCTGTCTCATCGATAATGTGGCCATTAGGATCGAACTTTTTACTCTCAATCAGCTGCCTGCCCTTTTCAATGAGTTTTTTCAGAGAAAGGAAGCCATCCTTGTCCTCATCTATATCCATATTGATAAAGTACCTCACAGAGCACCCGGCAGTCCTAATTTCTGCAATATCCTTAGCATATCGCCCAGAAAAAACAATAGCCTTTGAACTACTTCTTTCAAGTAGGTTGCGTTTCTCTTCCACATGCAGTTCCTTGTCGATAGGTACCACCACACCTGTGTGGCAGGTCACTGCAAAATAAGAGAGGCACCATTCATAGCGGTTTTCTCCTAAAACTGATGTGAATTCACCCTCCAAGCCAAGAGAAGCTAATCCTGCCCCCAAAGCCTCTACATCTGATTTAAGCTGTCCAAAGGTGATTTCTCCAAAACCTCCCTCTTCCCTAATCAGGAAGGCCGCTTTATCCTTGTACATACTTGCACTTTGATTCAGCAAATCTCTAAAATCATGTATATGCCTTACATTATAAAGCGGTTTTGGTTTCATCGGTGCTACCTCCCTAACATTCGCTCTAACACTATAATATCATAGAAGCATAGTATTCACCATTTACTTAAAACTACTGTAAAATCATTTTGTAGGTATGCTTCAATGAATTCTGCCTTTGCAATCCTGTCGGAAAATTCTAACAGCAAATCCCTCACTTCATCCGGATGAAAATAAAAGTATTTGTCCTCCCTGTCAGTAGAATCAACATGAAGTAAATTAAAAACCACGTCACCTCTTGATATCTCTAAAAAAAGCTTTAGGGCGTTTTTCAAAAACTCCTTGTTATTACCTAGGTTCAGGTTAAAAATCCCCGATGTATAAACAGCATCAAAGGAGTCCTTTGAGAATATATTGTTTTTGAAAATATCCATGTGGATGAAATCACCGGCAAGTTTTTTGTTCTGTGCAATAGCTATCATTTCTTCCAGTATATCCACTCCTGTGTAGTGGGCACTAATTCCCTTGCTAATCATATACTCCAGCAGGTTTCCCGTACCACATCCTACATCCAACAGCTTTTTACCTTGGAGGCTAACAGATGACAGTAGCACATCAAAACGCATATGCTGTGCCTCCTGACTTTCCCAGCCCAGTATGCCATATTCGGGAATATCCTTGGACATATTATTGCCATAATAGCTTTCTATGATACTAAGCTTTTTCATTTCGCTACTCCATTCAGGCTCTTTATTCTCATCATAGACCAATGGGTAAATGCGGTCAAGAAAAATACCGCCCTGTTTTTATTGCTATCATTGAAAGTTTTAGGTAAAATTGGATTATGTGTGAATCACTTTTGGAATGTCCGGGAGATAAACATAATGGACAAGGGCATTGAGCCCGACATGCCTGTAAAGGGAAGTGGCGAGGAATGTATGGACGAAGTACGTAAGATAATCGCCGGCTTCGAGGGTTAAACAGTAGGCTTCGAAGGGAAACCACTGGCTTCGAAGGGAAACCACTAGAATTATTTTCTTAAAATGTGCGTAATATAACAAAACGGAGGATATCATGAATAAAGTCATATGTGTATATAGCTCTTCAAGCAATTATATAGACAAGATATATTTTGATTTAGCAAAACAGCTTGGCAAAGCCATCGCCAACAACAATGATACCCTACTTTTTGGAGGCGGTATGCGCGGTCTCATGGGGGCCACAGCTACAGCTGTCCATTGTATGGAGGGCAAGGTCATCGGCGTAATACCGGAGGCTCTAAACCAGAAGGGTGTCGTATATGAGACCTGCGACGAACTGGTTGTTACAAAGGATATGCGAGAAAGAAAATCGATTATGGATGCCAGATCCGATGCGTTTATCGCATTGCCAGGAGGCTTCGGCACTCTTGAGGAGCTCCTTGAGATTATTACCCTTAAGCAACTTAAGTATCACAATAAACCAATTGTAATAATAAACACCAATAGTTTTTTTGATTCTATCCTCAGTCAATTCGATAGGATCATTGAACAACGCTTTGCAAAAAAAGAAAGCACCCTGCTATATCATATCTCGACAGACGTAGCTGACGCACTGAATTATATCAACTCATATAAGCCCTTAGAACATAGTGCTAAGTGGCTGACCTGAATGAAAACGGAGATGTATACCATGTTCCACTCCGTTTAGCCTATTTCTACTGGCTCGTACCTAATGCGAAACGTAGGAAGATGGCTTATCTCTGAGTAATAATTGACATCCCAATCCTCTCCCTGGGCTGAATCGTTAACCCCGTCCCCAGGTGGCATAAACATCTTGAAAATTAGCTCATACTCACCCGAAAGCGGCTTTTCAAAAAAAGCCGGCATCAAATCAACAGTCTTTACACCAGGCTTTTTGTAAAACCATTTTCCATTAAACTCAAATACCGCATTAAGGCTCTCCTCTTCAAACGTCACCTCACAAAAAACAGGTGAACCCTCTAGCTTTACAGGAATAGCCAGACCGTCAGAATCCTCCGCGCCTCCCCACCTCAGCTTTACTGGAAGCTCTATCAAAGCTCCTGTCTCCATAGAAGGCTGGAAATAGGGGTCGTGAATTATCTCTTTATAAGCATCAAACAAGGGCTGCTTTATCCCACGAGAGGAGCAGCTAGGATCTTCATGTTCAAGGCCTAGACGTCCTCTGTCCCTAAACTGGTAACAGGTGATACCCTTTATCCAATTTACCTTTTCGTCCCTTATCATATAATAAAATTCCTTCATCATTCGGGCCTGATCGTAGGGGCCAGTAACATCACCATCTGCATTCAGCTCTGATATGATAAATGGTTTTGCCTGTCCATCATTTTGCAGGCTAAAGCGTTCATATGCAAATCTGCAAAATTCAAGCACCTTAGCCGCACTCAGCCGCTTGTGGGAATTTCCGCCCCGCTCTGCCACAACAAATGGCCAACCCCAGTTCAATGCCAAATAGTAATCACCTGACCAAATATCTGTTAATCTAACGGCTTCTCTGAATTCTTTTTCGTATTTCATCTCAGAGGCTCCTTGTTCAATATCCTCTCCTATACACAATATCGTTTTAATATTTGGTGCTTCTTTTTTTATTATGTTATGAAAACGCACGTAGAAATCAGCGACCTGCTGGTAGCTGTACCTTTTATTGAATGCAAACCACTCACCTGTAGCCTCATGATTTATTCGTAGCGTAAGCCTTCCGTATGGCTTAAGCTCCCTTGCCAGTTGTAGCAAATACTCATCAGACACAGCGCAGTCTATTGTCAACGTCAGTGTAACATCCTGACCATGGCGCCTTACATCCCTCATGGATATAAAAGGCTCTCCCTCCGTGTTACCGCCTAATCCCCCGGTATAAGGAAAGTAGTCATCATAGGGATAATCCCAAGCAAATGATACTCCTTTATTTCCCCCAAGCTGACTCGCCCTTACAGGCCAGCCCTTATCAAGAGGATAATAGCAGTACATTAGGTTTATGCTTCTATGAGGTCTTCCCAGCTTATCTAGTATGTAATCCTGACAAACATATTCTCCCCGTTCACTTCCATCACCAAGATCCACACCACAGCAAGCAGGGCCTTTGTGTAGTTTGTATGCCTTCATTACATCTCTCATTGTCAGTTCCATCCTTTCGTTATACCGTAACTGAAAGCTCAACAACATCTTAGCAAGATTACAAAAAAACAGCAAGCACTTCTTAGTGTGTAAGGCTTTTGCAATGTAACCCTAAAGAAATTCAACCGCACATTACATGGTAATGGAATAAAAGACACAACCACAATATACTGTACTGCAGACTTTAAAACATGATACATCGTAAATTGCCCGATGTATGGTGAAATGACATATGTAGATTATTCAATTTGCTTCGCTCTGGGAGTCAGGTAGAGACTAAACTAGATGTCTGCTTCTTCTGAAGACATAGATAAAGGAGGTCGGCCACCTATTAGTTAAGTGGCTGACCTCCCATAGCATCAGAGTGCATTCTGTATTACATAGCCTACTGCTCAAGTGGCTTACCTTTTTTTTCGAAATCCTGCACATTCTGTGTTACATAATTCACTGCTCTAAGGTGCCTAGATGCTTGGGTGCTTACCTTTTTTTCGCTAAGTCCCGCGCTTTCTGTGTTACATAACTCACTGCTCTAAGGTGCTTAGATGCTTGGGGGCTTACCCTTTTTTCGCTAAGTCCCGCGCTTTCTGTGTTACATAGTCTACCGGCTTAGTCTATTCCTGTTGGATTGACTACGGAGCTGCCTGTACTGGATGTAGGCATCTGTATCAGCGGTATGGATTCTCCTCCTGCCACGACACTTGGGTATTCTCCATTCCACTTTTCTATTGCCTTCTCCTGGTTCTGAAGCTCCTTATATTTCAATAGTTCGTCAGTAATACTTTGTGTAATCTTTTTATTGAATTCCTCTATACCCTCACCTTCAAGGATCTTTGACTGCTTCTCAGCTTCTGCTTCAAGGATCTTTGCCTGTTTGTCGGCTTCAGCCTTCTTTACCTGCTGCTGAGCCTCAAGAGCCTGCTTATCCAGCGTAAACTGCTGTGTCTCTACCTGTTTTTCCGCAATCTGCTTTTGCTCGATTGCTTCTTTATATTCAGGCCTGAAATCGATATTCACCAGTGAGACGTTCTCAAGAATAATATCGTTAGCCAGTAGTTGGACAGCAACATCTGCATTCACATCATTGGTAATCTTCTCACGATTGTTCAGAATTTCCGCCACATTATACTTTCCTGTATGTGTTTTTATAGCGTTAAGAGTAAGGGGAATAACCTTTTTATCCGCATAGTCCAAACCTATGGTCTGATATATTTTCGGTGCCTGCTCAGCAGATATATGATATGTTACCACTGCATTAATATATACATCCTGTAAATCCTTGCTGGCTGCTGTTATCGGATTGCTTGCATCCGCCCATTCCACCTTCAAGGTCCTTGCTTCCATGGTCCTAATAGTCTGTACAAAGGGCAGCTTGATATATACGCCTTCTCTTCGAACCGTTTGGGAAACAGAACCCATCGTTACTGTGACACCCACATATCCGGCAGGCACAGAGCCTATGATAGATGTCAAAATAATGATAGCTACCAGAGCAAGAGCGCCCCATTTCAGTACCTGTTTCAATGCTTTTGTGTTTTTGATATTCGTCTTCTTATCCAGATTTATTACTTCCATTATGTTAATCCTCCAACCAATCTTAGAATTTTTTTATCATATAAACATATTACGACATAAAGTAAGAAAAAGTCTACTATCATTTAGAACTTGTCTTGTAATTTAGTGGTTGTTATTTTCTTCCATTTATGTTATTATGTGCTTATGTGCATTGAAACGTTCTCAGAAAGGTTATCGAGAACAGATATTTTAAAAGGAGAGTGGGGTTTAATGAAAGGAACCAAAAGGTTATTAGCAGTCATCACAGCACTGGTCTTTGCAATATGTATTCTTACAGCTTGCCAGGCGGGCGGCAGTTCAAACCAAATCTATTTTCTAAATTTCAAGCCTGAGATCTCAGAGGTATATGATTCGATAGCAGCAGACTATCAAAATGAAACAGGAGTTAAAGTGAAGGTAATTACTGCAGCTAGCGGTACATATGAGCAAACGTTGAAGTCAGAGATCGCAAAATCAGACCCCCCCACCATATTCCAAATAAACGGACCTGTGGGTTATGAGTCTTGGAAGGATTACTGTCTGGACCTTAGCAACACCGAGCTGTACAGTAATCTCACTGACAAAAGTCTAGCCGTAAGAGCTGGAAATGGTGTATACGGGATCCCATATGTGGTTGAAGGTTACGGCATTATTTATAATGATGCACTCATGAGTAAATACTTCGCACTCTCAGACAAAAAAACAAATGTCAGCAGTATGGACCAGGTAAACAATTTTCAGATACTCAAAGAGGTAGTCGAAGATATGCAAGCTCACAAGGAGACCCTGGGAATAGATGGCGTATTTGCATCCACCTCCCTCTCATCTGGAGAACAGTGGAGATGGCAGACCCATCTGGCAAATATCCCATTCTTCTACGAATTCAGCAGTCAAGCAGGCTTTGATAGCCCAATATTGGCAGGGCTTGCTTCAAATGAAGTGGACTTTAGTTATTCAACAAATTTCAAAAACATATTTGATCTGTATGTAAACAACTCAGTAACGCCAAAAGGTCTGCTGGGTAGCAAGACTGTTAACGACTCCATGGCTGAATTTGCCCTAGGAAAGGCTGCTATGGTTCAAAATGGCAACTGGGCGTGGTCGCAAATCTCCGGAGTCGAAGGTAACACCGTGCTTGAGGAAGATATTAAATTTCTACCTATTTATTCAGGCTCCAAAGGTGAAGAATCGCTGGGTCTTTGTGTAGGGACCGAAAATTATTTTGCTATAAACAGCAATGTCTCAGCTGCAAAACAAAAGGCCTCAGCCGATTTCCTTGAATGGCTCTTCTCCAGTGAAACAGGTAAAGACTATGTAGTTAATAAATTAGGCTTCATAGCTCCCTTCAGCACCTTTGAAGACGACGAGAAACCATCAGATCCACTGGCTAAGGAGGTACTGAGATGGATGGAGGGTGACCTTCAAACTGTCACGTGGACATTTGCTGCCTTCCCTAGCGAAGAATTTAAGAATCAATTCGGAGACGCACTTCTTGAGTATGTCCAGGGAAATAAAAGCTGGGATGATGTAGTCAAGACAGTAAAGGACAGCTGGAAATCAGAAAGATCCCAGTAACCCTGTCAAACAACAGCTTTAGTAACATAATCACAGCTTTAGTAACATAATCACAGCTTTAGTATCATATTCACAGCTTTAGTAACATAATCACAGCTACAGCAATTTAACGACTTTATGTAAATAACTTCCGCTGCACATTACTTGATAGAGTGTGCAGCGGTATGATTATTTACAATCGCTGATGACTTATCGGATATATATGTATGGAAATGGGAGCTGAGCCTATGCGTGACCGTATGAAGAAATATTTCCCTATCTTTGTATTACCCACTCTGACTGCATTTTCGATTGCATTTCTGATTCCCTTTGTTATGGGCATACTCTTGTCCTTCACAGAGTTCAGAACTGTTATCGATGCCAAATGGATTGGGATTAATAATTTTGCAAAGGCATTTGATGATAAGGACTTTTTAAATGCGCTATGGTTTACAATCAGATTTGCATTTGTAGCTGTTATCATCATTAATGTGTTCGGATTTCTACTGGCGATGCTATTGACCACAGAACTAAAGGGCAGGAATATTTTCAGAGCAGTTTTCTTTATGCCAAATTTGATAGGCGGCATTGTGTTGGGATATATCTGGTTACTAATAATAAATGGTTTCTTATTCAATTTCGATATGACCATCACCTACAAACCAGAGTACGGATTCTGGGGCCTCATTATACTGACGACCTGGCAGCTTATCGGATATATGATGGTCATATATATTGCCGGTATACAAAACATTCCCACAGAGGTCAAGGAATCAGCCAGAATTGACGGAGCAGGCCCACTGCATATGCTGACCGGAATCACAATACCTCTTGTCTCTCCATCGTTTACGATATGCTTGTTCCTGACTCTCACAAATTCCTTCAGACTATTTGATCAGAACCTAGCCCTAACAGCGGGTGCTCCCTCGAAGCAGACGCAGCTCCTTGCTCTAGATATATACAATACCTTTTACAGCTCGGTAGGAGATGAAGGGGTAGGTCAGGCTAAGGCTGTGATTTTTTTCATCATCGTTGCAGTCATAGCCTTCATACAGCTCAGAATCAGCCGAAGCAGGGAGGTGGAAAACTGATGCGTTGTAAAAAGTTACGATTTGGTAGGTCGCGTATAGCAAAAAGACTCCTGAATAAATTGTTACTTATAATAATGATTTCTGTAGTGGGCTCATTTATGGCACCGATCTTCATTGTACTGTTCAATTCCTTCAAGAGCAAATTCCACATAAGCACTTCCCCCTTCAAATTGCCTAACCGCGAGACCTTTGCCGGTCTTGGCAACTACATAACAGGTATATCGAAATCCTCTTATATGAACGCTTTTGGATGGTCTCTTTTCATTACAGTGCTGTCGTCTCTTACAATAGTATTACTGACAGCAATGACAGGCTGGTTCATCACCAGAGTAAAAAGCAGATTAAACAGCTTTCTGTATTATGTGTTCGCATTTTCTATGATTGTACCATTCCAGATGGTCATGTACACTATGACCAAGGTTGTAAATGTACTTCACCTAGACAATCCACTGGGGATTGTTGCCATATACTTGGGATTCGGGTCAGGCCTGTCTGTATTTATGTATTGCGGTTTTGTGAAATCCATACCCCATGAGCTTGAGGAAGCTGCAATGATAGATGGATGCAGTCCGTTGCAAACCTTCTTCATCATAGTGGTCCCTGTTCTTAAGCCAATCTCTGTAACCGTAGCCATTCTTAATGTGATGTGGATCTGGAATGATTATCTTCTTCCCTACCTTGTGATAGGCACAGAATACAGAACAATACCAATAGCAGTACAATATCTGAAAGGTGGGTACGGGAGTATAGACATGGGGGCTATGATGGCTTTGCTTGTACTTTCAGTAATCCCCATCGTCATTTTCTATCTTGCTTGCCAGAAATATATAATCGAAGGTGTCGTCGCAGGCGCGGTAAAAGGATGAATGGGATCAACACCTGGTTAGTAGCAGGAATACTAGATCGCCACTTTAGTGGTGGCAATCTAGTTCACTATGCCTGTATTGTCTAACACTTATCAGGTTCGCCATAATCCTCTCCGAAGGTCTCAACGGTTACCTTTTTCATCCGCTGTTCTTCACGAGGCCTGTCATTGTAATCACGCTTCACCCCAACGATTCTATCAGCCTCATCAATTCCATCAATTACTTTTCCAAAGGCAGCGTACTGGCCGTCAAGGTGCGGAGACTTCTCCACCATTATGAAAAACTGAGAGCCAGCAGAATTCGGCATTGCAGACCTGGCCATGGAAATGACTCCCTTGTCATGCTTTAGTTGATTATCAAACCCGTTCCCAGAAAACTCACCCTTTATTGAATAGCCTGGGCCGCCCATGCCAGTACCCTCAGGATCTCCGCCCTGTATCATAAAGCCGGGGATTACTCTGTGAAATATTACACCGTCATAAAAACCACTTTTTACAAGTGATATGAAATTGCTTACTGTATTTGGTGCAATTTCTGGATATAGCTCAACACTGATGATATTTCCGCTTTCCATTTCAATAGTAACAACAGGATTCTTTTTCATGTTAACAATCTCCTTATGTATTCAATTCGCTTCGCTCAACTCCACTTGGCCAAGGAAGCTAACTAACTCGCTTCACTCAACTCCATCTGACCAAGGAAGCTAACTAATTCGTCTTCATTCATCGCCGACCTATAGAGGTCGGCATCTTTTGAAGACATAGATAAAATATTATTTTTATTATAACACAAACAGTTTCTAGCAATTCAACTGTTTGTTATTTTTGTGACATTTTTTATTATTATGGACAGGGTTCCATCAGGATTGTTAATGAACTCAATCCTGTCACTGTTATCGCTGTATTCAAGGGGAAAATCTATCTCAATCCCTGTATCAGTTTTTATTTTGTGGGTCCGGAACTTTTTCTCAATGATCCTGTCGGGTATAGTTATTTCCTTTTCGATAATGCCCGCTTTGGCAATCTCTTCAACATACTCCCGCTTCACATCAGCATTCTTTTCGAACACTTTATCAGCAATATGCTCTATCTGTATGGCGGATGTTTCCTCAAAGCACTCCGATACAGCCTTTTTAAGTTTTACAGCCTTTTCGAAATCCTCATCGAAATACTTCTTATTCATGCTTTTAGCAACCTTGTCTATTATCTTCAGCTTTGCATTGTCAGATAATTCGCAGTTACACCCCAGCAGATGACCTGACAAGTAAAACTCTTTTTCTCCGTTGATCTCATATTGCTTCTCAATGATTTTGATTTTTTGGTTCTCTAGATTAACCAGCACACATTCATCAAGCTTTTGCCCTTCCTGTGGCAACAGCGTCTGATGGCGGATGATAGTATTGATACTGCCCTCCTCCGAATTAGTAACCCAGTGTGTAAAGCCTGCTTTGTAATTTAGCTTTAGTATACCTAGCTGTACAGATCCGTCTACTTCTACGATACAGCAGACCAGATCCGCCGAGGGTATGTCAGGGTTTTTTTGCATGAATGAAAAAAATATGCCTGCTATATCTGCTGTTATGGGTAAAAAATCACTCTCCTTGTCCTTAAGTAAATTGCACAAGGTACGCATATTGTTATCTTCAGAAGAAAATACAGCACTTTTGGTGTTGGGATTATCAAGCACCTTTCCAATATGCCTAACAAGATAGTTTTCCATATCTTCGGTTACTTCCAGCTCTCCTTTAGAAATTACAGGTATTCCAGAATTCAAATCCAACACATGTAATACAGCTCTTCTTATTGAAATGCAATGGTCCATTTTGTTCTGCTCCCCCAAAAGTGAATTTTTATCTATGTCTTCAGAAGACGCCGACATCTATAGGTCGGCGATGAATGAAGACGAATTAATTAACTTCCTTGGTCAGGTGGAGTTCAGTCTCCACCTGACTCCCTGAGCGAAGTGAATTGACTGTCTGCTGCCCCAAAGCTCTACGCCCATTTTCGCAAGCGTCTTCTATTTGCCTTAACGCATGTTTCATTCTGTTTATCGAAGCGCACATTGCTTTCTATCTGCCCCCGCATCCGTTGTATTCTGTTCGCCCTAGTGCCCGCTGCATTCTGTTTGCTCCGCATCCGTCGGACATACATTACTATAGTTTACCACGCCTTGCTCATGATTTGTTTATAAAAAATTAAATTGTAAATAATAACCTTATAAATAAATAATACGTTTTTTTATGGAGGTTGATTATGAATAATTCTACATTGAAGCTTGAAAAAAGAAACGAAATCGGCGGAAGTCGAGCAAAGCGGCTTCTAGAAAGTGGTCTTGTGCCTGCTGTGGTTTATGGCAACGGATATGGATCCAAGGCGGCCAAGGTCAGCAAATCAGAGCTCAACAGATTTCTGAAAAGTAATGGGCGAAACGCATTGTTTAAAACAGAATTCGGGGAAGAGCATGACCTGTCCTTGATAATTAAGAACATACAATACAACCCTGTCAACAAGGAGATTATACATCTGGACTTTCAGAAAGTTGATCCCCAGGAGACAATTCAAGTCCAGGTACCCATTAAGATTACAGGTAGCGATGCAAACACAAAGGCAGGTAATTCAGTGATACATCAGCTGAATACCATAACAGTAGAATGCTCAGCAGACAGTATTCCGCAATACGCTGTCGCTGACATAACTAGCACGAAGCCAGGCCAAAGCTTTACAGCCGCTGATTTCAATTTCCAGCCAGATGTAAAGGTGATAACCAAACCCACCAAGGCAGTGGTGACAATCAAAGGCCACAAATCAGAACCTGCCCCTGAACCGGAAGAATAGTAAGCCAAAAGTTATCAAGGTGAATGCAATGTCTGGTGGATGACTTTGCAAGTAATGGGCACAATAATGCAAAAATATTCCATATCAATTAACATAATTACACCCGAAACTCAATTATTGCTGGATTAATGAGGATTTAATCTGATTTCCAGTGCAATAAGTGCCCACTAATTGAAATGTTAGCCATTGAGGCGTCAGTGAAACATTGGGGCGTATCTCGTGTTTCACCTTTGAACATTAAACAGCACAAGCGTCCCCATGTTTCACCTTTGAACATTAAACAGCACAAACGTCCCCATGCTTCACTTTGAAACAGCACAAACGTCCCCATGTTTCACTTTGAAACAACGCAAACGTCCCCATGTTTTACTTTGAAACAGCACAAGCGTCCCCATGCTTCACTTTGAAACAGCACAACTGTCCCCGTATTTTACTCAGTCCCCGTGTTTTACTCAGAAATATGCAGGGAGAGTCAGCCTAACCCATTTGTCGCTGTAATAGCCATAATGGCTCTCTACCGCCTTGTTTTTCAAATCAAACACCGATACTGCACCTTCAATGCGTAACTCGCTACCATCCTTACTTTTGGGGTTATCAGCGTAATAACCCTTGTACTTGCCATCTGGTGCAAGAAAGCTTATGAGCTCCTTGGCATCACTGAGCTCCACCCTCCCCTTCTCCGCAAGCCTTTCAAGGAGCTGCCTGTGAAGCTCATCATAGCGCCATTGTATATCATTGACCCTCTTGCCTATTATCCGCTGTGTCCAACGGTGCATGGCAAAGTAACGCATCTCTGGAATTATACAATGGTTTGATGCTACAAGCAGCTCGTCGCTATTCTCTCTCTGAGGTGCAAAATAGAAGGAGGAAGGACAGTTCTGCTCCCCAGTCCTGTTAATATAGCCGTCCTCCTCGAAAGCACCGGTATATATAATATTCTGCTTCTTTTTCATTTTATTGTAACGCTCCCATAGCTGATGATTAAAGGTAAGGTACTCAAGAGGGTATTTATAGTCATTCCATCGAAACATCACACCGTTTTGGTAAGGTACTGATCTATGGCTCTTTATAAAATCTGCATCAGGCAGCAGGGTGATATACTCTTTATCAGGGTACTGAGTCACCTCTAATTCTGGCCAGGAGGCACCAGCTTCAGCTATACATGAGCGTCCTGTTCCATCTGCAATTATGTAAAGCCAGGAAACACCCTTTGGTAGCTGGGCCATAATAGAAGCAGCATCACCGGCGCTGGTGCTATACTGGGCACAAAGTCTTGTCATAAGTAAGGAGTTAACGCCGATATTATCAGGGTCGCAATTGGCTCCAGGTGACATATTGACTCCTAAAGCAACACCCTGTAAATTCATTGCTGCAACACTACCAATCATCCCAGGGGCAGCAATGTTAACAAAGGGTATTGCCCTGCGGCCTTTCAGCACAGACTCTATAGAATTTTCATCCTGCTGCTCAGATGTAATAGGAGAATAAACTATTAGGGCTGCAGTATCCTGGAATACATCTGCTGACGGGAATGTAAAATCCCTACCAAAGTAGCAGCCATTTCCTGCGCTTTTACCACAAACCGTGAAGGCATTGCACATCATAGGGATATCAAAATCCTCTGGTTCAACACCCTCCATACCAATTCTGAAGAAATTTCCGGAATAAATCATGGAACATATTATATCAATACCCGTATTCAATACAATCAGGCGCTCCATGTTGACCTTGGTTTTAGGGTTGCGGCTTTTACACCCGTCAAACACCCCCCTGACCTCTTCCCTTATCGTCTCTGGCATCTGCGCCCAGGCCTTTTTAGATAATTCATAAATAATACGTATAAACGCACTCTGTATCAGCTTTATTTTATCAAGAACTTTGCTACCAATAAAAGAAAACACCACCCTGTCGGTATAATCCATTATCCGAGAAACCTCTTCCTCCGCCATGTTTCCCATCAGATAGCCTGTTTCATACGGAGTACCCTCAACATAATAGGCTTTTTTCGGCTTTCCTGTATCATAGTTAAGTACCGACCTATTTTCAGCAGTTACACCCAGTCTCCCCTTATATGTAAAAACCCTGACTATCTTGAAGCCATCACTATTAAAAGCCTCCGTCAGGCGTATCAGGCGTTTGCCCGATATTGCGCTCCTGAACAAAAGGAACAACTCCTTTATCTCTCGCCTTGCCATTCTACATCTATAATATGATTCACAGGAGGTTGTTTGCGATTATTTCTCTGACTTTTTTCATCTGAGCAGCTGCATGCTTATTATTCTTACTATTCCTACCGTTCTGAGGCTGAACACATATTGGATCAGAAATGATACATTTTATATGGGCTTTGCGTATTCCAAAGCCGCTCCTGTTCATTATTAGATGAGTATCCTTGAGTATTACAGGGACAACAGGAACTCCTGCTTTTATTGCCATCTTAAGCCCGCCCTTTTTGAAGTTGGCAAGCTGATTGGAGGCATTGATTCTTCCCTCAGGATATATCACTAGTGAGTGGCCTTCCTTCAGCAGTCTTATGCCATTCTCCATGCTGTTAATATTTTGCATTACATTTTTTCTATCTATGAAAATACACTTCATATATTTCATCCAGGTACGTAGGATTGGTATATTTTCTGCATCCTTATCAGCCACAAATCCCTTAGGTCTAGGAATAAAGCCATGTATCACTGCACTGTCCAGGTGGCTTTGATGATTGCTGACAAATAGCACAGGCCCATCCGGTAGTTTTTCAAGCCCTAAAAGCTCCACAGTTGAACCTGTCAGATAAAACAAGCCCCTTGCAAGCATCATACTGAAACGGTATGCCAGTGCTTCCTTTTCTTTATTTCTTCCCCTATTCTCCAAGTGTTTTATTCTGTACAGCACTGGCATTGTTATAAAAAGGTATGCCCAGCCAATAGTGTACCAAAAAGCTGTTCGCAATATTTTCGCACCCCATTATTTTTCAAGAAAATCTTTCACGATAGCTACAGCTCCTACACAACTGTTCAACTACTCGCCTTTGTGAAAATCCATTGTAAAAAGCTTCAGCACGTTTACTCTTTAGTATATGCTTAAGCTCCTGTGAAAATATATTTCCAAGACTGATAATACCGTTGTTGTCTAAACAGCAGGGTACAACTGTGCCATCGGAAAGTATTGCCAGTTGATCCCTCAATCCCATGCAAAAGCCTTTGCTGATTGGTTTTTCTCTGGAACAGCTATCGGGCTTGACACAGGCTGATGATACAGTATCGTCTGTAGGATCGTCTTCGGCATGGCAATCGTCAGGCCATTGGAATACCTCTGCCCTATTGATATACAATCTATCCTTCACAGTAATCCTATCCTTCTCAATAAAGGTATTCCATAAAGAAAAATCAATGCTACAGTGTTTCTCTATGCTCTCAAGAACCCACTTATTATACTTGTCTGCAGACGATGCTCCAATGTTCCACAGCCTGTAGGATATAAATATATCGCCTCTTTCAAGGGCTTTATCGCTAAATCGAAAAATGTCATCTAAGTATTTTTTTCGCTCTTCGGGACTTACAACACCTTCCCGGCTGTGAAGAGAAAAGTTAACCTGCCTGAGAGCATGGGCGTCTAGCAGGTCCTTCTGTCTTTTTAATATTAGGGTGCCATTTGTTGTGATGTTAACTCTAAAACCATATGAATGGCTAATCTCAAAAATCTTAGTCAATTCAGGATGCAGCAGCGGCTCTCCCATGACATGTAAATATATGTACCTTGTGTAACCAGTTATTCGTCCCAATACTTTTTCAAAGTCACACAAGCTCATAAATGTTGACTTTCTAACAGTGCCGGGACAAAATGAACATGATAGATTACATACATTTGTTATTTCTATATATACCTTTTTAAACCTTTGTGATTTTTCGGACACCATCCGGTCACCTGACCTTTTCTGTTTTTTTCAAACTACAATAACACTATATAGTATTTTCTCATAAAATGCTGTAATATTATAGTTGTTCATTGCAGTCAATTCACTTCGCTCAGGGAGTCAGGTGGAGACTGAACTCCACTGACCAAGGAAGTAAATTAATTCGTCTTCATTCATCGCCGACCTATAGAGGTCGTCGTCTTCTGAAGACGTAGATAAACAGTAGCTACTTCATCAACTAAACATCTTTCATGGCGTACCATAAGCTTCATAATTAGCAAGGAGGAATATATGAGTTACAGAAATTTCAAGACAGCACTTTATGCCCGTGTGGAGGACCTTACTAGGATCAGCGATCTACATGAATTTGATAAACAATTTGCTTTGCTGGAAAAGCATATCCACATAGACAAAATATATCTAGAAAGCTTACGTAGCTTTGAATCCATCCAGCGGGAGAAGCTGCTTCTGTTGAAAAAATATTTCGAGAACAAGGGGCTTAAAGTATCCTGTGGCATAACCACCACAGGAGCGGAAAAACCTGACGGTCACGGCTTCAATTCTCTTTGTTATACCAATAGCGAGCACAGAGAAAAGCTTAAGGCCGTAGTTGAAATGTCAGCCACTATATTCGACGAAATAATTCTTGATGACTTTTTCTATACAAACTGTAAATGCAGTAGCTGCATAAAGGCTAAGGGTGATGATAGCTGGTCAAAATTCCGACTCCATCTAATGAAGGAAGTAGCCGACCAGCTTATTATCGGCCCTGCAAAGAATATAAACCCCGATATTAATATGGTGATAAAGTTCCCTAACTGGTACGATAGCTTCAGAGAAACCGGCTACAGCCTGGAAACTGAGTCTCGTATGTTTGATATGATCTACACAGGTACAGAAACAAGAGACCCAATGTATACCCAACAGCACCTTCCAAAATACTTAAGCTATTTTATTATGAGATATTTTGAGAATGTGAAGCCCCTTAGAAACGGCGGTGGTTGGTTCGATTCATACGAATGTAGCGGCAGTCTAAATACTTATGTCGAACAGGCATATCTTACATTGTTCGCAAAGCCCCGAGAAGTAACACTATTTTGCCTTGGAACGTTATTAGACAAACAATTTCGCATATTTACCCCATTGGCAGGTTATGCCTTCGAAGCTTTAGATGAGTTTTTGGGAGAGCTTGGCACTCCGCTAGGCACAGCCTGTTATATACCCTGTGGTTCAAGCGGAGAGGATTACCTTCACAATCATGTGGGGATGCTGGGCATACCTCTTGAAGCATACCCCTACTTCCCCGAGGGGCAAAGCAAAATATTCCTGACCGAGAGCGCAGCCGGAGACATGGATATAATAGAAAAAATAGAAAAAAGCCTTCAGGACGGGGGCGACGTAATTATTAGCACCGGTCTAGTAAAAGCCCTTCATGAGAAAGGCTTAGACCGTCTTGCCACTATTCGCATGCCAGGCAAAAAGGCTCTGGTTGACCGTTTTAGCCTGTCGAAAACGGGTTTCAATCTTGAAAGTGTTTTTCCATCATGGAAATCCATTCTGCTACCCTTAATCAGTATGCATACAAACGATGCCTGCTCACTGATAGAAGGTATCGGAGCATGTACAGGCTTGTCGGTATTATCTGTCACTCATTACGGGAAAGGCCGCCTATATGTACTAACAATACCAGAGGATTCAGGCGATTTGTGCAACTATCCCCGGGAGGTGCTAAACAAGATTAGGAGCGTGTTAAAGTGCAATGCTCCTGTAACGTTAGATGCTAAAGCTAATATAGCTCTGTTTACCTATGATAATAATACCTTTGTACTGGAAAGCTTCCTTCCCCACGCTGATGATGTGAACATTATCATAGACAGACCAGGCGCAGTACTTCAAGATTTGGTCACCGGCACCTCTCATCAGGGTATCACTACCGGCTCCACTACCCACTTCACTATGAATCTACCTTCAGGTACCTACAAAGCCTTCCGCATAAAGTGAGTACGGATGAAGCTCTAGACCGATAAAAGAAAATTTCAAAAAAGACGGAGCATCCAAGCCCCGTCTTTTCTTTTGTAATCTGTTACGCCAGTATCAAGTCAATTTTACCCCAAGTCATGTGGCAGGAAACTATATATGCTTTCCCTTGATTCTTAAAGGTATAGCTTTCGGCAACCATCTGGGGATCCATTTCCAATTCCACGCCATTATTGGACATGTTCACCAGGAATATCCCGTTGTGCAGGTTAAGGAATTCTCCTACAGAGGCCTGAGCAAGTTCATCAGGCTCAACGATGTCCTCTTGGGCAAATTTGGCTGCGAAGGCGACAAATTCCGCTGTATCACAGGCTATACCTGTATGAATAGCTATCTTTCCTAAGATTTCCTGGGATGCATACCACTGAAACGTCATATCGGTTTTCAGCTGGTTAATCTCTACTGTTGGGCTTTCATCTACAAATCTGATAATATTCTTAATAAAGAGAGTAACATAATCACTGTAGGTTTTTGTCAGAATCGTCTCACCATAATTTTGGAATATCTGCTCAATCTCCTGAGCATCATCCTTTCTTACCACATTAAACTGCCTGGTCGACATCCCGTTTTCCTTTTTGTAATTATTAAGTGCGGACTGTAATTGCTCCATAGTTAAGAAATTCTTATCAATAAGGGCCTGTCCAAGCATTAGATGCCCCTGTTTCTGTGTAGAAAGCAGCTCATTAAGCTGGGCTTCAGTTATATATCCCTGCTCAATTGCCAGTTCTCCGAATCTTTTATCTACTCTTTTTTGCATACTGTGAATTTGCTCAACCTGCGAAGGTACCATATACCCTGCATTAATTGCTATAACGCCGAGCTTAAGATGAACTGAGCGCTGATACTCGAGAGCCTCAGTTAGCTGTTCCGGTGTAACAATTCCTTTGTTCAACAGATAATGTCCGAAATATTGGCTAAACATATTTCACTCTCCTTATCAGAAAATATTGTTTACAATATGGTCAATTTGGGACTTTTCCCATGGTTTTTGGATAAAGTCAGAAGCCCCTGCCTCCATTGCCGCCTTTAAATGATTTTTTGTGCCCGAAGATGAAAGCATGATGATTTTTGCATCCTTCTTTACATCAATCATCTCCCGTAAAGCTTCAATCCCATTTTTATCAGGCATTACAATATCCAGAAAAACTAAATCAGGATTGTTTTCCTTGAATAATTCTATTGAGCTTTGGCCATTTGACGCTTCAATTATATTAAAGTCGCCACATTCCATAAGACAGTCCTTCATTTTTTTCCTAACCAATAGAGAATCATCGCAGACAAGAATTGTAGGCCTGTTACTACTCATAACTATCCCCCCCGAAATATGTAGAATTTTCTTATATTATAATACTAACTGATTTCTGGAAATAAGTAAAGAAACTGCTTTCAACCAATATGTTTAACGTTTCATTCGCCACTGCATAGAATATAGAAGAAATGTATATGTAAAGGGGTTATCAATATGCAGCTGCCTAAAGGCTCAGGACTTGAAGCTCTGGATAAGCTTGCCCGCAGGAGCGTCAAATTCTATTGCGACATACTACGGTCAGATTACTTTAAGGTGAACCTCCCCGCATCTTTAAAAAAGCTCCAGGCAATTGACCTGCTCTCATTAAATAATCTAAAAAGGCCGGTGGAATCAATAATAAATGGGCTCACTAGTATTACAGCTCAACTCAACACTAGACCTGAAAAAATTGATTACAGTGTCATTGTAAACAGCTTCCTACCTCCGGGGGCAAGACTCACAAAGCCACAATTTCCAGAAGACTCAGGTGAAATTCAATTTGCCGATCTTGACGGAGATGGCCGAAAAGAGCTTGTCGCCTCATACCTGACTGGGGAAGGTATAAGAACTCTGGTCCTAAAAAAGGATCAGGTTCAGTGGTTCAAGTTAGCTGAAATCAGCAATCCTGAATTCAAAGGAATCCATTATCTCACAAATGCCGACATTACAGGCGAGGGAAAACCCAACCTACTTTTGGGACTCATATCCCCTCAGCAGGACCGAACACTTGTGGCATATTCTATATCTGATGGAAGTTCAAAAAGGATTTTTAGCAAAAAATACAACAAGCTGGAGCTGGTAAAAATAAGAAGCGCCTCCGGTTACCCAAAAGACGCCTGTGCATTATGGCATGAAATCTCACCTGGTATATTCGACATCGAGGTTGTACACTGGAACGGCATCGATCTGGAGAACATTGATAAAACACGCTATCTTGCAAACAGAGTGCTCCCCTACCACATAAGAAGGCTAAGACAGAATCCTCAAGATACTATAGGCTGGTACAATCTTGCCGACACCTTCCTGCAGGCTGGGGATAGGGCAAGAGCAGAGAGAGCTATACTGTACGGTCTCCAGTATAATCCTGATCCATTGACGAAGGAAAAACTTTCAGAGCTCCAAAGCCGGCTCTGATGGCTAGAAATTCGTAAAGCTCTTGAAAGGATGGTGACAGTATGCCAGGTACACAGACCGCACTCCTTGATAATATAAGGATTAGCAATGGTTCTGACTTTTTGAGGAGCTACTTCCATGAACTACTCCACACAGACCGGGAAAACCTTCTAGCGCTGCTAAATGACCAAAATCTCCGGTTTTGTTCACTGTACGTTCTGAAGCAGGATATATTAACGAATCAACTTCAGGAGAATCTACCTTCATTACTTAAAAAGGCTTTGGAAATTTCAGATGAGCTTTCCGGCAAAACCAATACAAGGAGCACCAAAAGTAGATTAGACAAAACACGGAGCAGACCGGACCCATCGTTACAGGCAAGGCTAAATGCAGCCGTGGAAGAAAGAATGCGCATGGACAAACAGACAGTTTCGCCACCACTTGAATGGATAGTCGAAACAGGTTGGTCAGACCCGCTTCCCGATGTAGCATATGAAATCCTTTTGGAACGCTGCACCTCCCTACTCCTTAAAAGCTTAACCAATAGGTCACTCTTATCTGTTGTTGTTGGGCATATATTTGACAGAAACAGACACGATAAGCTAATCCACAATCTGGTATGGGCGTTTTTCGAAGCCAAAGATACTGACAGTCTTTACCTACTGGCTAAGAGGCTAAACTCCGAGGATATTCGGGACACTGCCCTGGCCAAAAAGCTATTAGGGTTTATTCCAGGTTTAGAAGCAACAGATGGAGTATCAGCATATTACAGGGCAATGCAATGGCTTTCTGAAAACCAGCCCTTTCTATGCTATACAGGTGAAAGTATGAAAATGTGTAGTAAACCGATCTATTACACAGTGTCAATGGAGGCCAAGTACCTCTGCCGCCAAGTGTCTGCCAACAACGGAAGGCCACTGTCCCAGCTACATGATAAGGAATTGAAGCTACTTATGGAGTTCAGGAGGCTGCCTGAAGCAGAACAGCTACTGTTGTCTAACTTTTCCTATATGCTCCAAAAAAGAGATATACACCAATGGAATTCCTGGATGGGTCTTCCTGTCGCCAGGCAATCAGAGTCAGCATCAGTTGTTATGGGGGGATTGTCATGATAAAGTTTACAGACGGCCAGCACGATATAACAGCCATTCTAAATACGTACAGGACCGGAAGTCCTGAATATGAATTTCTCAGTACATATATTGATAGCAACCATGAGTATATATACTCATCACAGGAGGAACTAATTTTCGAAACCAGTATGCGCCGCAATATTATTGATGCGTCTACTTCACTTTACAGAGGTAGACTGGCATTTCGCATATTCCAGGAATCAAAGTGTAATGAAAAATACTGGAGTAGGCGTTCAGATGGAGGCTTCGTCCTAAGAGAAGATGTTAAGTCCTCTGATGGTGTGGCTGATATATTTACTAATACCCACCTGTACGGTACAGAGTGTGCAACAGCTGTCGTAATAATCTACTACAAAGCAGTATTGGACTCGTTTAAAGCAAATCTCTTTGATTCAGCGTTTCAAAATATCGTTTTAATGAACTGGCGAGACATGGACGAACTGATAAATGTATCTACATACCGTGTTCTCCCAGACTATGTTCCCGGCGATTGCAGATATGTAAGAAATCCAGATGTAAACCCATTGACTCCCGAATGGCAGGGAGAAAATATAATCAGTCTTGGAAATAATAGATACTACGGTCATGGCATCGGTACAGGTAATATTGATTATTTTATAAGGGCCCTCAATCGCAATAGAATAGAGGACTCGCAGATATCGGCTTATTTAATGGATTCCGCTACACGTCCGGATTTCGAAGGTTTATATCGTTACTGGAAATTTGCTTCATAATTGGTACAAAAACCGAATAGCCTTTACTAATGAAAAAATTAGCAGCTGCCCGTATCAACGGATCCCGGATATGGGGCCATATAGATAAATTCTACAGGGATTCCATAATGTTAACCATATCAAATATGACAACAGGCATAATTGGCTTTGTCTTTTCAATCATACTATCCAGGAAGCTGGGAGCAGAAGGCCTTGGATTGTATGGCTTGATAATGCCAGTTTACGGCCTGCTACTGTGTGTTACCAGTGATGGCATCATAACTGCCATTTCAAAGATTTCAACTATCTATTTCAGCCGAAAAGAATATAAAAACCTGAACAAAACCCTTAGCTCTATCATTGTGCTGACTGCCTTATGGTCCGCCTTTGTTGCATTGATGGTGATTTTATTTCATAGGTTCGTAGCTGCCCAACTTGTTAGAGATACAAGAGCTACAGGAGCCTTACTTGCCCTATCACCGGCTCTTGTTTTTGTTCCTTTGTCGGCCGTAATTAAAGGCTATTTCTATGGAATGGGGAAATTCAAAATAACAGCTTCCGTAGACATTCTGGAAAAATTTCTCAGAGTAATTGTACTTTTAAGCTCTATTGCCATCCTACAGCCGAATAGTGTGGCAGGAACTGTCGCTGTAGCCTTTTTTGCACTGGCAATAGGTGAGCTAATCAGTCTATGCATATTACTTATTTGCTACAGAATCAAAAAAAGTAGGCTAACTAATAATTGTCCTGAACAATCCAAATCAAGAATACAGCTGGTATTTGATGTGTTAATAGTATCCACTCCCCTTTGTATAAACGGTGTGCTGTCATCAATAATATCAACGGTGTCTGCGCTAATTCTTCCTCGAAGACTAATGGCAGCTGGTTTTTCCTACAGAGATGCCCTTGCATTGATGGGGAAATTTGGCGGCATGGCGTTGAATATATCTACACTACCCTTTATTATTATAGGGTCCATGCTCACTGTATTGGTACCCGATGTATCACTTAATATCAGCAAAAAGAATTACTGGTCAGCTGAGGAAAGAATAGCTCAGGTCATAAGGATATCCTGCATTATCGGAATATCTACAGCTATAGTATGTCTGATTATACCTCAAACTCTTGGTAGACTATTTTACCAACGAAACGATCTTGGAGCAATGATTAGGTTTTCAGCACCAATCTGCCTTATCACCTTTATATCATCTCCAACCTTTGGCATACTAAACGCACTAGGAAAGCAGAACATTCTTCTGAAGAATTCTCTTATAAACTCAGTGCAAGGTCTTGTACTTACAGCCATTCTGACAGGTATCCCACAATTGAATATCTATGGCCACGCTGTTGCAATAATGCTAACATCAGCTACTTCACTCATTTTAAATATTAGAGAAATAAAAAGGCTTTGCGAAGTCAAAGTCGATCTTCAAGACATCATCATTCTTGTACTATCAGGCATAGCAGCATGGATTATAGCGCTGACAGCGGGTAATCTACTGGGAGCGGCACCGCCCGCTATTAAAACCATCGGCATCATAATAGCCTGTTTTAGTGCTATGGTAGGGCTAAGCTCTGTTGCCTTCAAAGCGAGGACTGCGACCTAAACTGCATGACAAAGACAGCTCCGGTACCTGTTTTAGCCTTCTCCGCCCAAATCCTCCCCTGCATTTCTGTCATATAATTTGCACAGCTGTGAAGTCCAAAGCCATGGCCGGTGCTTTTTGTGGTAAAGCCATAAGCAAAAATGTCTTCAAGCTTTTCTTCCTCAATACCATGACCTGTATCACTGATACGAATATAGACACTATTTGGGGCGCTTGTAACCTCGATGGTCAAGACCTTCTCATTATTTTGTCCATATTGCATGGATTCCACAGCATTCTTAATTATATTGATAAGTATGTGAAGCAATTTTGTCTTGTGAGCCATTGCCTTTACAGATCTGTTAATTTTTTTCACAAGCCTTACTTCATTAGATGCAATAATGCCTCTGTTTACTTTCAACGCATCCTCTATGACAGGAACAACATCCAAGTGCTCCAAATTGGACCTGATACCCTCAAAGCTCTGCTGGGTATTAATGATATCCTCCACAAGTCCGGTTTTGTCTATCATTCTCTCAACATACTCATTAAGTCTGGCCTGGAATGCTTTAAAGGAATCGATGAAGCTAACATAATACTGCATGAGAAGTCTCCCCTTAGGATCCCTCTCAATAAATTCATCCAACTGCTGGAAATTTTCCTCCAGCATATCATTGGCTTTTGTCAAATCATTTACGCAGCTGTCCTCGACGAGCCCCACAAGGGTATGATATGTAACACTCACACTATTCATGATATTCGCAATATTGTGTAGTATTGCAGTAGTATCTAACATACCCTTTTTATGTGCCTTTTCCATTAACACTCTATAGCTCTGCTCCAGCTTGTTAAACAGTATGGTACTGTTTAGGGCTATGCTTATGAGACCACTTAAGCTACGGGTAATCCTTAGATCCTTCAAGCTGGATTCAAATACGCAAAACCCCATAAACTGATCACCTTGATACAATAACTGCACCAAAAGAAAGTGACATTTATCATCACTGAACCGAATATCCTCCGGGCATAAAAAACCGTTTTTCCCATCCTCTTTGCTAGCCTTTACCCGTTTGCCATTCACGAATATAAACTCAGGATGGTAGTCTGTAAAGGGGTTTCTGTCGTTATCTTCACCAAAGAGATAAAGCCAGCAGCTTTTTATATCCAGCATTAGTAGACTTGACTCCAGTGTGTTGAACAGGCTTTCTACATCGAAGTTAGTTATCAGAATTTCCCCTACCTTCTTGAGAGCAAGCTTCAGGTTATTGTATTCTACATCCTTTTGAAACCATGTGTTGGCAAGTCTGGTTTGCAGAATTATCTGCATCTGTTGGAACATATTATCTGCCCAGGCAACTTCATTCATTGATTTGTTCGTATACGAAAGGAAATATGGCATCAATTCCTTATGAAACACAGTGGCTATCTGTTGGAATTCACTAACCTCGTCATAAAACTGTACCATTCTGAGCTTTATTTCAAATTCCTTTAAAAAGGAGTTGTATTCACCCTTTAAAAAGGCCTCCCTAAATAAACCTAACAACTCATTTACTTGGTTTTTATCAAAAGGTGTTAATTTATCTATGTTATCAATGATTTTCTCTATCTCGGCGTCGTTAAGCTCCCCAAACCTCTGAGCAGAGTATGGTATGTCTCTTATATCCATGGATGTAGCCGATTGGGGTACGCATCCACAAGAGCTGCGGTAGATCACCTTGCCAGGGACTCTTATGTTTCGCTGAACACCACCCTTGGTTAGCAGAGTGTACATTGCTTCGCATGCATAGTACCCAAGCTCCTTCCACGGGAAATATACTGTTGTGAAGGCTGGCATTGAAAATTTGCCTGTTTCTCCGTCTTCATAGCTTGTTACAGCAATCTCATCAGGCACCCTGATACCTCTGCTCTGCAGAGCATTCACTATTTCGAATGTCTCTTCATTGTAAAGTGACACTATTGCCTCAGGAAAAATTTTCCTCTCATCCAGAAGAATCTCTACTGCCCTTCTACCTCTTTCCCTCCTGTCCAGACCTGGCAAATCGTCACTACTAATAAATAATTGAGGATCATAAATATTATAGCGGTCCATTACTTCAAAAAACACATCTGTTCTGTCATCGGGCCTTATTGGCGCTATATAAGCTATTTTCTTCATACCATGGACATTTATCAAATGCTTGATTATTTCCACCACAAAGCTTCGCCCCATGAAATAAACACTGGATACGCCGCTGTAATATGCCCCAACACTTACCAACGGCATATTCTTCAGTCTATTGAACAACTCACCATTATTTGTCGTTCGTTCCCAGCCCAAAAATATAAGACCATCAAGCTTGAACTGTCGAATTAACTCAATATATACCTCCTCCTGATATGGATTAGTTCTGGTATCCTCACAATGAAAATGACTAAAACGAATAACATCCATATGGCGATAGTATGCAGAGTCATATACACCCTTGGCAAGTAAATTATGATACTCATCATAAGCGTCTTCATCAACAAAGCCTATTCTAAATTTCTCTTTCATACTAGCTTGATTCCCCATTCCTATGAGAACCTAATAATAAAGGTTGCTCCCTTCTTTTCGCCTTCACTTTGAGCATATATAATGCCTCCCATATCCTCTATGTATCTGCTACAGCTGTGTAGCCCATAGCCTGTTCGACCTTCCTTGGTAGAAAATCCATACTCAAATATCCTTTCAAGATCAACCTTGGAAATTCCTCGCCCACTATCGCTTATCATTAGATGCTTTCCCAAACTATTCGTATATGTTCTGATTAAAATTCTTTTATCACTGTTGGGAATAATGCTCATAGCATCTTTTGCATTTGAAAGAATGCTGAAGATTATGAAAAATAGCTTCCCACGGTGTACATAAACAGTAAAACCGGGCTCATAATCCCGAACAACCTTGATGGATTGTCTTTCAAATATATCTTGATTTAGCTTAAGGGCATCTTCTATTATTGGTTCCAGTAAAAGCTCTTCAAACTTGTCATCAACACCGGCATAATTTTGCTGTGCTGTTACCACGCTATTTATTGCATTAATTTTCAACCCCAGTCGCTTCATATTCCGGCTCAACTGTAATTGAAGCTTTTCTGCAAGGTCTCCCAGGCTAAGATAAAACCTCATAAGTTTTTTGCCTTTATCATCCGAAACTAAAAATTCTTCAAGCCTTTCCATGTTTTTCTCCAAGAGCCTGCCAGCTAATACAATATCATCATACAGTTGGGAAGCAGCACTTTCCTTCAGCAGGAGCAGTGAGACATTCATGCTGTTCAGTGTATTTCCAATACTGTGGAGAATATTTGCAGCAATATCGGCCATGCCTTCCTTTTGAGCATGCTCCACAAGCTTCTTATAGGCTAAATCCAGTCTGTTCAGCAATACGACCCCATGAAGTGCGGTGCTTATGTTTGTTGACAAGGTTTGATAAAACAGGTCATCCATAGGACCGGTTCCAGGCCCGAACAATACAAAACCCATTATCTCGTCAGCTATGTGGAGCAGGTACCCCAGAGTTATCTCTTCTACCCCTTGGGACCGAATCCATGCAAGCTGATTTCTCAGTGTGTCAGTCCTGTTTGACTCCTCCACCACTTTCCCAGCTCTGTAATTGAATATAATAACCGTATTATCAAAGGGCTTCTGGTATACATCCAAGCCAGTAAGGATTGAATCAGACACAACTATATGACAGCTATCAATACCTAACATCCTCATTCCGTCTTCAAGGGCAGTGATCAGATGCTTTAAAGAAAAATTTAAAAAGAGCTGCTGATTCAAGGTCTGAAGGCCTTGATCCGCAACTCTGGCTCTTAGCACCTTAATACCATGTATACAGGCAGCCCCCTCGCTGATAATTACCTGCATCTGCATGAAAAGGTTTCCAAACCATAGCATAGTATCAGCATCGCATATTAGATATGGGTAAAAAAGGTTCCTTATATCACATACCAATTCATTTATTTTTGGATATTCCTCCATACTCCATATTTGCTTATTTATTTCATCTAAAAAAATCATATTATTCTTTTCCCTGAAGGCAAGGATAAGTGAATCAATAACTTTCTCAAAAGACATTTTACAATCCCTGTGCAAAGTATTTAGGCTACTCACAATATCATGCTTCTCTGAGTCCGTAATACTTTCGGGTCCATGGGCCGCAGGGACATGGTGCTCCTCATCCACAGGCCTGACATAGTTAGGAAGACATCCACAGGACTCTCTATAAATTATCCCGCCAACATCAGAAAGCTTTGTTTCCATAGGCACAGTACCGTCCTCTAGAAACCTTGCCAGGCTGGTGCAGCCTACATATCCCAACTCCCTCCATGGGAAATATATTGTAGTATATCCCGGATATGAGTATTTAGCAAAACTACCCTCCCCAAAGCTCACAATAGCTATATCAGTAGGTATGCTAAGGCCTCTGGCCTGCAATTCCTCTATAATAAATCCGGTTTCAATGGAATGTAATGAAATGATAGCCTGAACCTTAAGCTTCCTTTCATCAAGCAGGATTTCAACAGCCCTTTTGCTTCTCTCTTTATGTTGATCCGCCGTCAAAGATAGTACATCGTTCCCAACATATAACAATGGGTCATATATACCATATTCACTCATAACCCTTTCATAGGCATCTCTTCTGTTATCTTCCCTGTGGTGCTCCACATAAGCTATCGAGGTATATTTGTGTTCATCTATAAGATGCCGTGTCATTTGTGCTACAATTTCATCTCCAGCAAAATAGACCGACGGTATATCCTTAATAATGGTTCCCAGGCTTAGCAGGGGCATAGAATCAAAACGCCCCATAAATTCCTCGTAATTGTACTTTGGTCCCGCTTGAGCCCAGCCAAGAAAAAGCAATCCATCAAGATTATACTCCTGTATACACTTCTGAATCATGTCTACTTGGTGAGAAAAGCTATATGCATTAAATGAGGGGTAGTAACTGAACCTGACAATATCTATGTCCAATTCCCCGGCAGCTTTTGCGATGCCCTCCAGAATTAGGTTATGAGAATCATTAGCTGAATCCTCATCTAGAAATCCAAAGGTATATCTCTTTTCTACTGGGGTAGCTTCCAAATGGTTAACCATACTATACTCCTGCATCAAGATCGCTCAAATATTGGCCGATTGGCTTGGGAATATTGAAATGATAACCCTGCAGTATACAATCCTTAGCGTCCAGAATATGCTTCTGCTCTTCATTCTCAATACCGCTAATGATTACATCTAGCTCCCAAGTTTCGATAATATCTATGAGAGCCATCAAGAACCTTTGATCCTTGATATCTGTGGTTATATTCTTTACATAAGCCTTATTAAGCTTGATCATTGTATCCTTGGGAACCTGCTGCAGGAAAACGAAGGCAGGATAATCGCTGTCAAAGCCATTAAGTGCAAACTGCACGCCGGATTCATTGAGCTCTCTTATAATAGCCAGCGCCGCCGGTGTAGCCTGGAAGGAGAACTTGTCCTCCAAATTCAGCTTAAGATATGACGGACTTATACCAATTTCATGGATTGCTGTCTTCACAGTTCTAACGAAGTTGGGGTGATAAAACTCCTTGGCAGTACAGCTTATCATAATATAAAGCTTATCATGGCCCGCTTCATGAATCTGTTTAAGGTATTCAAGGGCTTTCCTTATAATATAGGCACCCAAAATAATTATCTGATCAGATTTCTGCGCAATATTAAGGAATCTTTCAGGTTCAAGCTCACCATACTCCGGATGAATCCAGCGTACTAAAGCCTGCATACCTATAACCTCATCCTTAGTATTGACAAGACTTTGCAGGTACACATCAATTTGGTTTCTCCCTATAGCTTTTTTTAACTCCCTTTCAATTGTCATCTCATTAATATATGAATGAGTCTCCAACTCCTTATAGAACCTATATGTACTATTAACCTTTTTTGCTTCATACATTGCTACATCCGCATATTTTAGTAGTGTATTTATAGAAATTTCGTTTCCAAGATACATACTGATACCGATACAGCAGGATGTGTCTATCTCATGTCCTGAAATGAAGTAAGGCTTTTTAACCGCATCTATAAGAGACTTGGCTATTTCTCCCACAGCTTCCTTATCAGTTTCCCTAATAACAGCTGTAAATTCATCGCCACCAAGTCTGAAAATAGCATTGACACTGCTCTCCTCGCTTATATAATCAGAAACAGAGCAGGCGTATTTATCAAGCACCTCTACTATCCTTCGTGATACCTTAACCAGTAACTGATCCCCTACATCATGTCCATAAATGTCATTTACGCTTTTAAAATCATCTAGATCCAGATAAAAAAGCGAAAATGAACTGCGTTGGAACGGGCTTTCCTTTATTAGCAGCTTAACTGAGCTGTAGAAGGATCTTCTATTAAGAAGCTCTGTCAACGAGTCATAATGAGCACTGTATGCCAGTAGCTTCTCCTTTTCCTTTCGAAGGGCTATTTCATCTCTCAGCTTTTGGACAATGGTTGTAAGCTCATTCGTTCTCCTATCCACTTCCTGCTCAAGGTCTTCTATATGCTTGTTCACCTGCATCTTTAAGCTCCACTTTGTGGTCATTGCAAGGGCTATCTGCTTTAGTGAAACATTGTCAAAGGGTTTTCTAATAAAAAGGAGGTTATCATTCTGTCCAAGCTGTGAAACTATCTGATCCCAGGAATAATCGGAATAAGCAGTACATATTACAACGCCTACATCAGGATCAATTTTCCAGATGCCTTCGATAGTCTTTATCCCATCCATCCCCGGCGGCATCCTGACGTCCATGAAAATTAGCGAATAAGGCATTCCTGAACTTTTTGCCCTGCTTACCATTTCCACAGCCTCATTCCCCTGATACGCATCATCTATTGAGTACTCTGTATCAACGAACACATCTGCAGATTCTACACTGCTCTCACCAAAGAGCTCTTCTTTCAACAGCCTTGTTTCTTTATACTCATCTATACGCCCCGAAGAATTATCAAGAATATACTTTATATCCTCATGAATATCCTTGTTGTCGTCTGCTATGAGTATCCTCCTATTTTCTATTCCCATTCGTAACCTCGCATATAGCATTCTATGTATTAACTATCGACATTTTTAGCTAATTTTCAATGTATAATATTAATTATATAATTCTTGTACATATATTTCAATTATAGATGTTAATGGGTGACAGGGATTCTTACGAATGGACAAATGAATATTGCAGAACTTAACCATCTTTTAAAAAAGGCATCCCTTTCTACTTCAATCAAATAAGTGTCTAAGTGACGTGCCTGGCACCTTACTGTACGTTTATGTATACCTGCTCTTCTGTGAAAAATCCATCTTTTATGACCACTTCATCAATATTGTCCTTCGTGACAAGCTGGGGCTTATAAATCTTGCAATTGACTTCGTATGTTCCGTTGAACATTTTGTCACAGGAGCCGAGGTCTTCATCCTTTGCCATTTTGACTGCGATCTCGGCCGCATCCTCCGCAAGGATGCGGATTGGCTTATATACGGTTGAGCCCTGCGTCCCTTCCACTATTCTCCGGCAGGCGCTCAGTTCTGAATCTTGGCCTGTTACAAACACCTTTCCGGCGAGCCTGTTTTCACTCAAGGCTGTGATCGCCCCCGCTGCGAGTTGATCATTGGCAGCAATGATGGCATCAATCTCTTGTCCACTGTTCAATATATTGCTCACATAATCGTAAGAACCTTCATCACGCCAGAAATCTATCCATGTCTCACCAATGATTTTTATATCGCCTCCTTCAATATACGGTTCTAGTACGCTGTGATATCCTTCGTTCAGCATGAAGGAATTGTTGTCCCTTTTAGTGCCGTTCAGTATCAAATAATTCCCTGCAGGCACTTTTTCCGTTACAGCTGTACCCATCAAGTAACCTACCTCTGTGTTGTCAAAGGATATGTGAAAATCGATGTCCACATCCCTTATCATACGGTCATATGCAATCACCTTCACATCTCGGCTGTGTGCATATTTGATAAGATCCTTTAGGCTGTCTTTGTCAAAAGCAACAATTACGAGGACGTCTACCCCCTGATCGACCATTTCGATCCCAATCTCTCTTTGTCGATTGCTATCCTCGTATGCATCCTTTACAATCACCTCTGCTCCAAGGTTCTCCGCCTTTGCTACAAATATGTCCCTGTCTCGCTGCCACCTTTCTACAGTCATCGTTTCATATATAAATCCTATTTTGAGTACGTCATCTTCGCTGCGAATAGATTTGTCCGATGTGCAGCCATTTAGAAATATAAACAGCACAGCCACTGACAAAGCAACTATCCGTTTCATAACAAACCTCCCTGGACCTGTTTTTGATAGTCTGTAGGGGATATTCCCTCATGCTTTTTGAACAATTTACTGAAATAATTGGGATCGCTGTATCCTGACATATAGCATATTTCTTTAATTGAGTATCTGCTTTCTTTCATTAGTTTTTTCGCATTTTCGATTCGAACCGACGTTAATCTATCGATAAAATTTTCACCCGTTTCGCTTTTGTACAGCCTACTTAAATACTGAGGGCTGATATGCACCTCCTTCGATATATCATCCAGATTCAGATCCTGGCTAAACCTTTCGCTTATGAGTATATTGGTCTGTTCAACTATTTTCCCGATACTACATTTCTTCCTAAGGCTGATTTCACAAGCTATATGCCTTATCGATTCTATACAAATCCGTTCGAACTCTTCACCTGACCTGCAGGAAAGTATCTGTTTAATATAATATCCGGGCTCAGCTCTATCCTTGATTCCGTTTTCCGTGGCGACCCGCCGGACAGCCGCCATTATTTCAATAATTCTGTAATGAACATTCTCCTGTTCGAAAAAGCCGGGATATTTCCGGAATATATCGGACAAAATCGTCATACATCTTTGTACATCACCATTCTCAAGACCGATAATCAGTTTCTGCTCCTCGTTCACGATTTCATAACCCACTTCGTATATGTCAGGAGCAATATCGTCTATGTGGACTATCCTGCCCTCCTCATTGCAATTGAGCGCTTTCAACGCTTCCTGATAAGAAATCATTATTTCCTGGTCATTATGAATCCTGCCTATCCCAACCTTGAAATCTATATTGTACTTTTCCTCCAATAAGTACATTATATCTTCAATACAGGTTATAGACTGCACTCTCTGCTTATATAAATCATCAATGCTCTGAGCAACATAGACCACTACCCTGTCTAGCATTACCGGGCCTATTATGCATTTGCACTTGTATTTTAAGTTATTCTTAAAAACTGTATAAATCTCCTGATTATCAAGGCTATCACCTAATTGCGCTTCGTAATTGCCGCTTTTGCCTTTTTTATTGAATGTCATTACAAAAACAAAGCCCGCTTCATTTTCTATCTCGAAAAATTCCTTTTTATACTTGATGATATCGGTTTTTTCTACCTGAGTAAAGAGTAATGAATAAATAAAGCTGTGCTCTACGGCAGAAAGCATCTTTTCTATCCTCTCTTTCGCCTCAAGCTCCCATCTGTATTTGTGCCTTTCAGCGTCCAACTGGGCAACTATCCTTTTCAGTGTATCAACAAGCCTTTCCTTTTTCACAGGTTTTATCAGATATTCACTGACTCCCAGCTCAACAGCCTGTTTTGCATATTCAAAGAACTCATAAACAGATGCTATAACAATCTTTACATCCTTATGGACTTTCTTTATTTCCTTGATTGCATCAAGGCCGTTTATACCTGGCATCTTGATATCCGTCAGTATTATATCAGGCTTTATTGTTAACGTTTTTTCAATCGCTTCTCTTCCGGATCTTGCAGTCTCGATAATTCTTATGTTACTGAATTCCTTTTCAACAATATGCCTTACTGACTCAATCATTATTTGCTCATCATCGCATACCATAAGACTATACACAGACTCACCACCTACTCTATTTGTTTGTTTATTTCTGCAGCAACATCCTACGCTTTGCCTATTCAGGCTGCACACTGAAAGGTATCTTTAAAGTAATCTTCGTGCCCTTACCTAGAGCGCTGCTCACTTCTATTACATCCTCGCAGTAGAAAAACAGCCTCAGTCTCTGCACCACGTTGTATATTCCTATCCCTGTCACATGGCCTGATATATCATTTTCATCCTTTTGACATTTCAGTATCCTTTGCCTTGTTTCCTCGCTCATACCGGCTCCGTTATCCTGAACACTTATTCTGACCACGGTATCACTTTTATCTAGGGAAACCTTTATCACACCGCCATTTTCCATGTTTCCTATACCATGAATTGTAGCATTCTCCACCAGTGGCTGGATAATCAAAGGCGGAACATCTATATCTAGCAGGCTTTGATCTATGTCGTATTCAAATCTCATAATGTCGCCGAAACGTACGGAGAACAAGTCCTCGTATGCCCTTATAGTTTCCATCTCATCTTTGATCCTGACCGTTCTGTCCAGGCTCCTTACATTATATCTGAATATCATAGCCATATTGTCAAGGAAGGTCGATGTCCTATCTGCCCCTTCAATCATTGCAAGCTGGACGCCGGCATTTAGCGTGTTGAATAAAAAATGTGGGTTTATCTGCATTTGCAACGCCTTCATTTCCGCGTCTACAAGCAAGGACTGCATCCTTAGGTTTTCTATCTGCTGTTCTAGCAACTGTGATTCGGTGTCGGCCTTATTATGCAGTTCACTAATGTAATTTCTTATACTGTGCTTCATTGCATTAAATGCATTAGCCATTATGCTAAGCTCGTCCTGTGAATGTACTTCAACATCATCAGCATCGAAATTGCCCTTGGACATCTCTTCGGCTGAATGTGCAAGCTTTATTATCGGTTTGGTCATGTTATATGTCATGTAGAAAATCACCAGCACATTAAGCAATATTACCGATATTATCAATACCAGGTTCGCTGTACGCAATTTGTTCAAATTATCCGACATGTTGAGATACTGAGTGGTATTGATGTTTAAAATGTTCAGATTAAGGCGGTCGGTATATGTTCGGATATATCCGGATATACGGTTTGCCTCGGCATACCTGGCAATATACTCATCTGCGTTACCAATTCTTTTTGCATTTACAGCCGCTTCAGTTTCACTAAAATACGATTCCACCATATATGCAATGTCCTTGTAGATCAGGTCATTTTGGCTGTATATACCCTGTAGTTCATCAAACATGCTCTTTGCCTTTTCGTTTATAATTTCCTTATACCTATAATAGTTGATCAGGTTGTCCGAATCAGAGGTAACAAGGTAGTTAGTTAGATTGGCATTTACCTCATGCATATCATTGAGGAATTGTTCAATTTCAACATTATCAGCAAACATATCATCCATTTTCTCAATTATGTTGCTGGATAATCCTAAAATAAATATGCTGGCAGCACTCGCTAGAATCATAGTTAGAACAAAAATCGCGATAATTTTTGACTTTATGCTGTTGAACATCCTACCCCAAATGTCTTTCATAAACTGTCTGCCTCATTACTTCTAATCTATATTTATGGCTGTATATATATCTGTTGCGACATTTACATAACTCGACTGAAATGAATCTCCAACGCTACCACACAACACCTCCACAGCCTTATACCCTGCATTATACCCATTCCTGTCCATTACCCCGAGAATAATGTCCTTTCTGATATAATACTTGATTTCATCCGTTACACCTGTACCGACTATGCTAACTTCCCCTACAAGGTTTCGTTCTACGATTACACGCGCTGCTGCTGTTGTATCCTTGGCGTTTGTGCAGAATATCACGTCGACATCCGGGTGTTGTGTCAATATTTCTCTCGTCAGATCTTCCGCACCAAGCAAATCACTGTTCCTGTACAATGTACAAAGCAGGTTTATCTTTTTTTCACTTTCAATTACACTTGTTATTCCACTCATCATAATATCACTCTGCAGCATTACAGTCGTGTCGGTCCCGCTTCGGCTTGCATCCGATAAGATTACCGCCAGATTGACCGGTGTATCCTTGTCTGATGCTTGAGTAATAAGCTTTGCCGCTTTTACTCCATAATCATAGAAGTTGTTTCCCACATATGATAGCCTATTACTGTCGATAGCCTCCACCAATCCAACTACAATGTGTATCCCAGACGTTGCCGCATTGTTTAATGCATCCGAATATTCGGTGGAATTCTCGCAGTTTACAATAATGCCGTCAACCCTTGATTTGTTTGCGATGTTAATATACTCTATGGTTTTATCAATGCTGTCCGGATCGGATATAGGATTGTATTCGATTGCAACATTATAAACTTTTCCGGCTTCAAATACGCCTTCCTTAAAGCTCTGCCAATACTCATCGTCTCTGGAATTTATTATTAATGAAAAGTGATATTTCGGATTCTCGCCAAATACATTTGTGGCATTTCCGTCATAGACCTTATTGACCGTATTGAAATAGTATGCAGCCGTTGTCGCAGATGCAACAACGGTGGCAAATAGAAGGGCTACTGATATTTTGTACAACCATTTCATTTCTTCGCCCCCTCCATATTGAAGGTAGTGTAAAGTCATTTACACTTAGTTTGTATTGTTGTATGCGGCTCAACTGATCAAGATTCTAGTAGCTGCTCAAATTAGCAGCTAATGGGAAGGTTAGTTCTGTTTTCAGTCAACATAAATGCATGTTTCGCCATTTATGTTGACTGGATGGTTAAAATTCCCATTATCTTCTTCAAGTTTTATCCCTATACCTGCATATTTGAGCAATCTATCAGCCAAGCGCGTCCCAAACCTGCATATTTGAGCAACGTGCTAAATCCTTTAGCTGTTTTTCATAAGCCGCTTTACACTATCATATTGAAAATGAAAGCTCTTTCGTAAATTATCAGATTATCTTATTCATTATACCATAAAAGGAATGAAAAAAAGAAATTAGTATTAATGAAAAAGGGGCTGTCCCTAATCAGATTTATCTGATCCTAGGGCAGCCCCAGTCATTATGTTTGCTTTGCCTTAGTTATCCGAGCCTGGACTTTGATTTTGAGTACATGTCAAATGCGACAGCACCCAGCACTACTAGCCCCTTTGCAACAGACTGTAAAAATACGTTCATACCCATAATTGACATACCATTGTTCATAACGCCCATAATAAAGGCACCTATAACAGCACCCCATATAGTTCCTATGCCACCGTACGCAGAAGCGCCTCCTATAAAGCATGCCCCGATTGCGTCAAGCTCAAAGTTTGCTCCGACATTAGGTGAGGCTGCGTTCAATCTTCCTGCAGTAACTATTCCCGCTACTCCAGCTAAAAGTCCCATATTCGAGTACACTAGGAACATCAACTTTTTAGTGTTGACCCCTGAAAGCTCTGCAGCCTTTTTGTTTCCTCCTATGGCGTAAATATGCCGCCCAGTTACAGTTTTAGTCGCAATAAATGTGTATATAGCATATAAAATAGCCAGTAAAATCAGTAGAATAGGCATGCCATCATCCATCGCAAGCCAGTATGAGAATATGTTGATAACGAGGAAAAATGTAATGAGCTTTGCGATAATCGATTTGAGAGGCGGTACCTCGTAACCACGCTCCATCTTACTTTTCCTGTTGAAAATCATTACCAGCACATAAATGATTGATAAAGTAAGCCCTACAAGAAGCATCGTTGCATTCAAAAACTCTGCTTTGTTTTCCAACTGCAGCAAATCACCAATGTGTAAAAAATCCGGGATTAAATTCGGAGCAATATCAGGAACCGAACCACTACCGATGGTAACGTACAGACCTGATAGCGGCAAGGTCTGACCATTCAGTATTATGTTATTGATTCCACGAAAAACAAGCATACCCGCTAATGTTGTGATAAAAGGTGGCACCTTGACATACGCTATCCAAAAGCCTTGCCAGAAGCCCGCTAAAAGTCCTGTAATAAGGCTGATGATAATGGCAAGCCAAGAGGGCAGACCCATTGTTGTTGCCATTAAGCCCGACATGGCGCTTACTAGGGCAACCAGAGAGCCCACCGCAAGATCGATGTTGCCGCCGGTCAATATACAAAACAGCATTCCTATTGCTAGTATTAGCACATAAGCGTTTTGTCGCACCAGCATGGTCACGTTTCTTGGCCATATGATCCTACCATTGGTCATCACTCCAAAAAATATCATAATAGCAAGAAGGGCAACAATCATACCATATTGCCGCATATTACGGTTTACCAGATCATTAAAACGTGTTGATTTTGCCCTTAATGGGTTTATTATTAACTTTAATAGTTTCATTATTACCTTAAATAGGTACATTTATTATTCCCCCTATCGCCCTGCAGAACTCTCTATTATTGTACGCATGATATCTTCCTGTGTCGCCTCACTCGTCTTCATTTCTCCTACTACACGTCCCTCGTTCATTATGTACAAGCGGTCGGTGATCCCCAATATTTCAGGCAGCTCTGAAGAAATCATGATGACACATTTTCCGGCATCTGCCAACTGCAGGATTATCTTATAAATCTCATACTTTGCCCCAACGTCTATTCCTCTCGTTGGTTCGTCTAGTATCAGCACATCGGGGGAAGCAAATATCCACTTGCTGAGCACCACCTTTTGCTGGTTTCCTCCCGAAAGATTGCCTGCTTTTTGAAACACACTTGATGACTTTATGCTGAACCTATCACTGTAATCTTTTCCAGCAATTATTTCTTCGTCCTCATTTATGACAAGACCTTTTGTAATTGCACTTAAATTAGCCAAGGTGATGTTCTGTTTAATGTCATGTATATGCACCAATCCTGCCGTTTTCCTATCTTCGGTAGCATAAGCTATTCCATTGGCTATTGCCTGTCCAATTTTGTTCAACACAATCTTTTTGCCGTCTTTTATAAGCTGTCCGCTTATCTTTTTGCCATATGCCTTGCCAAAAACACTCATTGCAAGCTCTGTTCTCCCCGCTCCCATGAGGCCATAAAGTCCAACTATTTCGCCTTTTCTAAAATACATATTGATATTATTTATGACGACTCTTTCCTCATCAAGTGGATCATGCACACACCAGTCCTTAATCTCAAAACCAATCTCACCTGCCTTTGTGACATGCTTCGGGAAACGGTCCGTAAGCTCACGGCCAACCATAACCTTTATTATCCGGCTTTCACTGACAGGCACTGTGTTGTCCAAAGTCTCTATGGTTTTTCCGTCTCGCAGGACAGTTATGTCATCTGCGATTTTTATGACTTCATGGAGCTTATGGGAAATCATGATACATGTAAGACCATACTCTTTATTTAGCGAGCGTAAAAGCTCAAGAAGGTGATTGGAATCATCGTCATTAAGAGCAGCTGTAGGCTCGTCGAGTATAAGAAGCTCACAGTTCTTGGACAAGGCCTTTGCTATCTCAACAAGCTGCTGTTTGCCAACACCTATGTTTTTGACCAGCGCGTTATAGCTTTCATTAAGCCCAATTTTCTTCATTAACTTAATAGCTTCTGTGTTGGTTTCATCCCAATTTATTATGCCCTTCCTCGCTCTTTCATTTCCCATGAAAATGTTCTCAGCGACGGTCATGAATGGGCTGAGTGCCAGCTCCTGATGGATAATTGCAATACCCGCAGCTTCACTGTCACGTATGCTTTTATACTTACACTTCGCCCCTTTGTAGACTATATCACCGGTATATGAACCATATGGATATATTCCACTCAAGACATTCATCAGCGTAGATTTACCAGCTCCGTTTTCCCCCACCAATGCATGTATCTCGCCCTTTTTCACATTAAAGGTTACATTGCTAAGAGCCTTGACTCCAGGAAACTCTTTAGTTATGTTTTTCATTTCAAGGATATATTCAGACATTATCTGCTCCTTTATAACACTTCTGTTTAAGAATAATTATTCTTTCGAAAAAATCTATTACCCCCGTAGTAACTAGATGAGGCTGAACCTAATCATTTTGCAGTTAGTCCACAACCAAAGCTCAGGTTCACTTCCCCGTATTAAAAATGGCGGCAGCTAGGCTGCCGCCATTTTGATTTACCTTGCTTATTTTGCGTCTGGTATATCTTCTAACTTATAGTATTTAGTGTCTACGAGCAATGCTTTCCAGTTATCTTTGTTAGCAAACTTGATCTCGCAGTTGTAGGAAGGAACATCGATATTACCGTTGTTATAGCTTGCATTTGTTGGAACCGTCTGTCCAGCAAGTATAGCATCAGTCATAGCAATAACCTGATCTGCGAGAGTTCTGGTATCCTTGAAAATAGACATCGACTGTTCGCCGCGGATAATCTGGCCTACATTGATCTTGTCGCAGTCCTGACCAGTAAGTATTGGGAATGCCTTTGCAGATGAGCCGTAACCAGCTGACTTCAGTGAAGCTACGATACCCTGTGCAAGGCTATCATTAGGAGAGAGAACTACATCGATGTTTTTGTCTGCGTAATAAGCGGTCAGAAGGTTATCCATTCTGTCCTGAGCTCCCTTGGATTCCCAGTTTGTGATAGCGATCTGATCTGGGAATACAGTTTGTCCGGATTTGACAACGAGTACGCCATTGTCTATATAAGGCTGCAGAACATCCATAGCACCCTGGTTAAACAGTTTTGCGTTATTGTCGCCTGGGTCACCGCCGAAGCATTCCATCGAGAATGGGCCTTTTTCACCTTTGTCAAGTCCAAGCTCGCCGACGATAAACTCGCCCTGCATCTTACCAACACCATAGTTATCGAATGTGGCATAGTAGTCGCACTTGTCAGTGTTTGTTATCAACCTGTCATAAGCTATTACAGGAATATTCTTAGCTTTTGCCTGCTGAAGAACTCCACCTAGCGCGCCACCGTCGATGGAAGCGATAACAAGAACATCGCATCCCATAGTGATCTGGTTTTCAATCTGGTTATTCTGAGTATCCTGTGTGTTGTCGGCATACTGAATATCTACTTTGTATCCCTTTGCTTCCAGGGCAGCCTTCACGTTGGCGCCGTCCTCATTCCATCTCTGGAGTGATTTTGTGGGCATGGTTACTCCAACAAGCTTGGCATCTTTGGATCCTCCTGGCTGGCCGCAACCTGCGAAAACAACTGCCATCATAGCCAGTACCAATACTAACACGACTAACTTCTTTGCCATAATCATTCCTCCGTAATTTTTATTTATTTATCAATGTAAATTCTATATTATGCTGTGCTCATTCGAAATAGATATAATTATCGGATGTTGGTAAATTATTATCGGTAGAAGAAAACTATTTGTGATAACTGGAATTTTTTAATATTAAAATATTCCCCGTATGTTTTTTACTATAGCTTCAAACACCAAACACCCAGAAAGAGCCGAAACTTGTATATTTAGCAAGGCTACTCTTGTTATCAATGTAGCCGCAAAAAATTTGCTTAGAACATAAAGCAGTTATTTTGTGCTTTGTTATGGTATAGTCAATTTGCTTCGCTGAGGTAGTTTCATTTTACTCTGAGCTTTACAAGGTCTTTCAGCTATCAGCGATGGTGGATTTTTCCGGATATTATATACCCAGCAGCCATGTAGCCATTGTAAAATATATCATTAGGGCTACAGCATCAACGACAGTTGTTATTAATGGACCTGCCATAATCGCTGGATCAAGCCTGAACTTTTTAGCTATAATAGGTAATACACCACCCACCACCTTAGCCAATATAATTGTCAAAAACAATGTAAATGATACGGTTATGGCTACTAGTATATCAGTCCTCTCAAGAAAATAAATTCTTAAAAAGTTAACAACAGATAGAGCAATACCAACAACACCGCTTACACATAGCTCTTTCCATAGAACCTTCACAATATCACTGGGCTTTAGTTCTCCTAAAGCTAACCCTCTTATTATTAACGTTGAGGATTGAGAACCAGAATTTCCGCCTGTATCCATAATCATAGGTATAAAGGCTGCCAGTATCATTGCTGACTCCAATGCGTTCTCAAATTTTTTTATAATTCCTCCCGTAAAAGTGGCAGAAACCATCAGTACTAACAGCCATGGTATTCTGTTCTTTGCTAATACCCAATTGTTTGTTTTCAAGTATTCCTTTTCTGAAGGTTGCATTGCAGCCATTTTATAAAGGTCTTCTGTGACTTCTTGATCTATAACGTCTAAAATATCATCTACTGTTATTATTCCAACAAGTCTATTTTCCTTATCTACAACAGGCATAACATAATAATCATATTTTTTAAACAAACTGGCGACATCTTCTTGATCATCATGGGTATTTATCGATATCACATCTGTATCCATAATGTCTTTAATAACTGTTGTATCATCATTTAACATCAGTTTTCTAAGGGATATAATACCCTCAAGTACTCTATTGCTGTTAATAACATAACAAGTATCAATCGTCTCTTTGTCGACTCCAATTTTCTTAATGTATTGTATTGCTTGCCCTACTGTCATTTCTTTTTTTAAGTCAACATATTCAATGGTCATAATACTGCCGGCAGAATCTTCCGGATAATTCAATATCTGATTAATTATTATCCTTGTTTTCTCATTGGTGTTTTTTAGCATCCTTTTAACAACATTCGATGGCATCTCTTCTAAAAAGTCTACAGCATCATCAATAAAAAGTGCATTTAAAATACTAATGGCTTCCTCGTCAGTAATAGATTCAATAATGTATTTTTGAAGTTCACTTGACATATGAGTAAAAACATCAGAAGACAAATCCTTGGGTAAAATTCTAAATACAAGCAAAAGCTTTTGCTGATCAATATCTTCGAATAATTGTGCAATATCAACTGCATTCAAACTAATAATTTCATTTCTTACTTCAACATACTTACCTTCTTCAACAAGACCAATAATTTTTTCTTTCATACGTAGCCCTCCTTTGGTGGTGGTAACAGGGGTTTCGTGACACTACCACCGTCCCCCTGTCATTATCCCTTTCACGATTTCTATCGATTCTGAGTCATATTTTATCAGTCCATCGTCTCTCATTTTAGCGAGTTCCCTGGATAAAGAAGTCCTTTGAACACCAATCCTTTCGGCTAAAGACCTTTTTGTCATGTTAAGCTTGATTATGTTCGAGTGCTGCTTTTTTCTCTCATAATTAAGAAAGCTTATTACGCTTTCTCGAATTGTTCTGTTTACATAGTGCTTAATTCTATCCCCAAGGATTGCCGTGTGGTCGGATACATACTCAAGATAAAGCCTTAAAAAATCATGATTGTTTGAAAACAGAAGGAATAATAGCTCCTTGGACATTAACACTGTTTTATGTTTTCAATGCACGAATTGCCAGCAGGTTTGCCCAAAAAAACCATACAATACGGTAAATAGACCAACTGTCTGTGTGCACTGTAATTTGTTTTACTTGCAAGTATATCCAGGTTTTATGTATAAATATTTTTCATCGGTCACAATACTTGCATCCCAAACCTTTTCCTTCCAGTCATCTTCGGGTACTTCTTTAATGGTCAGTGAAACACTTGATATTTTGCATCCTAATGTTTCAGCAATATCTTCTGCAATTCTTTCAGCGCATAACCTTTTTTGTTCTTCAGTTCTTCCTGGAAAGCACTTAATCTCAATATGTGGCATAATCATTCACCTCCTTAATTATTATACTTCCAATTCTCATATTTATAAAGTGGCAAAAGGGTTGGGACTCACTCTACCAATCATATGATCAAATATAATGCCCCCCGTTGTCAAGACAATATTTTCAGTTTTCTAAGTTAGATTCTC
>CAZEIH010000019.1:0-19077 GCA_964512095.1 uncultured Oscillospiraceae bacterium
CACGTTGAGACGGTGGTATTGCTATCAAGAGTAGAGAAGTAAGAGGGTATAAATGTGAGTAAATAAGCACTTTCCGTGATTTGAGATCTGGCTCCAAGCCAGAAAGATAATCACGGTTTTTTATTTTGTGGGAAATTATCCAAGGATAGAAAAGTGTAAGGTTGAGTGGCTAGATTGACTTTTGGGTTTGTGAGTTGATAGGATTGCTGACAAAAACGGAGTGAGTTGACAGGATTATTGTCAAAAAATTAGAAAACATTTACACTTTAAAGAGGCTTCTTTGAAAAACCGTGAAAAGGAAATATAGAGCCCTGGTAGGCTCCATATGTCACAATTTTATTTATCCGGGTAAACAAAAGAGAAGTCGTTCAATGAACGAGTAAGTTAATTATACTAGTGCTTATTAATCATGTCAATACAAATAAAGACCTATTTTTACCTGTTTTACTTTGGTGAATATGCACAAAATGAATATGAAGTCCTATAGAGGTCAACGTCTTATGAGGACATAGATAAATAAATGCCGCAATAAATATTTCCCTTTGCTGTACGGTTTTGCAAAGTAGTCAATAAATGCTATAATAGGTAAGATGACTTACTGCCCAATGATTGGAAATTAGCGTTTTTGGCGATACATATTGTATATTAAAATGTTAAAAATTAATGATAAGTAAGAAATTAATATTAAAGTAAGTTTTGGAGGTTAAGTTGTGGCAAAAAATAAACATAAGCTAAAGGTGATACCCCTTGGAGGATTACAGGAGATTGGGAAAAACATCACCGCGTTTGAATATGGTGACGAAATAGTCGTTGTTGACTGTGGGCTTGCTTTCCCTGAGGATGATATGTTCGGTATTGACTTGGTCATACCAGACATATCCTATTTGACAAAAAACAAAGAAAAGGTTAAAGGGGTGATTCTGACCCACGGTCATGAGGACCACATCGGTGGTATGCCTTACTTCCTAAAGGAAATAAATGTGCCCGTATATGGTACAAGACTAACGCTAGGGCTCTTGAAATTAAAGCTGGAGGAGCATGGAATACTATCTGTGACTGATATGAACGATGTAGAACCAGGTGAGACTATACAGATCGGTTCATTTAAGATTGAATTTATAAGAACCAATCACAGTATAGCAGACTCGGTGGCTTTGGCTATTCATACACCCATAGGTATTATTGTACACACGTCGGATTTTAAGATTGATTACACACCCATTGAGGGGAAGGCCATAGATCTTGCAAGATTTTCAGACCTTGGAAAAAAAGGTGTGCTGCTGCTGCTTAGTGACAGTACCAATGCTGAACGGCCAGGGTATACCATGTCCGAAAGAACTGTGGGCGAAACATTCGATGAGATATTTATCGATGCAAAAAGCAGGGTTATAGTAGCTAGCTTTGCATCCAATATACACAGAATCCAACAGGTAATTAACGCTGCTAAAAAGTTCAACAGAAAGGTAGCTGTTGTTGGCAGGAGTATGGTAAACGTAGTTAGTGTAGCCACGGAGCTTGGCTATTTGAATATGCCTGAGGGCACCATGATTGATATAGATCTAATCGACAAGTACCCTCCTGATAAAATTGTAATAATTACTACCGGGAGCCAGGGTGAGCCTATGTCGGCATTGTCCAGGATGGCTGTCAACGAGCACAAAAAGGTGGAAATCGAACCAGGAGATCTGATAATTATTTCAGCATCACCTATACCGGGAAATGAAAAGCCGATTTTCAGAGTAATAAACGAGCTATTTAAAAAGGGAGCAGATGTCATATATGAGAGCTTGGCCGATGTTCACGTTTCTGGTCACGCCTGCCAGGAGGAGCTAAAGCTCATGCACAATCTGATTAAGCCGAAGTTTTTTATGCCTGTTCATGGCGAGTACAGACATCTGAAGCGACATGCTAACCTTGCAAGCAAAATGGGTATGCCTTCTAAAAACATCTTTATGATGGAAACAGGAAGGGTACTGGAGCTGACTTCCAATTCGGCAAAAATTAATGGTTCTGTTTCATCAGGAAGGATACTGGTAGATGGCCTTGGTGTCGGTGATGTTGGAAGCATAGTTCTCAGAGACAGGAAGCTCCTATCTCAGGACGGATTGATAGTAGTGGTTATAACTACTGAAAAGGAATCAGGCCAGGTCGTGGCAGGTCCCGATATTATATCAAGGGGATTTGTGTATGTTAGAGAATCTGAGGACTTGATGGACAATGCCAGAGAAATTATTAAAAAGACTTTGGTAAAGCTTGAAGGGAAGAAGGGTAATGACTGGTCAGCAAAGAAGGGCCTTATTAAGGATGATCTCAGACAATACCTGTATGAAAGAACAAAACGTAAACCCATGATCCTTCCAATCATTATGGAGATATAGCTTATGTAGACAAGAGAAAAGGGACATTATATGTCCCTTTTGTAGTTTTATGTCCTGGAAAGCTGAGCCCCTACCTATGGAAATGTTGTTTAGGCTCTATCCTATTTAGGTGGAGCTGACTTGCTCTCGCTATTTAGTATGACTCTGACAGCTTCCTCGGCAGCGGATGCGGCATCAGGGGTGTAAATATCCGCACCGATGCTTTCTCTGTATGTATCTGTCACAGGCGCGCCGCCTATCATGACTGTGACGCTGTCCCTTAGCCCCTGTTCATCTAGCAATGCTATTACCTTTTTCATTTCACCCATCGTTGTGGTAAGCAGGGCAGAGCAGGCTATAACTTGAGCCTCATTTTCTATTGTAGCTGCAATAAATCGCTCAGCTGACACATCTGTTCCCAAATCAATAACTTCAAGCCCCTTGCCCTCCATCATCATTCTTACAAGATTTTTGCCTATGTCATGAAGGTCTCCCTTCACTGTTCCAAGCACCACCTTGCCATATGCTTTTACACCACTGGACACAAGCAATGGCTTGAGGAGTTCTGTTCCTGCAGCCATGGCTCGTGCTGCTATTAGGACCTCAGGTACGTATATTTCGTTGTTCTTAAACTTCGCGCCAATGACTCCCATACCGTCAAGAAGGCCCTGTTCTAGTATTGTGCTTGCTTCTATGCCATCGTCAATGGCTTTCTGAACTAGCTCTTTTACAACCCTGGCCTTGCCAGCCTGTAAACTCTGTGATATTTCATTTAGTACACTCATTTTTTTCCTCTCCGGTCAGCTGGGCAAAACAGCTGCTTATACCCCTTGCTTTTTTTGTGTATTTTACCATACTGTATCCAGTAATTCAAGGCAGTAGCACAGTTGTCCGTATATCTGTTGTGCAGCTGCCATGTATGCCATTGGGTTGTACTCACTTGCCGATACTGGCTTATCTGCTTTGGATTAGAATGATTCTTTAAGAACTACATTGCGGGTAAAATCGCTTCCCCCTTGCCTGAAATATGGGTTTGGACAGCCCAGAGCATACTGATCCGTTGCTGCGGCCTCTAGCTCCAGCATAGCTGCGACGCCTGGGAGAATCGAGTTTTTGTAATCAGCTGTTTTGGTTATCACAGGAAGTGACGTATTTTTGTTAATTGTAGATAGGAGTTTTCTGCCGGTACTATTGATACCCAGTATGCGTATATAAGCCGGGCCGCCTAAGCTGTTGAAATTATTGAAAGTTTCTTTTGTGAGGCCGATAAGAGCACTGGATAGGATCCTTCTGATCCTTGTGTCAGTATATCTTTTTGTGCTGATTAAATCCAATAGCTCATGGTATGAGCCGGACTTCTTTGATGCAAGACTTATTCTGTTCTCTAGGCCTTCTTCCATATAGGGCAGTTGCTTTAGTTCAGTAGGTGGCATTTTCCTTAAGGTGGATATGAGCGGCATTTCAAAATTTTCTGGAAATATTAGTCCCCTCCCAAGCTCCAATTCCCGCTCCAAAATATCCATGGACCATGGTGGTATTGCTTGCTTAATGAATTCACGGGCGTTATTCCATGGTCTACAACCAATAATTTTTCTGATAGCTGTTGCGCTGCTAATTCTGCCTGACAGATTTGAAGAATTATAATCATTGCCCACTCTCTCAATAGTCTTAGGTATTATACTGCTTTTTAGACGAAGTAATGCCTTGAGGTACTCTATTGCAAGTATATTGTTAGGACTTTTAAGAAGGCTTGAGAGTTGGTTGTTTTCATATTTGCTCTTGAAATAGGAGATGATCGCTTTATGCCTGGCAGCGGGGAAGGAGATGCCTTTTGAAAGGGACTCCTTGAGTTGTGCTTTATAGCTTTCCGGCTCATCAGCCAAGATGTGGGCAACTTTTGAGAGGATTTCCAGGCTTCCGGCTTCGCTTCCAAAGTACAGCATATCAACTGCCCCTAGACTGTCCAGAAGCTTTATGGCACCATATGCAAAGTATTCAGCACTGCTCATGGCATATGCGACAGGAAGCTCTATTACCAAATCCGCTCCTAAATAAAGTGCCATCTCGGCTCTAGCCCATTTGTCAACTATTGCAGGTTCTCCTCGTTGCGTATAGCTACCGCTCATAACAACAACGACGCAATCGGCACCGCTTTGCTGTCGGGAGGCCTGTAGATGATACAGATGACCATTGTGGAGAGGATTATATTCAGCTACTATTCCGATTGTCTTCATTTTGTTCTCCAATATAGCATACACAACTTAAAGCTTTATACCTCAAGAAGGCCTTCTCTGAATTTTGTCAGGTAATTCATGCAGAAATCGTCTTTTCCCAGTAGGGCCTCTGATGCATAAACAAAGGACATAAGCTTATTATCCAGCGGATTGAGTATTGCTCCATCCATACCAGAAGCCATAGCCGCTACAAGAAATGCCTGATTCATTAGTTTTCTTTCAGGTATTCCAAAGGATATGTTGCTTAGTCCGCAGGTAATGTGTACCTCTGGGAACTCAGAACGCACTCTCCTTATGGTTTCAAGAGCTACATTTCCATAATGGCTTCCTGTACCAATGGGTCTTACCATTGGGTCGATAAAAATATCGCTAATCTGAACGCTCTTTGACGTTAGAGCAGCTATGAGGCTATCGGCTATTGCAAGCCTCTCATCGGCTGTTTCTGGCATACCATTATCATCCATACACAAGGCTACTATTCTAGTATTGTATTTAATAATCAAAGGTAGTATAGAATCAAATCTTTCCTTTTCATTGGTTATTGAGTTGATAATGGGCTTATCAGTTCTGTTGGCCTTCAATGCCAGCTCTATTGCTTCAGGGTTTGGCGAATCCATAGAAAGGGGCGTTTCCACTACTTCTTGGACAGTTTTCACAAGCCATTCAAGTCTAGCAGGCTCATCTTCCACAAACATTCCGGCATTGAGATCTATATAAGCTGCTCCTGCATCGCATTGCTTTTTGGCCATATCCTGTATGAAGAGTGTGTCAGAATCGCTAATGGCGATCCTGGTGGCTTTATTGGTGCTGTTTATTTTTTCTCCGATAATAATCATTATTTTCTTCCTTTCGATGTATGCTAGGCGCTACTTTGGCAAACATTAGTTTGTTAAGGCAGTACGCAACTATTCTACTTACATATTATACCGCAGCATATGTAGCTATACAAGAAAATCCGTAAGGTCTTTAGCTACTACTGGCAGGCATTCAAGAGTATCACTGAAAATTTGTGTGGCATTGCTGATAGAAAACCACAATCTCATGATGTATAATCAACATGTCAGGCTTTGCTTTTACACGGCCGGACTATTGATATAGAGAATTGCAGAAGGGGTACAAATGAAAAAAATAGCTGTTGTTGCAATAAGTAATACGACACGAAAATTTGACAGAGAATATCATTATTATGTCCCCGAAGCATTGAGTAGAGAGGCTTTGCCGGGGATGAGGGTGATGGTGCCGTTTGGAATGGGTAACAGGTCTAAAGAGGGGTACATCCTTGGTTTTGTAAATGAATCGGAATTTAGTAGTCTTAAGGAAATCCTAAAGATCATTGATAAAAAACCTGTACTGACTCCTTCACTTATAGAGCTGGCTGTTTGGATGAAAAAGCGGTATTTCTGCACCTACAGTCAGGCTATTAAATGTATGCTTCCAGCGGGGATTGGGATAAAAAGTCTGCGATATATCACATTGATTAACGATGAGAGTGTTGAGTTGAAGCCTAATCAGAAGATATTGACCGATTTGCTAAGGGAAAACGACGGGTCAATGGAGGCTGATGAGCTAAAGAAGCTCTATGGCTCAAGAAGAGAATTTAATAAAAACATTAATGACCTTGAAAATAAGGCTGTTATTAGTATTACTGAAAAGTATTCTTCGCCTGTAAGGGAGAAAACAGTCAAGGTGGCTAGTCTTGCAATGTCTGTGGAGGAAGTACAGTCAGATATTGATACAGGTGTGATAAAAAGGATACAACAGATACGTGTGCTAGAGATGCTGATTGATAACGAATATATTGGTGTTGCGGACCTTGCAAGGTTTGCATCGGTGACAAAATCTGTACTGGATACTCTTTGTAAGTATGGGTACATATATTACAGGGATATGGAAGTTAAAAGGGACCCCATGAAGCATAGGAACGTGGAACCCACAGAGCCTATGAGGCCGACATCGGAGCAGAAGGTTGTGCTCAGCGATGCTATAAGCGTGCTGGATAGTCACAGTTTCAGTGAAATGCTGCTGCATGGAGTGACAGGAAGTGGAAAAACAGAGGTTTATCTTCAGTTGATACAGCATGTGATTGAAATGGGCAGGCAGGCTATAGTGCTTGTACCGGAGATTTCACTGACGCCCCAGATGGTTGACAGGTTTAGAGGCAGATTTGGAGCACGGGTTGCAGTTATGCACAGCAGGCTGTCTCCTGGTGAACGTTACGACCAATGGAGGCAGGTCAGGGAGGGCCAGGTCAGTATAGTGGTGGGCGCACGCTCTGCTATATTTGCTCCCTTTAGTGATTTGGGCCTTGTGATAATCGATGAGGAGCACGAAAACACCTATAAGTCAGAAACAACGCCAAAGTATGCGGCGGCACAGATAGGGGCGGCCAGATGTAGCTATGACGGCGCCTTATTGATATATGGTTCAGCTACACCATCGGTGGAGACATATCAGCGAGCTATTGATGGTGACATAAAGCTGGCAATCATGAAGGACCGTGCTAATACAATGGTTATGCCTAAGGTGAAAACAGTGGACATGAGGAAGGAGCTGGAGAAAGGTAATAAGACCATATTTAGCGATGAGCTTACTGTAGAAATTAAGAAGAATATAGAAGCCGGACAGCAGACTATCCTCTTTTTAAATAAAAGGGGGTATGCCTCCTTTGTTTTGTGTAGGAGCTGTGGAATTAGGCTTAGATGCAGGTATTGTAATATTACAATGACCTACCATTCACTAGATGATCGGCTAATATGTCATTATTGTGGCTTCACAGTAAAAATGCCACCTGCTTGTCCCAAGTGCGGTAGTAATCACATACGACAGTTTGGCACAGGCACCCAAAAGGTGGAGGAAGAGCTACATAAGCATTTCCCGGAGGCTTCTGTAATAAGGATGGATATGGACACCACCACTGGTAAGCATTCACATGAAGAAATACTTGACGCATTTCGAGTGCAAAATATAAATATACTTGTTGGGACTCAGATGATTGCAAAAGGTCATGATTTTCCCAATGTTACGCTGGTTGGCGTCCTTGCGGCAGATAGCCTTCTGGGGATAGATGACTACAGGGCGTCGGAGAGGACGTTCCAGCTGCTGACACAGGTGGCAGGAAGAGCCGGAAGGGGTGAGCTGCCAGGGCGTGTTGTGATACAGACATATAACACAGAGGATTACTCTATTACATCTGCTTGTCGTCACGATTACAGTAGCTTTTTTAGGCAGGAGTCCCGGATTAGAAAACGGTTAAACTACCCGCCAAATACAAAGATTGGTGTAGCTGTGATAAGCTCTGTAAATGACCAGCTGGCATTTAATAGGGCAAAGGAGGTCCACGATTTCATTATTAATAGACTAGACAAGACACAGGGAGATGAATTACTTCCACAGCCTGCCAGGGCCCCCTTATCTCGGTTGAGGAACAGGTACAGATGGAGAATTATCATTAAATGCAGTTCTGTGCAGAGACTGGTGAGTATTTTTAATGAGTTGTCCGAGTACTTTGCAGAAAGTAAAGGCAAGGGAGATGCTGACTTGAGTATTGATATAAATCCAGCGAGCATGATGTGAAAGACGGCATTTATAGTATATTGCCACTGGTTTTGGTTTATTGCAGTATGAATACCTGTTTGATATAATGTGATTAGTTTACGATGTATGGGAGTGTATTTATGGCTATTAGAAATATTAGAAAAGACGGAGACGAAATTTTAAGAAAAAAAAGCAGGGAAATCACGGAGATTAGTGATAAGGTCCTGATATTGCTCAAGGATATGGCAGATACTATGTATAATGCTGACGGAGCTGGCCTTGCAGCACCTCAGGTTGGTGTTCTGAAAAGGGTAGTGGTAATTGATATAGGTGATGGACTGGTAGAGCTTATAAACCCTGTAATTAAAAGCTGCCAAGGCCAGCAGACCACTGTTGAAGGCTGTCTGAGCATACCGGGGGTTTGGGGTGAGGTGGAGCGTCCTTCACAAGTAGTGGTAGAGGCTCTTAATTCAAAGGGAGAAACTATTAGGATTGAGAGCGATGGCTTTATGGCCCAAGCCCTTTGCCACGAGATAGACCACCTTGACGGTATTCTTTTTAAGGATAAGGTGACAAGGATACTAGATAAGGAAGACATAGATAAACTGGATTAGATATGGAGCATTTGATAATGAGGATTGTTTTTATGGGCACTCCGGATTTTGCTGTACCTTGTCTGGAGGCTCTCATCAATAGCGGAAATAATATTGTCGGTGTGGTAACACAAACGGATAAGCCAGTGGGCAGAAAGCAAAGCGAATTTAAGGCACCTGCTGTGAAGGTCGCAGCAATGAAATATGGCATTGAAAACATTTTGCAGCCTACAAAGGTTAAAACACCGGAGTTTCTTGAGTCCATTAAGGAGCTGGGGCCTGACTTGATAGTAACGGTTGCCTATGGAAGGATATTGACCAAGGCAGTGCTGGATGTTCCAAGGTACGGGTGCATTAATGTTCATGCTTCGCTTCTTCCCAAGTACAGGGGAGCGGCTCCAATACAGTGGTCATTGATTAATGGGGATCCCAAAACAGGCATTACTACAATGTTTATGGATGAAGGAATGGATACTGGTGATATTCTTTTGACAAATGAAATCGATATAGGTCCGGATACTAACGCGGAGGAGCTTTTTCAGATGCTGAAGCCCCTTGGAGCGCAGACTCTTCTCGAGACTCTGGAGGCATTGAAGAATGGTAGCTTGACCAGAAAACCCCAGGATAATTCCAAGGCAGTGTATGTGCCTATGATGACCAAAGAGGTAGGTCTTATAGATTGGAGTAAAAGCTCGGTAGAGATACATAATCTTGTTAGAGGAACATATCCCTGGCCGGGAGCCTACACCCTATATAAGGGCTCGAGACTTAAGGTGTGGAAGACCGATGTTCTTAGTGACTGCCCATTAGACTCACCTGAACAGGAGCTTGTTGAGATGGCAAAAACAGTACAGCCGGGAAAGATACTTAAAATATCCAAGCAGTGCCTTGTTGTAGCAACTGGTAGCGGATGTATTCTGATATCTGAGCTACAGCTCGAAAACTGTAGAAGAATGGGTGTTTGTGAGTGCGGACATAATATGGATGAAGGTGAAGTGCTTGGATAAACGTCTCAAAAGCTTTATGGGCTATACTCTGCTGCTTTTACTGGTCATGGGAATATTGGCAGCGCTTTTTTCATACGCATATCATTTCTTTTCCATTGACCTCTACAGTAGAATAATTAATGTTATTATCACTATTTTTATAACTGTGATGATTTTCCTTGTGATAGCTATGATTACGATCTTTGTGGCAATTAAGACAAGGAAGGTCTATCCTTTGATGATGTTTCCTGTCAGGTTGGGGATGAAAATCGTTATGCCTTTTGCACTTTTTGTAACAGATGTTTTGAAAAAGGACAAGGATATGATTAGAAGTCTTTTTATTGATATAAACAATCTTTTTGTTGAATCCGGCAATATTAAGAAAACTCCTGACAAAATCATGCTGCTGCTGCCCCATTGCCTCCAGAACTCAGAATGCACCCGGAAAATTACCGGCAATGTATCCAATTGTCTCAGGTGCGGGCGATGCAGGATTGGTGACATTCTTGAAATGGCTGAACAAAGAGGTGTTGAGGTATATATCGTGACAGGCGGAACTGCTGCAAGAAACGTTATTGCCAAGGTGAAGCCTGAAATCGTACTTTCTGTTGCATGTGAAAGAGATCTTGCCATTGGTATATCCGATATAAGCAAGATACCTGTTTTGGGAGTACTGAATAAAAGGCCCAATGGACCTTGTGTAAATACCACAGTGGATGTGGATGTTTTAAGAGAAAAGCTTGACGAAATAATTGCAGAACCGTCTATTGTCCATAAAGACATTGTTTAGCGGGCAAATTTGATTGTTGATCGTATCTACCATTGCTTAAGTATTGGAACAGCAAGGATTTGTGATTAGGCAATGAGTGTAGGAGCAATACTTAACAATACGGGGCTAATGAGGGAGCTTATGAAGCTGGATCGAGCAAGAGAAGTTGCACTAAAAACTATTTTTGAAATTAATGAGAGGGGCGCTTACTCTAATATTGAGCTGAACAAGCAGCTTACAGCCAATGAACTGAGCAATCTTGACAGAGCGTTTGTAACAGAGCTGGTTTATGGGACTGTGAAATGGAAGCTGACGCTGGACAGGCTTATAGGTGCATATTCAAATATTAAGATGTCAAAGCTATCTCCGTGGATAATAAATGTGCTGAGACTTGGCACATATCAGTTACTTTATATGTCAAGAGTACCGGTTTCGGCTGCCTGCAATGAAAGCGTGAAGCTTGCCAGAAGATACGGACATAAGGCCTCTGCCGGGTTTGTTAATGCTATTCTTAGAAAAGTTTCATCAGAAGGCCTGACTGATGTTATTCCGGATAAGGAAACTGACCTGCCAGGATATCTTTCTGTGAAGTATTCCTATTCTCTATGGCTTACTACAAAGTATACAGAGCTTTTTGATTCCAGTTTTGCCGAGGAGCTGCTAGACGCCGGGAACAGAACGCCTGATTTGTCTGTTAGGGTAAATACGCTACAAGTCAGTGTTGATGATCTAATTGAGAAGTTTAAAGATGAGGGTGTTTTAACGGAAAGAGGACGATATGTAAAAGAGGCTTTGATAATTAAGAGTCCTGTATCTATTGCAAAGCTAGATACCTTTACGAAAGGGCTGTTCCAGGTTCAGGATGAAAGCTCCATGTTACCTGCGGCTGTTTTGGCGCCTGAGGCTGGTGACAATGTTTTGGATACGTGTAGCGCACCAGGAGGAAAGGCTATTAATATGGCACAGATGATGCATAATAGTGGCAAGGTAATAGCCGGGGATATACATAAGCATAAGCTAAGACTGATAGATGAAGCAGCTTCTAGACTGGGAATAAGTATAATAGAAAGCAGGCATCACGATGCAGCTGAGCCTGACCCGCAGTATGAAGGGTATTTTGACAGAGTGCTGCTGGATGCACCATGTAGTGGACTTGGTATTATTAGAAGAAAGCCTGATATAAAATGGTCTAGAGATAGTAGCGATATCGGCAGCATTACACAATTACAGGAGAAATTAATCTGGAATGCTTCAAAGACGGTTAAGCCGGGTGGAGTTTTGGTATATAGTACCTGTACAGTATTACCCGAAGAAAATGAAGTGATTATTCGAAATTTTATAAAGAACAACTCTGATTTTTACGAGGATGATATCACACCTTATTTACCGCAGGAGTTGGTGCTTAAGGCCAAGGGCTGTATGCTGCAGGTTTATCCTAATCGAGATGGGATAGATGGATTTTTTATAGCCAGGCTAAGAAAAAGGGTTTAATACGGGAGCAACTATGATTGATAGAGAAACAGTAGAGAAGAAATATTTGCCTGATATGAACGTTGATGAACTCAAGGAGTTTCTACAGGATATGGGGCAGCAAAAATTCAGGGCAAAGCAAATATTTAGCTGGATAGCAAGAGGCGCTGTGGATTTTGATGAGATGACGGATTTATCCAGACAGCTGAGACAGGAATTGAAACATTATGCCTTGGTTTCTGGTCTAAAAATAAGAAAGAAGCTAGTATCCTCGCTAGATGAAACAATTAAGTATTTGCTTGAACTGAATGATGGTAATATTATTGAAAGTGTACTGATGAAATACAACTATGGCTATACTGCCTGTATTTCGTCCCAAATAGGTTGTAAAATGGGCTGTAGCTTTTGTGCCTCGACAATTGCCGGCTTCAAGCGTAATCTGACAGGCGGGGAAATACTTGAGCAAATACTTGCCATTCAGCGCGACAGCGGCGTGAAGGTGGGGAATGTAGTTATTATGGGTATCGGAGAGCCCTTTGACAATTATGATAATGTGTTGAAGTTTCTCAGACTTGCCCATGACCCGGATGGATTGAATATCGGCTACAGGCACATGACGGTATCAACCTGCGGACTTGTTTCAGGTATTCAGAGGTTTTCTCTAGAAAATATCCAGGTGAATTTGGCTATTTCACTCCATGCTCCCAATGATGAGATACGCCAGAGGATAATGCCTATAGGGAAGAAGTACTGTATTGACAAAATTATTGGAGTATGTAAGATATATACAGAGAAAACTAAGAGAAGGGTAACATTTGAATACGCTTTGATTGAGGGAGTCAATGATTCACCAAACAATGCTATTGAGTTGGCTTCGAGGCTCAGGGGACTATTATGCCATGTGAATCTGATTCCGATAAACCAAGTACAGGGGATTAGTTACCGCCAAAGTGGACGCAGGCACACTGATGAGTTTGCGGCACTGTTGACAAGGAGAGGTATTGAGACAACAATTCGCCGTGAGCTTGGTTCTGATATTAATGCGGCTTGCGGACAACTCAGAAGAAGCGAGATGGATAAGGTAGACCTGTGAAAGACAGCCCTAGCCTTGAGAGAGTCACAGCAAGGTCTTAGGAGGATAAGAATAGGGCCTTTAGCCCTTTGAGAAGGTGTTGATAGCTTGAAATATGCTACAGGTACTGACAAAGGATTATTGCGTGATATTAATGAAGACAGCTTCATGATTATTCCAGGGGGTTCGGCTTTACCATATGTTTTTATCATTGCTGATGGTATGGGGGGGCATAACTGCGGGGAGATTGCAAGCAAAATGGCTGTTGAGTACATAGGTGAGTATATACGCAGTAATGTAAACCGACTTAATGATGAAAATATGTATAGTGAGCTTTCCAAAGCTGTGGAGTTAGCTAATGAAACGGTATATGAAAAGTCCCTTGAAAGCGAAGAATTCAGTGGAATGGGTACGACTCTTACTATGGCATTAATTGGTGGAGCTAAACTGACTGCAGCCCATGTAGGTGATAGCAGACTGTATATGGTTCGCAGTGGAGAATTGATTCAATTAACTGAGGATCATTCTTACATTGGAGAGTTGATTAAGAAAGGCAAATTAACCAAAGAAGAGGCGGAAAATCACCCAAGGAAGAATGTTATTACAAGGGCAATAGGCTCTTCTACGGAAATTCTGGTGGACATAATAGGTCATGAAATTGTAGAAAACGATATATATGTTCTCTGCTCAGATGGGCTCACCAATATGGTATGTGAGAAGGAAATATCTGAAATAGTCAGTGGTAATGAACCCGAGGTCGCCTGCTCCAAGCTTATAGAGGCGGCAAACAGACAGGGCGGAGATGATAACATCACCGTTATTGTTATTAAATGTGAGTGAAGGTGTTAATATGGTTGGTCAAATATTAGGAAATAGATATCAATTAATCGAAAGAATCGGCGGCGGCGGTATGGCTATTGTATACAAGGCTAAATGCTTACTGTTGAACCGTTTTGTTGCCGTCAAGATATTGCGCAGTGAATTTACTGATGATGAGGAATTTGTCAAGCGTTTTAGAATTGAAGCTCAGGCAGCAGCCAGCTTAAACCATCCGAATATTGTTTCTATATATGATGTTGGAAAGCAGGATGATTCCCATTATATAGTGATGGAGTTGATAGACGGCATTACGCTAAAGGAATACATAACCCAAAAAGGAGTACTGATGTGGGATGAGGCTATCAATATTGGTATTCAGATTTGCTCTGCTTTAGAGCAGGCCCACAAAAATTCTATTGTACATCGCGACATAAAGCCCCATAATATTTTACTAACAAAGGAAGGCATAGCGAAGGTAACGGATTTCGGTATTGCAAGAGCTGTCACATCTGCCACTATAACTATGGCAGGTAGTACTATCGGTTCTGTGCACTATTTTTCACCTGAACAGGCACGTGGTAGTTTTACAGACGAGAAATCTGATTTGTATTCATTGGGAATCACTATATATGAAATGGTAACTGGAAAGGTGCCCTTTGATGGAGAAACACCTGTGGCAATAGCTCTAAAGCATATCCAGGATAAGGCTGAGAAGCCTATCAATGTTGACTCTTCTATACCCAAGGGTGTCAACGATCTTATAATGAAGGCTATGAAAAAGGATCAGAATTTAAGGTACCAGAATGCATCGGAGATGCTTTTTGATATGCAGAGGACCCTTGTTGAGCCAAACGTAAAAATCAAAGGTAGTAATACAATAGAGGAAATGCCTACAAAAAAGATGCAGGCTGTGGGTGCAGGTTTGAGTATACAGGATATTCCTGAGTATGATGAGGATGGAGATGAAGCCTTTATGGAAGATGATGATGAGGCTAATACAAGGAGAAAAAAGGATTGGATTAGTACCTGGCTTGGTATTGTAGCTGGCCTTGTTATAACCGGACTAATTATTTTTATAGGTATCAAATTTGTCGTTCCTGCTTTTATTCCTGAACCGGTTGAGGCATATACAATAGAGGACTATACTAATAGAAATTTTTCTGAAGTAAAAATCATGCTTAGTCAGTATGGTATAAATGCTGAAGAGGAAAAGGTATTTGACGATAATTTTGATAAAGATACAATTATGAATCAGGATGTTGCTGTGGGAAACAGCTTGAAGTCTGGGAGTGTTATCATCTTTACAGTCAGCGGCGGTCCGCATCTTGTTGAGATACCGGATCTTTCAGGAGATGAATCACGAGTTGCAACGCAGATTATTTTGAATAGCGATCTTGTGCCGGAGGAGACTAAAGAGAATAATGAAACAGTTGGGAAGGGTCTAATAATAAGGACTGAACCTGCAGCCTTTGAAATGGTCAAGCCTGAGACAACAGTAAAGCTGGTTGTTAGTATGGGACCAAAGCTGGAAATGGTTAAAATGGTTGATTTAAAAGGTTTGACTAGGACAGAGGCGGAAAACTGGATACTTAAAAACAATCTTAAAATAGGTGAGATCCTACCTGAGGATATTATCAGTGAGGTTGCTAAGGTAATAAAGCAGTATCCTTTGCCAGAAAGCGATGTGCCGGAGGATACAGCAGTTGAGCTGACCTTTGGCATTGAAGATACAACGCCGGTAACACAGGATGATCCCGGTAGCTCTCAGCCTGTTGAGAATCCCCCAAAGCCACCAGAGGAGGACCCGGAGACGAAAGATCCGGTGCTGAAAGATCAAGAGAAGACTAAACTGATTACTATAAGCCTTGATCCCAGTCGCACTTATGGAGATGAGGTCTTGGTGTATGTTGAATCGACACCGTCTGAAACTAATGTACGTAAGGTGGAGATTAATCAGCCGGTCTCAAGGAATCAATTTCCTTTCAGTATTCCTGTTACGGTGGGTGATACAGGAACTACACATATTATAGTATTTCTTGATAATAAGCTTGCTTTTGAGCGAGATATAAGATAGAAATAATAGCTGCAGTACGCAGCCGGTGGTTAATGTGGAAATGGTTAGACTAGATGCGGGAAACCTATGTATAGTTAAGTAGCTTATACTCAGCTTTACATTTGATTCCATTGGAGCAGAGGAGGTTCATTTATTGCCGTCAGGCATTATTTTAAAGGGAATAGGCGGATTTTATTACGTTTCCTCAGAAGATGACATTTATGAGTGTAAAGCCAGGGGTATTTTCCGCAAAAATGATTTAACTCCTTTGGTCGGGGACAGAGTTATATTTTCTGTAATCGATCCTTTGTTGAAAAAAGGTAGTATTGATGAAATAATGAACAGAAGTACTGTGCTGACACGGCCTGCAGCTGCAAATGTAGACCAGTTGGTGGCTGTGGTTGCTGTACGGTCTCCTGAGCCTGATTTGCTATTGTTGGATAAAATTTTAGTCACAGCAGCAAAGAAAGAAATAAAGGCTGTGATATGTTTAAATAAAATTGACCTGGATAAGGAAGATAGTAGGGCAGAGCTTCGTAGTTCATATATAAAGGCAGGTTACTGTCTGATAGAGACCAGTTCAGAAGAAGGCTCCAGCTTTAACCGCCTTAAGGAAGTGTTGAAGGGCCATGTTTCCATTTTTGCCGGACAGTCAGGAGTTGGCAAATCGACCTTACTCAACAAAGCCACAGACACTCTTGTAATGCAGACAGGAAGCATCAGTGAAAGAATCAAAAGAGGCCGTCATACCACAAGGCACACTGAGCTTATAAAGCTATCCGATGGTGGATTTATTGTTGATACGCCCGGTTTTAGCTCCTTTGAACTGGCAGAAATCCAACATGATGAACTCCAGTATCTATTCCCGGAGTTTTTGGATCACATCGAAAAGTGCAGGTTCACAGGCTGTAGTCATGTGAATGAGCAAGATTGTGGTATTAAGGACGCTATTGATGAGGGAAGTATTAGTACGGGCAGATACAAGCGATATACTGACCTGTACGCCATATTGAAGCAGGAATACGATATGAAATATAAAAAAACTAACAGGAAAGGGACAAGGAACAATGATTAAAATTGCACCGTCCATTCTTGCATCGGACTTTTCAAGGCTGGGGGAAGAGATATCCAGTGTTGAGAGGGCTGGTGCAGACATGATACATATTGATGTCATGGATGGACATTTTGTACCAAACATAACAATAGGACCTCCTGTGTTAAAGAGTCTGAGAAAGGTAACTAACCTGCCGTTTGATGTACATCTGATGATAGAGAATCCGGAGCGGTATATTAAAAGCTTTATTGATGCAGGGGCTAATATCCTTTCTGTACATGTTGAAAACAATCCACATATCCATCGTACTATAGAGATGATAAAGGATTGCGGTGGCAGGGCATCTGTTGTGCTAAATCCGGCTACGCCACTGAGTATGCTTGAAATAGTGCTGGACAAAATTGATATGGTGCTTCTTATGACAGTGGATCCAGGTTTTGGTGGTCAGCAGTATATAGAAGGGATGACGAAAAAGGTACGAGAGCTTAGAGGAATTGTTACCAAGCGTGGCTTGAAGCTGGATATTGAAGTTGATGGCGGAATTGACCTTGAGAACATATATGAGGTTACAAAAGCTGGAGCAAATGTTATCGTGGCAGGTTCAACCATATTTCACGCTCCCGATATTATGGAGATAATTAGGAGCCTTAGACAGAAGGCTTATGGTGGTTATGTATGAAATGTGTAATTTTGTGTGGCGGTGAGATTACAGATTACGAGAGTATGAAGGAGTATCTTGACGGAGTAGACTTTTTTATATCAGTAGACAGCGGGGCTCGTCATTGCAGGAGGATGGGGATTGTACCTGATGTTATGGTAGGAGATTTTGATTCTGTAGCACAAGAAGATTATGAAGCTTTATTGGATGCAGGCTCTAAGGTTTTACGCTACCCAGCTGAAAAGGATATGACGGATAGTGAGCTTGCTGTGGAAATAGCAATAAATAAAGGCTTTAATAGGGTGATCCTCCTTGGCGCAACGGGCACAAGAATGGATCATTCTTTGTCCAACATATTTATTTTAAAGAAGCTTACAGACGCAAACATAGAAGGAATCATAGCAAATGAGAATAATGTCGTGAGACTTATAAAGGATGAACTGCTATTGGAGCGAAGGGATAATACCTTCGTAACCCTTCTACCAATAGCTGGTAATGCCTTGGGTGTCACCATTCGGGGTTTCCATTACCCCCTAGATGACGCCACTCTTGAAGTAGGGTCATCTTGGGGTGTCAGTAACAGGTTTTCTGAAGCCACAGCGCACATAAAACTAAATCACGGCTACCTTCTTGTCGTTATGTCCACAGAATGAGTATCGGCCAAAACTGGGCTAGGATAGTTGCCCAGTTTATCTATACTCAGCAGCCAATGCTTCAAAGGCCTTTTGTGAGTTGATTATCGTTTTTTCACTAACACAGTATGCAAGTCTGAAGAAACCTTTGCATCCAAAACCGGTTCCAGGCACTATAACCATATTATGCTTGATAGCTGAATTGCAGAATGCCACATCGTCCTCAATTGGAGACTGGGGAAAGAGGTAGAATGCGCCTTGTGGCTTCAGACATTTGAAGCCTGCTTTTGTAACTATATCGTAAAGCATGTTACGCCTTCTCTCGTATGCTGCTACATCGACCTGAGCATTAAGTGATTTAGGTAGAATCCTTTGGAACAGAGCAGGAGCATTAACGAAGCCCAGTGTCCTAGTGGAAAAAATTAAGCCATCAACTAAGGATGAGATATCATTTATCGCTGGGTTAACTGCAATAAACCCAATCCTTTCACCAGGAAGTGAAAGAGATTTACTAAAGGAATTGACTATGATTGTATTCTTGAATATGGTGAACATGGAGGGTATTTCTGTTTTATCGTACACTATTTTGTCATAGGGTTCATCGGAAATAATGCAAATTTTTGTAGCATACTCTTTTTCTCTTTTTTCAATAACTTCCGATATTTTCTCCAAGGAGCTTCTGCTGTAAACAACACCAGAGGGGTTGTTTGGTGTATTTATTATTATGGCCTTTGTTTTTGGCGTAATGGCATCGTATAGCTTCTGTGGATCGGGCTGGAAGGTCTGACGGTCTGTGTTTACAATAACAGGCCTGCCCCCATGGTTATCTATATAAAAAAGGTATTC
>CAZEIH010000019.1:19177-31965 GCA_964512095.1 uncultured Oscillospiraceae bacterium
TCCAGGTCGGGGTTGCCTAATGAGAAATCGTATACATTGTCCTGGCCGAACTTTTTACGGAGCTTTTCTCCTTCTTCAAACATGGCTCTAATCCATGAGGATTTTGTCAGATTAGTAAGTATTTTTTGTGATACCATTATATTCACTCCTGTTTCAAAGGCTTTATTGCATTATTCGAGTTTAGCCTATAAGATTTTCTATTATGATATACCAAAAACGGGGAAATATCAATTGATGTGATATTAAAGCTGTGTCATGTTATTCTTATTGTTTGGGCAGGAATTTTCAGCGTCGATGAAGAATTTATTACAAGCAGAGGGGAGTGGACTCGTTATGAGGTTACTTCGAATTAGCTCTCGGTGCAGTTGTTTATGATGTTAGACAAAGATTTAGCAATAACGAAAACTAGTTTTCATCCCCCTATTTCACTTTTGCTTGACTTGGGTTGACGACTGCAGTGCGGTAGTTGACGTATATGACCATGCCAGGCTTTGCACCGGAGGGCTTGCTTACATTTTTCACTGCTGTATAGTCTACCTGAACGCTGGTTGACATTTTGGCCTTGCTGTGCCATGCTGCAAAGATTGCAGCTTCTTCTATTGTTTTGTCAGGTATCTCCTTTCCATTTCTTTTTATTATGACATGGGACCCCGGTATTGTTTTGGTGTGTAGCCAAATGTCATTGGATTGTGCCTTTTTAAGGGTAAGATAATCGTTTTGCTTGTTGTTTTTACCCACATATATATCAAAACCGTCTGAAGAGATGAAATGGAGAGGCTCTGTCATAGCAGCCTTCTTTTTTACATTAGCTTTTTTTCTTCTTAGTCGCATATAACCTTGTTCGACAAGCTCCTGCCGGACCTCATCAATTTCCTGCATGGATGTGCAATTCTCTAAAAGCTGTAGGACGCCTTCAAGATAATCCAATTCCTGGCGGGTATCCTCAAGTTGCCGTTTTGTATACGTATATGTGCTCTTTGCCTTGGCATATTTTTTAAAATACCTCTGGGCATTCCCTTGTGGTGTCAAGTCGGGGTTTAGGGAGATATTTATATACTCCTCATTTTCTGAGTAATAATTCAGCAGGGATATATTTTTTGTATTTTGCGGTATTGCATAAATGTTGGCGGTTAATAGTTCTCCATAAAGCTTCAGCTTTTCCCTGTCGGCCACGTCACGCATAGTCTCCTCTTGTATGGAAAGCTTCTTATTACAGCGTTCTAATGTAGTGTTCAAAACCTTGTGGAGGTCAGACCTTTTTTGCTTGAGTCGCTCTGCATTGTCCCTGGATGCATAGAAAATGTCAAGTGCCTGGCCGATGGATTGTAGGTGCTCCTTGTGTACGTACTGCTGTATGTCCATACAGTGGAAATCAACAGGTATTCTATGTTGTTCGTCTTCATATATGACACAGGGGCTATATTTGCTATCCTTAATTTCGGTAAGAATTGAATCCAATGAATTTATTAGTGCTTGGCGATCTGATTGGGGCAACACCGCTGCACGGATTCTTCCATCGACGGAGCTGCGATAGCATACCTCACGGCAGAGTAAGGGACTAAAGCCTTTAATATAGTCCAGCAAAAAACGCTCAGTTGTTTGGGATGAAGAATCAAACAGATCTAGCAGGTGTGTGGGCTCAAGGCATGATGGTGAGAGCTTATCCTGGGCCGGGGGTAGGACATAAGGACGAGCCGGCATGACTTCACGGACACTACTGATGTCTGAGTCTATGTGCTTTATGGAGTCCAGTATTTTATTTTCGCTGTTGAGCAGCATTATATTACTGTGGCGGCCCATTATTTCAATGACTAAGGTTTTCTTTGAGATATCACCGAGTTCATTTGATGCTTCGATTACAATGTTTACTATTCTTTCATAGTCATTGAAGCCAAAGGAAATTATTCTCCCACCTGTAAGGTGTTTTCTAAGCAGCATACAAAATGACGGAGGGGCAGGGGGGTTCTCTTTAACAGCTTCTGTTAGGTGTATCCTTGGGAAATTTGGACTGGCGCTCAACACCATCCGGTAATTCTTATTCCATGCCCTAACTAAAAGCACTATTTCATCTGCTTCAGGCTGTAGGATCTTTTCGACCCGGCCGGCTGCAAGCTTTTCTGTCAATTCTTCTATGATGCTTTTTGTAACTATCCCGTCAAATGGCAAAATTAACACTCCCTTATATACTTATTTATCTATGTCTTCAGAAGGCGCTAACCTCTATAGGTAGGCGATGAATGAAGACGAATTAATCAGCTTCCTTGGTCAGGTGGAGTTTAGTTTCCACCTGATTACCTGAGAGAAGCGAATTGACTAGATATACTGTAACAAAATACAAATGATAATACAATATAATCATGGTACACTAGTAGTATATCTATAATATTGCTCTGTATTAGCTGTAAATTTACGTAAGTTGCTTGACACAGGGGGGATGTGTCTGTTATTATAAGTAAGTAAAAACAAAGAAGAAGTCATCCGCTTCTCACCTTACGGAGTATTCCGTCAGGGTTAATAGTAAAGGTATACATATTGTAACCTGGCTATATCAGTGGATTTGAAGTTCTTCTTTGAGGTCCACTTTTTATTTTGCCAAATTGCGAAAACTTGAGGATCATAATAACATACTCGGAGGTGTTTGATTATCAGTAAAAATGAAATGATGATTAATGATGGAATCAGAGACAAGGAAGTACGTGTGATTGATGCTGACGGAACAATGCTTGGGATTATGCAATTAGACGATGCTCAGAATCTGGCCGTAACAAAAAATCTAGACCTGGTTAAGATTGCGCCTCAGGCTTCGCCGCCCGTATGCAAGGTTATGGATTACGGGAAGCATATGTTTGAGCTTGCTAAGAAGGAAAAGGAAGCAAAAAAGAATCAAAAGGTCATCACCATAAAGGAAGTCTGGATTAAACCCAAAATTGAGGAGCATGATTTTGCTTTCAAAGCTAAAAACGCCTATAAGTTTCTAAAAAATGGAGACAAGGTGAAGGTGAGCGTACGGTTTAGGGGAAGGGAAATGAATTACACGTCTCTGGGTCTTGAGGTGCTCAATAAATTCGCAGAAGCTGTAACAGAAGTGGGAACGGTGGAGAGAAGGCCAAAGCTTGAAGGTAGGAGTATGACAATGATACTCAACCCGAAATAGCAGCGGCATTTCATAAAAAAAACAGGATCCGAAAGATATACGGAATAATTCCGCAAAGCTTTACGGATACAAAACAGATAATAGGAGGAATAAATATGCCAAAGGTTAAAACGCATAGCGCGTCCAAAAAAAGGTTCAAAATAACCGGAACAGGCAAAGTGAAAATGAGTCACGCATTCAGAAGCCACAGGCTTATTTCAAAGGGAAAAAAGGCAAAGAAACACCACAGGCTCGGGGCTTATGCTTCTTCTGCCGACGAAGCTACTATAAAAATGTTGATACCGTATAAGTAAGAAGGAGGAAGAAAGATATGTCTAGAGTCAAAGGTGGAGTAAGAACTCGTGCAAGGCACAAAAAGATACTTAAGCTGGCAAAGGGTTATTTTGGAGGAAAGAGTAAGCTTTATAGAATAGCAAACCAGGCAGTGATGAAGTCACTTTCGTATGCATATAGGGATAGAAAAGCCAAGAAAAGAGATTTCAGACAGCTTTGGATTTCCAGGATTAATGCTGCTGCCAGAATGAATGGTATAACCTACAGTAGGTTCATGAACTGCCTTAAAAAGGCAGGAGTTGATTTAAACAGGAAAGTCCTGGCCGATATGGCAGTCAATGATGAGCAAGCTTTTGCACAGTTGGTTAATAGCGTAAAGAATGCTTAATGTTACAATTTACTATTTTATGAAATAGTCAATTCGCTTCGCTCAGGGAGTCAGGTGGAGACTGAACTCCACCTGACCAAGGAAGTTATTTAATTAATAAAGGGGGCTTACAGGCCCTCTATTATTTTGTAAGGAGCTTTGTATGATAAGGCTAACAGGTAGTCAAAACTCTATTATGAAGGAAGTCAGATCACTCAGGGGAAGGAAAGCCAGAGAGGATAGAGGGCTTTATTTCATAGAGGGAAGCAGATTTGTAGAGGAGGCCGTAAATGAGTATCTAAAAGGCACGGTAGATGTAAAGTACATTGTTGTGTCGGATTCTTTTGCTAACGTATCCGGTATGCCGACGTTTATTGAGTCATTTGAAGATAGAGGAATAAAGATATATATTGTTCCTGACAGTCTGTTTGGGTCTATTTCTGATACCAGTAGTCCTCAAGGAATCATGGCGGTAATGGCTCTTGACAGGTCATTGCTAAGGGATGCTCAGGTATATGAGGGGGTCTTGGTTATACTTGATAATATAAGGGATCCAGGGAACATGGGAGCAATTATCCGAACGGCTGACGCAGCTGGCTGTGCAGGAGTAATAATACCAAATGGATGTGTAGACTTGTTCAACCCAAAGGTACTAAGGTCAACAATGGGTTCTGTATATCATTTGCCTTTATGGCACTGCGGAAGTATTAGAGAAGCGGTGGACTTTTGCACAGAGAAGGGATTTTCAGTATGCGTGTCGCATCTTGAAGGGGCCTTAAGCATATATGATGTTGACATATCAGGCAATGTGGCTATTGTAATAGGTAGTGAGGCTGATGGGGTAAGTGGGGAGGCAGTGAGTTTTGCCGATATGATTGTAAAGATACCCATGGAGGGAAGGGCTGAATCTCTTAATGCATCAGTAGCTGCAGGGATACTTATATTTGAAGCAGTAAGGCAGAGAATAGCTAGAAAGCAGGAATAGCAGTAAGGTAGAGAATAGCTAGAAAGCAGGAATAGCTGTGAGGCTAGGGAATAGCTAGAAAGAAGGAATAGCTGTGAGGCTAGGGAACGACTTAAAATAGCTAATAGGAAGTGGGACCGGTAAACAGGGACCCTTCTGTGTGCTTCAAAAGATGTTGTCGATGGTAAGGTTTTCTTTTTCAGGTATATGATTTACATATTTTTTCAGGGCTGCGGCTTCTGATGTGGAGGATGATATGTCCTTGGTTTCTATCAGTATCTGCAGTCGAGATATGGTTATATCTATGTTGTCGATCTCTTGATGGTCTATCAGGGATGACCATGTTCCCTTTATTTCCTGCCAGTCCTTGTTTAGCTGGTGCATTTTATTTTCAGCCTGTTCCCAGCTTTGGGATTTCGTACTTTGAATGATTTCATCTATTGATTTTTCCAGCTTGGCTGAATCATTATATAGTAACTTCTGAGTGTAAACACTAAAAAGGATTATGGATAATGTTAGTATTACTATCAATGATATTGAGATTATCGAGACTTTATTTTTCATTTCCTTCTGAAGCTCCTTTCTGACTGGCGGTTAGGTATAATTCGCCTCCCGGAACCACACAAGCGTAAAATATTTCAGCAGGACCATTGAAGTGTCTGCTATGAAGTTCGTCCAAGAGCCATTGACGGCTTTTTCCTGCTATTTCTAAATTCGTCGATAGAATTCGCCCGTCTATGATGACATCAATGGAGAGACCTTCATATTTTGTTTTAATATTCATATCCTCCGGTGTCAAAGGCCGCTTTTGAGACTTTGGTATAACACTTATTTGGCCATTTGTTTCAAGAATGGCATACTCCACATCTGATATGTTGGAGTAATTATTGATGCGAAGCTGTTCCAGTAAATCGTTCAAAGTATACAGCTCTTTTTGTAATGCGGATTCGCAGATATGACCTTTTTCTATAAGAATGGTTGGCCTACCACATATTATAGCCCTGGCATGTATGCTTTTTATTGATAGATATGACATGAGTAACTGGACTATTAGCAGTGTTATTATGGGGATAATTCCGTTAATCAGAGGTATTCCTGTGTTCTGCATTGGTACTGCAGCAAGTTCTGATATCAGTATTGCAATCACAAGCTCGAATGGCTGAAGCTGGCCAATCTGTCTTTTACCCATTATCCTCATTACTACAACAACAATAGTATAAAGCACTAAAGCTCTTACGAATACTACAAGCATTGTTATCCTCCTAATAAGTATCTATATTCTATCCTGCGGAGAGGAAGCTTATGCAACCAAACAAACCTGAAATTTGGAAGATTATGTAGAAAGCCTTTGATAATTATGTTGAATATTATTATCTAAAATAACACAAGATAATCCGGAAAATAAAACAAGGGAGGTTTACTATGTCTTTAACATCAAAGGAGCTAATGCTGGTTCAGGATAATATTAAAATGGCAGAGAACTCTATTAAGTTTATGCAGGCATGTGCTGAGACTGCTGTTGATGGACAGGTTAAAGGGCTTTGCCAGAGTATGGCAAAGGAGCATCAGCAGGATTTACAGGTATTGATAAAGCACATTAACACAACAGCAATTCAATAAAGGAGGGATATAATGAAAAGCATTGGCGACAAGGAAATAATGCAGACACTTCTTAATGAGCACAAGCTATGTGCTTCATCGTTGACAAACCTGGTGCTGGAGAGTTCAAACCAGATGCTCAGGAATGATGCTTCAGGTATTCTGAGTAGAACGTTCCAGCATCAAAAAAATATTTTTGATCTCATGACCCAGAAGGGCTGGTATTCAGTACAAGAGGCAAATCAGCAAGATATAAACACTGCCATACAAGAAGCAAACAAGATTCAGACATCCTTTACTAAGATGTAAATATAACTATATAAAAGAGAAGTCACATATTGCGTGGCTTCTCTTTTTGCTGAATACATTTTTAGCTTAAACCTATTTCTGTTGATAATTGTTACCGGTATATGATTCGAATACCTTCTTTACTATATTACCACCGATTCTGCCTGCATCCCTTGATGAAATGTCTCCGTTGTATCCCTGTTTCAGATTTACGCCAACCTGATTGGCGATTTCATATTTCATCTGATCGAAGGAAGTTTTGCTATTACTATTGTTGTTAGTTGCCATTATATCACCTCCTCATTGACTAGTTTGTCAAAAAGTCAGGTGATTATTACATGAAAGATATGGCTATGCTAAATCATTTTAATTTCTCCATCCTTTAGATAAAAGGTTTGGGCCATAATATCAGGTGAGGTTTCCGCATATATTCCGCTTAGGATAATAAAGCAATTTGGATAAAGCCTTCTTGAAACAGAGATTTCGCCGTCACCCTTTGTCTTTAGGTAAATTGCAATCTGTTTTCTTTCATCCTCCAAAAGTTTTATTTCTTCCCTTAGATTGAACAGCTTATCAGATATATTTGCCCCTAATGAGCTGCGTGATGAAGAAACATGGCTTTGCATTTTAAGCTTTTGCATCTCAGTTTTCTTAATACTGATATTACTAAATACTTCGTCAAGTCTTCTTACAAGGGATTGTCTGTTAAAGCCAACTACCTCTAGAGTTGTTTTCCTCTCCATTTCAGAGCCGCAGATGGGTACTGATATATGTATCTCAGACTTTATACAGCCTCCGATGACCTGGCCGTTTATTGAATCAAAGACAACATCCTTTGCTATAATTTCACTGTTGATACTGTAATAACCTATATGGGCAGTTTCTCCGCAGACAAGTCTGACATTGTCTGCGAACTTAACGTATATACTTTTTGCTGCAGTTATTTCAAGCCTTTCTCTTGAAGATACTCCACCCTTTATGTAGATGCTTCCCTGTGTACTTACCAGGCTCTTGATATTACTAAGACCATATTGACCATTAATTTCAATATCCTTAGTTGCTTCCACTGAAAATCCATCGTTTATTGAGCCCTTTATTGTTACATAACCATCGAATTTTATATTGCCTGTGGCGACTCCTGCATCGCCTTCAATTTCAAGGTGGTTTGATACGTTGATTCTGTCGTTTGTATAGTTGACAGCTCCCGCTAGCTTAGAGACTAGAGTGGTCTTGTTGCCTGTGGTAACTTCGGCCACAGAGTTTTTGTCATAGACAAGTGCTGCAGTCCTACCGGGTTGAGGTTCTATTTCTTCTCCTGTTATAGTCTTTCCCGGAGTGCCGTTTGTTGCTTCTATACGCTCACCCAGCCATTCGCCAGGCTTGACTCTATTTATGAGCTTCATATCATAAAAATCAACCTTGCCTCCTTCGCCAACTTCAGGCTTGGATTCCGTCAACTCATACATCCTTACGATTGCATCACTGCCATCTTTCGCTGGGACTCCATAGGCAACAATATATGGACGGTTCGGAGATAGGTCTTCATTAATAAAGCCGAGATTAATGCCAAATACAATTCCGTTTTTTTCAAGCAACGCGGCAAGCTTGCCTCTGAGCAACTCCTTGGGAGTGTTGGCAAGCTCTTCCTCTGAAAGATTGAATGTAACCTCAGCGGTTAGCTCATCGGGTGATATTTCCAGGTCAATTTTTTCTTTTAATTTTCCAATTTTAACAGGGATGGCAGGAGCGGACACTATTGAACTACGAAGTGCGCTGATATTGGTCAGTACTAATTCGGGGCGCTCAGAAAATATATGTGTTATTTGATTAATTTGGAAGCCTCTTTTGTATGTTTCAAGCATCACATTGTTTTGGTTCAGATAGATTCGTAGATATTCGTCGCTATACAACTCATTGTTGACCATATGAGCACCTCCTTTTTCTAAATTTTAGCTTCCCTATGTATCGATGAATGAGATTTCATTATACTATATTAATACCCATTGTTAAGGCCTTTTAATAACTTTGTTGGTTATTATTCAGCATTTCGTGACATAAATAATAAAAAAATGCTCATATTATTTTATGGGAAGTTACTATTTAGGAATGATGGAGATGATGAAACTGAACTTAATGATGAAAGTTTTGTGCCCTGTAATCATTTTTATGTTGGTTTTCGCATTACTGATAATAACACACTATGAGGATGAACTGGAGTCGGAGACTGGAAGGTTAACATTTAGCCAGTTGAAGGGTAGTACTGCTTCAGTGGCAGTGAGCGTAGATTCAACACAAAACAAACCTCCTGTGATAAATGCATCTGCCGCAGTGGTAGTAGAGGAATCCACAGGCAGGGTGCTGTATAGTAAGAATGCTTTAGAAAGACGATCGATTGCAAGTACAACGAAAATAATGACAGCTCTACTTGCATTAGAAAATGGAAATTTAGAGGATAAGGTAATAGTTAGTAAAAGAGCAGCAGCAATTGGAGGATCGAGAGCTGGAATCAGAGAGGGAGAGCAGTACACATTAAGAGAGTTGCTTTATGCAATGCTAATTATTTCCGGAAATGATGCTGCAATAGCTGTATCAGAGCATATAGGAGGGTCGGTAGAGAATTTTGCTGTTATGATGAATGACAAAGCCAAATCCCTTGGTGCTGTAAACTCACATTTTGTTACACCACATGGTCTTGACAGGGAGGGTCAATACTCTACGGCATATGATGTAGCACTAATCACTATTGAGGCGCTGAAAAACCAGATGTTTTGTGAAATTGTTTCCACATCCAGTTCATATATACCCGGTCACAATCTATATAATACAAATGAGCTGCTGGGATCCTATCAGGGGGTAGATGGTGTTAAGACAGGCTATACGGGAAAGGCCGGAAGATGCTTGGTTACAACAGCTAAAAAAAATGATATGAGGCTGATTTCCGTGGTGCTGGGTTCGCCAACAAGAACTGCAAGGGCAAATGCATCAAGAAGCCTGTTGGATTATGGATTTGCAAATTATAGAATGCATAGTCTAGTGAAAGAGGGTGACATATACGCAAGGATACCTGTTACCAGAGGAATTGCTAACTATGTTGCCCTTAAGGCAGGAAATACTATTGTACTACCGCTAAGTACACAGGAGGCAAAAGCCATAAGTGTTATTGAGCATGTGCCAGATGTGCTGAACGCTCCTGTTTACGCTGGTTCGGATACAGGTCATATAGAATATGTCCTTAATGGAAAAGTCCTTGCTGAAATCGCCCTTTTAGTAACTGAGGATATTAGGAAAACAACATATGGAGATTATCTAAGGCTAGTTTTTAAAACATGGAGTAGGCTGATGCGAGAAGGGATTTTTGCTGATATATGAGCACTGGGACGATGCAAAGCTTAGTGTAGGCGTGGCTCATGAAGTGTAGCGTAGGGCGAATTCATTTCGCCCGTAGCGAGGGGGGATGGGGGTCCGCCCCCATTGGTATTGAATCTAGTGGGTAGCTAGTCAAGACCTTGAATATAAATAATGGTTTCGTTATAATTGCTTCAAGAGAGAGGTAATTATGAGGACTTTAATTATATCGCTTAATTCCAAGTTTATTCACTCCGCACTTGCGCCGTGGTATCTAAAGGCTGCATGTGGCCATTACAGCCAGGATTGCGGAGAGGTACTGGTTTGCGAGCATACAATAAATGAAAAAACGGATTCAATATTGAGCTCCATCTATCTGATGAAGCCCGATATAGTTGCTTTTTCCTGCTATATATGGAACATTTCACAGGTCATGGAGCTTGCAGCTAACTTGAAAAAGCTACTACCATCTTTAATAACAATACTAGGTGGTCCTGAGGTTTCATATGACGCATCGCAGGCTCTTAAGGCCAATTCCTTTATTGACTATATTATTAGGGGGGAAGGTGAGGTGGCTTTTCCCTCACTGATTTCACTACTGCGAGTAAAAAAAAGGAGTCAGGGAGAAGAGGGTATTTCAGACCTGGAGGAGTTAGCTACCACTGACGGGCTGGTTTACAGATTAGGAAGTGAGATAGTTGAAAAGGAACCTGCTGTCATAAGAGATTTGGACAGTATTCCTTCTGCGTATACCCATGAAATGATTTCTTATCTTAAGCACAAGATAGTTTATTTTGAGTCTTCGCGAGGCTGCCCTTTTTCATGCAGCTATTGTCTTTCATCAGTGAATAAGGGTGTTAGAAATTTCTCTATGCAAAGGGTTTACAATGATTTAGACAGGCTGATAAGGTCAGGCGTAGGTCAAATCAAATTTGTTGACAGGACATTTAATGCTAACCCCGAAAGATCAAAAGATATAATGAGACATATCCTTGAAATTAACGAGCGCCTGGGTGATGGAGATAGTGTGGTTTGTAATTTCCATTTTGAAGTAGGAGCAGATCTTTTTGATGATGAGACAATAGAACTGCTAAATAATGCTCCTAAAGGTCTGTTTCAACTGGAGGCTGGTGTCCAGTCAACTAACAGTGAGGCTCTTACGGCGGTTTGCAGAAAAACCGATCTGAACAAATTGTTTTCTAACATTGAGAAAATTCGAAAGCGTGGGAATGTGCATATCCATGCTGATCTTATTGCAGGCTTGCCATTTGAGGATTACAAATCCTTTGGAGTATCCTTCGGCCAGGTTTATTCAGCCAAGCCCCACCAGCTCCAGTTGGGCTTCTTAAAGCTATTAAGGGGTACAAGGTTGAGGGAGCAATCGGGCCATTACGGATATGTTTTTCGTGAATCCGCACCATATGAGATACTGGCGGGAAGCTGGATTAGCCATGATGATCTAATTAAGCTAAAGGGTATAGCAGAGTTGGTTGAAAGATATTATAACAGTGGTAGATTCGCATTTTCACTTGCATTTTTGATTAATAGGCATTTTGACTCGCCGTTTACGTTTTATGAGAGCTTTTATCAATACTATAGAGATAATGGTTATATTGACATTCAGCTTGCGCTTAGGGATCAATACAAGGTAATTAGCAGCTTCTATACAAACCATATATCTACTACCGAAGCGGCCGAGAAGCCAGTTGGTGACCCGGAAGCGGCGCATGAGGATGATTTAATTTTCAATGAGCTGCTTCGCCTTGATTTTTTGGCATCCGATAGTTCAGGAACCTTGCCTGATTATATGGAGAAACGTGGATCCTCAGAATTAAAGAACAGCTACTATGATTTTTTGCGAGATCAAGCTCAAATGAGCCAAATTATACCTGAGGCAAGGGGAATGCTACCTAAGCAAATAATTAAAAGGGTTCATTTTGAACCGATTTATCTTGACCTTATCAGAGCGAAGGATGCTGGGGAAATATCTCTAAAATCATTTAGTCTGACAAGGGAGACTAATATTTTCATGTTTAGCTATTTTTCACGGGATAAGGTTACAGGTCGTTATCAATTTTTCTCTCTTGGAACATAAATTTCATCTCTAATTATTTCCTTACCCTTTTCAAATTACAAATAATGGTATATTATTTATACACATAGTCAATTCGCTTCGCTCAGGGAGTCAGGTGGAGACTGAACTCTACCTGCCCAAGGAAGTTAATTAACTCGTCTTCATTCATCGCCGACCTATAGAGGTCAGCGATGAATGAAGACATAGATACACTATGGAGAAAAATGGAATGTTTAGACACTAGCTGCCTAAATCAGTGAGGGATTCATGAAGGGTACTGTCGAAAGAAAAATCAACAGAGGAAGCATAACCGTTGAGGCATCAATTATTGTACCGTTAGTAATACTGAGTATATCAGCTGTGATATATATGGGGTTGCTTCTATACCAAAGATCACTTATACAGTCTGCGGCAGAAGCGGCAGTGCAAGCAGGTGCACAGGCCTGGGTTACCGGTACTGATATCATCGAAACATCAGGGCCTATAAATGCTGATTCTAAAAATTTTAAACTATATAGGCGATTATATGATAGTGAAAAAGATAAAAGAATAGAAAAAATCCAGGACTATGCACTGTCCCTGTCATCTAAAACAGAGCTAATACCACCTGTTAAGTCTACTGCAGAGGCTGTGCTGACGGATTACGCAGTTTACAGAAAGTTGGAGGTCAGGATATACAAGCACTATAGAATGCCTCTTGGAAAGCTGATGAAGCTTTTTGGAG
>CAZEIH010000019.1:32065-57253 GCA_964512095.1 uncultured Oscillospiraceae bacterium
AGGATATACAAGCACTATAGAATGCCTCTTGGAAAGCTGATGAAGCTTTTTGGAGGCAATGATACTGTCACAATATCCGCAAAGGCTACTTCGACTATAAATGATCCTGATGAATTCATACGCACGGCAGATCTGGTTATTGATATTGAGAAAAAACTCGAAAACAAATTCCCAGAGCTTAAAAGGATTGGCGATAAAACCAGGGAGACATTAAATGACATGAAGGACAAGCTTAAAAAGTTTGTTGACTAAAATCAATTACTTTCTATTTGGGGGCGTTGAGGTGAAAAAGAGTGTTTCAGGTCAGATTACTGTATTTTCTGCTATAACTATGGTTGGAGTACTAATACTTGCAGGTCTGCTTGTAGATATTGCAAGAATAAATGCAGGTTATACCATAGTGAAAAAGGCTGTAGGATTGGCAGCAGGGTCCTTACTGGCTGATTATAGTAGTAGGCTTAAGGACGATTATGGTGTATTTGCTGTTCATGCTACTGACACTGCTGATATTGAGGATCAGCTCCAGGAGTATCTGTCAGCTTGTTTATCAATACCAACTGATGAGAATTATTATGATGGCAGTACAGACCTTTTTGATTTCAGAATTGAAAAGATAAAGGTGACCCCCATATATAATCTCAGCGAGAACAGTGTTACAAAAAAACAGATACTTGAGTATATGAAGTACAGAGCTCCCGGGGAGATTGTTGAAGGCTTTATTGAAAAACTATCAGCAGTCAAGGATGTGGGAAAGATGTCAGATGCATATAAGAAGAAGGTTGGTATCGATAAGCTGCTGGGAAGTATGGACAAGTCACAGCAAAGTCTCAAAAAAAATATTGATGGTCTTGGCAATGGAGTAGAAAAGTTTATCAATGACTTTAATTCAAATGGAAGCTGGGAAGCTACATTTAATGAATTTAACAGTATGACTGAATCCATGCAATCACTGGAGTCAAGCATTGATACTTTGAATAGTAGAATAAGTGAGCTTGAAACCCAGCTGGCGGAAGCAAAAAAAAGTGATAGCAAGGATGGTGGGACTGACAAAACAGGAAGCAGCAGTACATCCAGCAGTAGTGTATCTGACAGTAAGGACAATCTCAAGGATGATATTGAAAAAGAAATAAGTAGTTTAAAGGATGAAAGAAAATCCTTAAAGAACAACAAATCCAATATAAAGGATCAGCTTGGGGATTTGTGGTACAAGCTGCGCAATTCAATGACTAACGACTATAAAAAGTCCAACAGCAATGCTACCAAGGAAATCACGAAAATAGCTGAAAAGGGAAAGAAGGCCCAAGAGGCAATCAACGAATTGGAGCAATACCTGGAGGATAATATTTCTGACCAGGAGGGCTCATTTTCGAATGGATTTAGTGAGGATATGCAAAGTGAGTTGGATGGATTGAAGGGGCTTATACTTGAGGGCAAAAAAGCGGAAAAGATGCTGCAGGATATTGGTGGCAACAATTCTGTTCTCGAAAGAATAACCTCCGGAATGGACGATATAAAAATAAAGCAGGGAGGATTGCCCTCAGATGGGCTTCCACCAGAATTACTAGAAACCATTAAGGAATACACACTTATTAGTTATGAATATTCAAAGCCTGAAAAAGGGAACAAAAAGGAGGATCCCAGGAGGGGAAAGGCTGATGCGATAAAAGATATAATAACAAAAAAGATACTTAATGATACAAATTTTGAAGCAGAGGGCATAACCAAGGAAAGCCTTCCATCATTTACGAAGGTTTTGACTGCTGATTTTAATGAATATGATTCTGTGTATTTTGAGACTGATAATAGGATAGAGGGGGGAAGTGGCAATGCTAAGGAGGAAGCGGTGTACAATGGTGATCTTGAGCGTGTAGGAGAGGAGGCGGACCTTTATGATGAGGATAGTAGTTTTCAGGAAAATGCTCTTGAGTTTATTGCTGATATTGGAGAAATGATTACGGAACAGACGGTGGATTTGAGAGACAGTATTTATATAAATGAGTACATTATGGGTACCTTTAAAAACTCTGTACCCGAGCTGGTATATGGTGACAGGTCTGTAAAGGAAACAAATCTACATGGCGATGAAAAAGAAAAAATCGAAACCTTCTATGACAGTGAGGTAGAATATATAATAAATGGAAAACCATCCCAGAAGCTGAACAACATTATGACTAAGGGCGAATTGATGTTGGTCAGAGTTGGATTAAATACTCTGCATGTATATACTGACCCAGCGAAAAAAGCAAAAGCAACAACTATAGCAACTGCTGTAGCAGGCATATGGACAGGCGGAGCGGGAATACCCCTCGTAACCAATTTGATAATGTGTGGCTGGGGAGTAGGTGAAGCGGTGATAGATGTGACGGACCTTATGGAGGGCAAATCCGTACCCATTTACAAAATGAAAGGCGACTGGAGGCTTGATGTGGGATTTTCATCCAAGGATGGACCCAAAACGGATGAAAGACTATACTTCAATTACCATGATTATCTTAGATTGTTTTTATTGACGGTGACACAGGACAAGAAGCTAAGCCGGATAGAGGACTTAATTCAGCTTAATATAGGAAAATCCAAAGGTAGCCATGATAGCTTCAGAATGTCGGATTGTTATACCTATTACCGAATAGAAGCAGAGGTTTCTATGAAATACTTGTTTATCACCCAGCCCTTTGTCAGAAAGGAAATGAAAACCGGCGACGGAAGGTATGTTTACAAAATATTATTGTATGAAGGATATTGATATGTCGAAAAAAGAGCTTAAATTATGCCAGCTTAAAGGATCCTGGATAGTGGTATTCAAAGCCAATCTCAAGGGTGCCTTGACTGTTGAAGCCGCCCTGATACTGCCGGTATTATTGTGTGCATTTTTCTCGGTTATTTTTCTCATCCGGATAGTCTGCACTTATGAGCTAATACAGCATGCAATTAACGAGACTGGGTCGGAAATTGCGGCTTCAAGCTATATATACCATATAAGCGGCGTAAGAGATCTCCATGATACAGTAAGAAAAGGTATAAACGATAGATCAGATGCCTTCGAGGATCAAATTGGAAGTGTAATTGATGCATATAGCACTCTTAAGGGAATAGGCTCAGGTGGGAATTCAGGCAAGAATAATCAGGGCATTATTAATGGAATAGTCAACAGCGCTGAGACAATGGGAGATGCCAAGAAGAGCTTTTCAGAGGTTTTCAATAATTCAAAGGCCATAATGTCTGATCCTGCAGATGAATTGAAAACTATTGCATTTTATATCGCCGGTGGTGCATTTGATGACATAAAAACACAATTATATATACCCATAGTCAAGCTCTATATGAAAAAGTATCTTGTGTCCGACGGTTATTCGGATATAGATGAAAGACTTCGAGCTCTGGGGGTTGTAAATGGGTTTGAGGGCCTAGATTTCAGCGAATCATCCTTTCTTGCAAATAGAGATGAGAGTATTGATATCGTTGTCCGTTATAAGATTAGCCTACCCTTGCCTATTCAATTCCATAAGGATATGGAGCTTGTGCAACGAGTTAAGGTTAAGGCATGGATGGGCGGCGATGAGAAAAATGGTGTATTGGACGGGAACACCATTTCTAAGGGAGAGGATGTTTGGTCCTTGAACAATTTTCAAAGGGGCCTTAAAATTAGAAGAATTTTTGGTGCAAATCTGCCAAATAGCTTTCCTGTGGTAGCCAAATATGAAAAGGGTAAGGCTGTAATGATTAAGAGCATGGACTTGACAGCCGGTAGTTATCAAACGGCTTCGAATATTGAAAAGACACTTAAGGGTTATGTAAATGAGCTGGAAGAATACAAAGGCCAGGATAAACCGTGGGGAGGTGATAATATCACAATAAAGGGAAGAGATATTGTGAAAAAGGAATTGTTACTGATTATTCCGGAAAATAAGTCGGAAAATTCTGCCGAAATGGTTTTGCATGATATGAAAGCATATGCGCAATCCAAGGGGATAACACTTGTGGTTAAAAAGTATGGTATGAAAAGGATAGAGGCAGATGTGCCGGAAGCTGAAGCAGGATAAATAAAGACATAGATAACATTATAGACAAAGGATTTCCTTAAATCATGCCAAATAGTGGCATGATTGTTTTTTTGCAAAAAGCTTACGAGGGTAGTCCTCATGGTATTTTAGCAAATGACTGCTAATATAATTAAATGTGGCAGTTGCCAAATGTATACGTGTAGTGATCGTGTGCAAATACCATGCCGGTATGTTTCAAGGAGGCAAACGTAATGGGCGAGAGAGATATTTCCGGGGTTATTGAAAAAGATAGGCATGAGAGTAAAAGAACCTATTTCGAGGGGACATTTCTTGACTATGCCAATTTGGTAAGGAAGAATCCAGAGCTTGCAATACTTTCTCATCAAAGGATGTATAACCTGATTACAAAAGCAGGTGTGGAGGTGCTGAAAACTGATGAGCATCCAAGACTTAGAAGGATATACGGAAATGATGTCATAAGGAAATACAATTTTTTTGAAAGCTTTTATGGTATAGATAAAACCATAATGAACATTGTGAGATACTTCCATTCAGCGGCAATGGCCGGAGAAGAGGCAAGGCAGGTTTTGTATTTAGTAGGACCTGTCGGCTCAGGAAAATCCTCCTTGATGGAGGAATTGAAAAGGGCACTGGAGTCCTGCGGTGAAATATATTCTCTAAAGGGCTGTCCTATGCGGGAAGAGCCTCTTCATCTTGTACCAAAGCATTTGAGGAAGGACTTCGAGGAACTACTGAATGTTAGGATTGAGGGTGACCTTTGTCCTGTTTGCCGATATAGGCTCAAAAATGATTTTAAAGGGCTGTATGAGCTTTTTCCTGTCGTAAAAACAGGGTTTTCAGTCAGAGCCAGGAGAGGAATTGGAGTGGTGCCACCTGTGGACCCTAACAATCAGGATACTAGCGTTCTGATTGGAAGCATTGATATTTCGAAAATAGATCTGTACCCCGAGGACGATCCCAGGGTTCTTTCTCTCAATGGTGCATTTAATGTGGGGAACAGGGGGCTGGTAGAATTTATAGAAGTGTTTAAAAATGAGACCGAATACCTTCACACGATGATTACAGCAACTCAGGAGAAATCTGTGCCGTCTCCAGGAAAGGGGCCAATGATATATTTTGACGGTGTTATACTGGCTCATTCAAATGAAGCGGAATGGAACAAGTTTAAATCAGATCACACTAATGAAGCCATTCTCGACAGGATTGTTAAGATTGAAATACCATACTGCTTGGAGCTAAATGAGGAGATGAAAATATATGAAAAAATGTTGAGGAAAAGCAGGTTTAGAGCCCACATAGCGCCGCATACAATTGAGGTGGCGTCGATGTTTGCAATACTAACTCGCCTTGTTCCATCCTCCAAGGTGGATCTTATGACAAAGCTAAAGATTTACAATGGAGAAGAGATTGTTGAAAAAGGATTGACCCGTAGAATAGATATTATGGAACTGAGAGAAGAGGCATCCAGAGAAGGGATGACAGGCATTTCAACTAGGTTTATTATGAAGGCTTTGGATATGGCCTTATCAGAATCTGAGCAAGATTGTATTAGCCCTATATCTGTTATGGAGACAATAATTAAGTCGGTTAGAGAGCTATCAATAAGTGATGAAGAGAAGAGTAGGCTTGTACGCTTCGTTCAGGATTCTATAAAGAAGAAGTACAACAAGATACTTGAAAAAGAGGTAACAAAGGCTTTTATCTATGGCTACAGAGAGCAGGCGGAAAGCCTTTTTAACAATTATCTCGATCATGCAGAGGCATTTATTAACAAAACAAGAATTAAAGACATTAATACAGGTGAGGATTTGGAGCCTGATGAGAGATTTATGAGATCTATAGAAGAGCAAATAGGAATTACAGAGGCATCGGCAAAAGGCTTTCGGGCTGATGTTACCGCATATATGTTTTATGTTATCCGCAGTGGTGGCATGCTGAACTACAGCAGCTACGAACCGCTGAAAGAGGCAATTGAAAAAAAATTAACAGCATCTGTAAAGGAATTAAGCAGGATTATTACAAGAGCAAAGGTGCGAGATGAAGAGCAGGATAGAAAGTATAACAGTATGGTGGAGGAAATGAAGCGGAATGGCTATTGTGACCATTGCTGCAATGTGGTGCTGAAATATGGTGCAAATAACCTGTGGAAGGACTAAATTACTTTGAGAGGTCAGACATATGGCGATTATTAGGCAATATGACCCGGGAGGAAGGGAACGCTCTTCTGAGGATAGGCGCAGACATAAGGAGCTGGTGGAAGAGTCGATTAAAAAAAATATTGGTAATATTATCTCTGAAGAAAGTATTATTGGTCAAAGTGGTAAGAAAAAGATTAAGATACCGGTGAAGGGGATAAAGGAATATAGTTTTATTTATGGTACAAATAAGCACGGAGCTGCTACTGGCGACGGTGATGAAAAGCGCGGAGACGTTGTGGGTGAGGATATAGAGGGAAAGAATTTTGGCCATGGGACAGCAGGTGATCAAGAGGGGGAGGATATATATGAAACTGAAATCACTATTGAGGAGCTAATGAATTATCTTTTTGATGATCTTGATCTTCCCGACATTGACAAGAAGAGACTCTCTGATAATGAATCTGTAAAGGGCTACAGGAAGCTTGGTTACCAAAGGAAGGGTATTCAACCGAGACTGGCAAAAAGGAGAACCGCTGTTGAAAAAATAAAGAGAAAGCAGTCTTATGTAAGGGCTATGTTAGAAGTGCAAAAAGAGCAAACAAAACCATCGGACCTAAAAGAGCAGAGCGGTGGTTCGGAGGATAATACTAATTTTACAAAGAATCAAGATGTAGAACCTGTTCGATTTCCTTTCACAGAGGATGATTTAAGATACAGAAGGCTTAGGGAGGTTAGAAGGAGAGATTTCAATGCGGTTGTTATTTGCATAATGGATGTCTCAGGTTCAATGGACCAAACTAAAAAGTATATGGCACGCAGCTTCTACTTTTTGCTGTATCAATTTCTAATAATGAAGTATTCAAATGTTGAGGTGGTTTTTATAGCGCACACCACCACAGCAAAAGAGGTCAGCGAGCTGGAGTTTTTTAATAAGGGTGAGTCGGGAGGCACATATATTAGCAGTGGATATGAAAAAGCTCTTGAAATAATTGAACAGCATTACAATCCGTTAAACTGGAATATTTACGCCTTCCATTGCAGTGACGGAGATAACTGGACTGAGGATAATAAAAAGGCTATCGAACTAGCACAGAGGTTATGTGATAAATGTAATCTCTTTGGATATGGTGAAATCGTACCGGGTTACTACTTTGCCGGAAGCACTGTTAAGTCAGAGTTTTTGAAGCATATACACGCAGACAACTTTTTTATTGTTACTATGTCAAGAAGGGATGACATCATAACCGCCATAAAAAGGCTATTAGAAAAAGATGGGGAAAAGGATTGAAGTATGTCAAACTATAGTTTAAAAGAGCTTGAGCTGTGGAACCATCGCATTGAGGAAATTGTAACTGAGCTTGGACTGGATTGCTATGAGCAGGAATTTGAGCTGGTCAGCTATGAGGACATGACAGCTTATGAAGCATATAATGGAATGCCATCACATTATCCACATTGGAGATTTGGGAAGGCCTATGAACGTATCAAGACACTCAATAGGTACAATTTATCGGGATTGCCCTACGAAATGGTGATAAATTCAAATCCATGCATTGCATATTTGATGAAGGATAATTCATTAGTATTGCAAATTTTGACCATGGCTCATGTATACGGCCATAATGATTTTTTTAAAGGTAATAGGCTCTTCAAAGCAGGTACTAGAGCATCATATACTACTGAAATATTTAAAAACCATGCTGTGAGGATTAGAGATTATATCAGCGACCCCAGCATTGGCTACAGCAATGTTGAAAGAGTACTTAATGCTGCCCATGCTCTTAGATATCAATGTTCAAGGACTATAGGTGCCAAAAGACTGGAAAGGAGCGAACTGAAAAAGCGGTTACAAAGTAAAGGAAGTGACACGGTAAGGGAATTTCCGCTGCTGGATTCAAAACCTTCATATTCTGAGGAAATAAATCTGAAGCACATTCCACTTGAGCCTGAAGAGGATCTTCTGCTTTTTTTAGGCACATACGGAAGACTGGAGGAGTGGGAGAAGGATATCATTGATATTGTAAGAGAGGAGACTCTTTATTTTATACCTCAAATAGAAACTAAAATAATGAATGAGGGTTGGGCCAGCTTTTGGCATTATAATATACTGAACAGTCTTAAGCTTCCCCAGAAGCTTTATTTTGAATTTCTCAGAAGGCATAATCAGATTATAAGACCCTATGAGGGCAGGATTAATCCATATTATATAGGATTTAAAATTTTTGATGACATTCAGGAGAGATATAGGGAAACTCCCCAAAGGATATTTGAGGTAAGAGAAATCGAGAGAGATGAGTCCTTTATCAGGCGATATCTCACTAAGGAGCTGTGTGCTGAAATGAAGCTTTACGAGTACGAGAAGGAGGGTAATGAATATGTGGTGTCCCAGGTTGCTGATGATGATGGTTGGGAAAAGATACGAGATACCATTGCTACATCTTCAGGCCTGGGCAACATCCCTATGATTTTAGTGAAGGACTGGAATCAAAAGGAGAACACGTTACTGCTAGAGCACATTTATGATGGACGGGAGCTGGATTTCCAGTACGCCAATGAAACCTTGAAGCACCTGGTGGATCTGTGGGAGGGTAAGGTGATATTGAATACAAGCTCCGAAGGCAAAAAAAGAGCAATTATTTGTGATGAACAAAAGAAGATTGTGTTGGTAAGTACATAAGCTGCGTAATTATACCTTATAGCTGTGTTTAAAGGCACTGGGCAAAATATTTAGTTGACTCTGATGAAGCGTAGTTTTATAATTAACAGGTAAGCTATAGTAAATTACCAAGGGGGATTAACTCAGCGGGAGAGTGCTACCTTCACACGGTAGAAGTCATTGGTTCGAACCCAATATTCCCCACCACACTGCCAATGGTCCGTACATATGTTGTACAGATCATTCTTTTTATCTATGTATTCAGAAGACGCTGATTTTTATGGGCCAGCGATGAATGAAGACGATTAATTAACTTCCTTGGTCAGGTGGAGTTCAGTCTCCACCTGACTCCCTGAGCGAAGCAAATTGACTGTTTCTAGACATGATTTTCGAGGGTAAATGTCCATAACACTATCACCATTACTTCTAATATGATAAAATAAAAATCGAAAATACTGTTTTGTGAGTTTATACAGTGGTAAATACAGTTTTGTGAGGTTATACAAATGAAAATTATTATGATAGCAATTTTTGCAATGGCATTACTGTTGACGGGATGCTCTCAGAATACTACCGAAGATCCGGAGGGTGGGGCCTTCATAGAACAGCTGTCTAACCCGTCTAATGACAGTTCATCTAAAAATTTAGATGGTGAAATAATTTTCTATCCTACATATAGTACAGATTACAAGACAGGAAACAATGAAATGTTCGATTTTTGGTTTGACATTCCTGTTGATTGGAATGCTATTGATGAATCAGAAGATGGATCGGAATACTATATAATATGCGACAATGAAAAGGCCATAATAAGAATTTTTGGAATTTTAATGGATGAGGCAGGAGATGACTATTGCAATAAGCTTGCTGGAAAAAGTGGTACTATATCAGAATTCATTTTTTGTGACGGCTGGATTGGAAATGTAATTGATGTTACACCTAATGTAAGGTATTTTGTGCGAGTTGACGGCGATAGCTACATGGTATTACAGGTGGATTTATCGGCTGACCCTGCATGGTTGCTAAGAAATGAGGAAAAAGTCAATTATATAGCTTCAAGTGCTAGAACAACAAGACAAAGCATTGGGAAAAATGCTGATGATGGTAGCTCAATAACCCCAGATGACTTGTGGCTTGGCGATATTGACATAGATATGACTTATGAGGAGCTATTAGCTGTTGTTGGACAAGAGCCATTGGATGTAATTGAGGAGCAGTACGAGGGGATGAATACAAAGACCTTGTTTTTCCCTGATGATACGCAGGTTTATGTTGTAAATGACGTTGTATATACTGTAAACGTGACCAGTTCTGACTATGAGACACCCAGAGGGCTTAAGCCAGGCGACCGCGAAGATAGGGTCACTGAGCTTTATGGGGAGCCCAATAAGAAGGATGAAGGTGTGTGGGGATATAATATAAATGGTTACGAGCTGTTTACTGTTGTAGTAGATGAAGGTTTGGTAACGCAGATACAAATCGAACAAGGAGTATGGGCCACAGAGGTTTATTAGAGTAGAAAGCTACACCGACGAGAGGAAAAGGAGCGGGAAAATGACGACAGATGTGAAGAAATACAGAATTGCGGCAGACTATATAAGTGAAAGGATTAAAGAAACTCCGGAAATTGCTATTGTTTTAGGCTCTGGACTGGGAACCTTGGTAAATTTAGTTGAGCAGCCCATAGAGATTGACTATGCTGATATTCCGGGCTTTCCCCATACCACTGTGATGGGACATGCAGGTACCCTTGTCTGTGGAAAATTGGGAGGCAAATGCGTACTTGCGATGAAGGGTCGTTTTCATTATTATGAGGGCTGGGACATTTCCCAAGTGGTTTTCCACATAAGAGTGTTTAAGCTCTTGGGAATATCAAGACTTATTGTTACAAATGCGGCAGGTGGTATAAATACTTCTTTCACACCTGGAGACTTGATGTTGATAACGGACCATATAAGTCTGTTTGCTCCGTCTCCCCTTCGAGGAGTCAATCAAGATGAATTCGGGCCTCGCTTTCCTGATATGACAAATGCGTATGATATAAATAGTATTTCTATGGCCAGTGAGGTTGCCCTGCATATGGGTATCAATATTAAAATGGGCACTTATGCCTTTGCTCAGGGGCCAATGTATGAAACACCTGCTGAAATACATGCCTTGCGATTGCTGGGAGCCGACGCTGTGGGGATGTCCACGGTGCCTGAGGTCATAATAGCTCGGCATTGCGGAATAAAGGTTCTTGGAGTATCTTGCATTACGAATATGGCGGCGGGAGTGTTGGGGGTAGAGCTCAACCACGAAGAGGTCATGGACACTGCAAGAAATGTTGAGAGTGATTTTGCAAGGCTTGTGACAGGAATCATTGAAGGTTGGGAAGGATAAACTTTGGTCCCTTTATGAGTGAAAATAGCCTAACGCAGATTGTAATTATAGGTAAAATAATTGTAAATGATGGTTGAAAGTTTATTTGTATCCAGATATAATAAAAGAGGACAATTTCACTAATTGTCCTCTTTTATTAGCTTGCTAATGGCTCAGGAAGGGAATGATAAAGTGTATAAAGAAATTCTGAATATGGAAGAGGCGGCTGATTTTTTTAATGTCAGTATAAAAACCTTTATAAAGCTTCTGAAGGAAGAGAAGGTTCCTGCAAGGAAAATCGGGCGAGAGTGGAGATTCAGCAGGGAGGCACTTATTCAATGGCTATCCGTCGGGGATTCCCAGCAGTACACCTCCAGCGAAAGTGAGGCCAAGGAGTTTTTTAACAGGGTAGCTCCTGAATGGAGCAAAATGCGTAGCGGCTATTACGATGAGGATGTCATCAGTAGGCTTTTAAGTGCAGGGATTTTGAAGGATGATATGGTGATTGTAGATCTTGGGGCAGGAGACGGCTACCTTTCCAGGGCGATGGCATCAGTTGTGTCTTCTGTTATAGCTGTAGATATTTCTGAGGCGATGCTGAAGGAGCTCTCGAAAAAGGCCAAGAAACAGGGAATCAACAATATCCAGACCATTCTTGGAGACGGGAGTGATATTCCCCTTTCAGATGAAAGTGCGGATGTTGTTTGTGCCAATATGTTCCTACATCATATTGAGGAGCCCATAACTGCGATAAAGGAAATGTACAGAATACTAAAGCCTGGAGGCAGGGTTTTTCTCGCGGATTTGAAGGAGCATAGAAACAGTGAATTCAAGAATGCAATGCATGATGTGTGGCAAGGGTTTTCACAAAATGAGATAAGTAACTGGTTTATAAAGTGCGGTTTTGCAGTAGAGGTTTTTGAGACAATCAATAAAAAAACATCAGGTAAGAAGGCTGATGAAGGTGTTTTTGCAATGATTGCTTCTAAATAATTTGATGTTATGAATTGTAAACAAATAAAATGCATATAATGCAGCTTTGGAGGTATTAAAGATGGTTAAATGTGATATTAAGGACAAGTCGCTGGCACCGAAGGGAAAACTGAGAATGGAATGGGCAGATAATCAAATGCCTGTTTTGAAAATGATCAGGGATAGGTTTGCTAAGGAAAAACCACTGGCAGGAAAAAAGATTAGCTGCTGTCTACACGTTACCACTGAGACAGCAAATCTTGTGAGAACATTGAAGGAAGGCGGCGCAGATGTTTTATTGTGCGCATCAAATCCCTTATCGACCCAGGATGACGTTGCTGCATCCCTAGTGATGGACTATGGGATTAGCGTGTATGCGATGAAGGGTGAGGACAGGGATACTTATTATAAGCATCTTCTGGCAGCTATAGAGCATGGCCCGGATATGACCCAGGATGATGGATGTGACCTTGTAGGACTCTTGCATAAGGATTTCAGTGACACTTACCTGAAAAATGTAATAGGTGGTACAGAAGAGACTACCACTGGTGTTATTAGACTTAAGAGTATGGAGAGGGATAATGCCCTTCGCGTACCGATTATTGCTGTAAATGAATCTGAAACCAAGCACCTTTTTGATAACAGATACGGAACAGGTCAAAGTACGCTGGATGGCTTATTTAGAGCCACTAATGTACTTCTGTCAGGCAAGAATTTTGTTGTCTGCGGCTATGGCTGGTGCGGAAAAGGCCTTGCAATGAGAGCCAAAGGTATGGGCGCAAATGTAATTGTAACTGAAGTGGATCATATTAAGGCTATTGAAGCGGTTATGGAAGGCTTCAGAGTCATGAAGCTTGAGGACGCTATGAGCGTTGCAGACATTATCATTACAGTCACCGGCGACCTGAACGTAGTTGACGAAAAACACGTAAAGCTTGCAAAGGATGGACTTATTATTGCTAACTCCGGTCATTTTAATGATGAGATCAATATAGACGCCATCGAGAGATTATCAGCGTCAAAGAGAACAGTACGTGACTTTGTAGAAGAGTATACTCTCAAGGACGGCCGCAAGGTATTTCTCTTAGCTGAAGGCAGGCTCCTGAATTTGTCAGCAGCTGAAGGCCACCCAGCCGTAGTTATGGATATGAGCTTTGCAAACCAGGCATTAGGCGCTGAGTACATTGTCAAGAACGCTGATAAAATGGATAACAAGGTTTATTTGCTGCCGGACAAGCTGGATCATGAAATTGCGCAGTTGAAGCTTGAATCCATGGGCATTTCCATAGACGTGCTAACCGAAGAGCAAAAAGCATATCTATCCTCCTGGCAAAGTGGAACTTAGTGTGGTGCCAGGCACGGTACTTAGACACTTATTTGATAGTGCTTTAGTATGGTGACAGGCACCGTACTTAGACACTTATTTGATGGGGGAGAGATATGAAAGCTGATAAGACTTCAATTGCTGCCAAGATTGATTATACTGTTTTGAAGGCAGATGCTAGTAGGCAGCAGATTATTGAGTATTGCAGGCAGGCAAAGGAGCATGGATTTGCTTCGGTTTGTGTGAATCCATGTCATGTTCCTTTGGTGGCAGCAGAATTGAAGGGTACGGATGTTAAAGTGTGCTCTGTCATCGGGTTCCCTTTAGGCGCAGACAACAGTGATGTAAAAGCGTATGCTGCTAAAGTTGCAGTAAAAGAGGGCGCACATGAAATTGATATGGTAATAAATATTGGGGCACTTAAGGCTTTGGATTTTGAGTATGTTGAGGAAGATATAAAAAAAGTCGCTAATGCATCCGGAAACGCGCTTGTTAAAGTTATTATTGAAACGTGCTATTTGACTAAGGAAGAAAAAATTAAGGTGTGCCAGCTGGCTGTTAAGGCAGGTGCCAATTTCGTTAAAACATCAACAGGCTTTGGAAGCGCTGGCGCTACAGTTGATGATGTTAGGCTAATGAAGAGTGTAGTTGGAGAATGTGTGGGAGTAAAAGCTTCCGGTGGCGTAAGGTCGTACCGGGAGGCGACGGAAATGCTAAATGCTGGAGCTAGTCGCATAGGTACCAGCTCGGGACTAAAAATATTAGGAGAGATTGAATGAATTTATTGATTAAAGGCATAGATATACTGACGGCCGATCCAAAAGCTGAGTATGTTAAGAACGCTGATATTGGTATAAAGGACAATAAAATTGAGTTTATTGCACCGGCATCAAAGGGTCCTGCTGATTTTAAGGCGGATAAAACAATTAGTGGTAAGAACAAAATTGCTATGCCAGGATTGGCCAATGCTCATACCCACACTGCTATGACCATCATGCGAAATGCAGCAGATGATATGTCCTTACATAAATGGTTGTTTGAAAGGATCTTTCCCATTGAGGACAAACTGACGGATGATGATGTCTATTGGGGCACCAGACTTGGTGCGGCAGAGATGATAAAATCAGGTACTACTACAATAGCAGATATGTATTTGCATATGGATTCTGCTGCCAAAGGTATATTCGATACTGGGATGAAGGTTAACCTGTCAAAGAGCCCTCTTGAATTTCATTCCGAAAGAGAGCCTGAGGATGTTTTTGATGATTGCAAAAGATACTTTAAGGAGTGGAACGGTAGAGAAGATGGCAGGATTAAGGTTTATATTGAGGTTCATTCAACGTATCTGTTTGATATCCCCTCGCTGAAACGCGCATCTAAACTTGCACGAGAGCTGGGGACCGGTATCCAGATTCACTTGTTAGAGACTGAGAAGGAACGAAAGGATAGTTTTTCTCAGCACAATAAATCACCGGTGGAAATCTGCGTTGATACTGGGATATTTGATGTTCCGGTAATAGGCGCACATTTGGTCCATATTTCAAATGATGACATAGCGTTGCTCAAGAAATATGGTGTTAATGCAGCTCATAATCCAACCAGCAATCTGAAGCTTGGTAGTGGGATATCACCAGTTCAGGATATGCTCAATGCTGGAGTCAATGTTGCACTGGGCACAGATGGCGCTGCAAGTAACAACAACCTTAATATGTTTGAGGAAATGCATTTGGCAGCACTGATACATAAGGGAGTTGGACAAAACCCAGAGCTTGTTACAGCTAGACAGGCATTTACCATGGCTACTGCAAATGGATCAAAGGCTGCCGGATTCGGCGATGACTCCGGCGTTATCAAACCCGGAATGAAGGCTGATATGATTTTGCTGGACATCGATAAACCCCATTTGTGTCCTGTGAATGACCCTTACTCAGCTGTTGTCTATTCTGCTCAGGCTTCAGATGTTGATACTGTTATTGTTGACGGCAATATTCTAATGGAAAACCGGGAGCTTAAGACGATAGATGAAGAGCGGGTCAAATTTGAAGTTAATAGGACTTCGCGTAGGCTGCTAAATATGTGAGTAAATTTCTGCGATAAAAAACCACTTGGTATTATTCAAGTGGTTTTTTGTTGGAGCCAACTGCCGGATTCGAACCGGCGACCTGTAGTTGTAGTTAAGGATGACCATTTTAAGCGGATATTTGCTCACCGTCAGGGTCTATTCTTACGGTCATTTCTGGTATTGGTGGCGCCAGCAAAGCCTCTATCGGCACTTGCAGAAATCCGATAAACTTGTAGTGGATGTCCATTCTCTGGCTTTTCTGCCCGTCCGGGTTCGTGACCTTCTCATGCACCACAATCCGGTCGATTAACTCGTTGAGGGTTTTGGCGTCCAGCTCCTGAATATCGGTGTAGTGACGGATGAGCCTGGTGAAGCTCTCCACATTGCTATAAACCTCCTCCGCCTGATGGATGGCGGCTGTAAGCGCCTGCCGCTTCTCATTGAGTTCCCGCTGCTCCGCTTCATACCCTGTGGACATGGCCTGATACCGTTCCTCGCCGATGCGCTCCAGCGCCCGATCCTCATAGAGCTTTTGGAGGATTTTCTCCAATTCGGCTATGCGCTTCTCCACTTTTTTGAGCTCCCGTTTCTGCCGGTCAGTCTCCTGCTTCTGCTTGGCGGCGCTGATCTGCGTCAGCATCTCGGTATATCGCTTTGTGTGATGGGATGCGATAGCCGCGTGACGCCGGATGTCCTCCAGCACCAGCCGGTTCAGGGTCTGCCAGCCGATGGCATGGGAGGTGCATCTCTGGCTGCCGTAGTTCTTGTAGACCCAGCAGGAGAAGTTTTTGTATTTCTGTTTCTTGGCGTCGTAGGAAACGTTGAGGGAGGAGCCGCAGTCGGCACATTTCACCAGCCCGGCGAACATCTGGATTTTGCCCTGCTTGGTCTCCCGACGCTTGCTCGCCATCATCTTCTGCACCGTATCCCACAGTTCCTGTGAAATGATTGGTTCATGGGTATTCTCCGCCACAATCCACTCATCTTTCGGAGCCTGAACACGTTTCCTGCTGTAAAACCCTTTGCTCTTGGTCTTGCCGAATATGAGCTTGCCGAGATAAACGGGGTTAGAGAGGATTACCCGGACAGAGGTGGCGTGCCAGTCGAAGGGCTTACGCCAGTATTCGCTTTTGTAGTAGTCGGGATTATTCTGATTAAAGTATGCCTGCGGGTTGAGAACGTTTTTCTCCCGCAGGATTTTTGTCATACGCACATAGCCAATCCCCTCAGCGAACATCCGAAAGATCTGCTGTACCACCTCAGCCGCGGGCGGATCAACCACCAGCTTATGCCGGTCATTTGGGTCTTTGCCGTACCCGAAGGGAGCGTGCCCGCCGATGTATTTTCCGTCCTTGGCCCTTGCCCGGTGTGCCGCTTTGGTCTTGCGGGAACAGTCTCTGGCATACAGGGAGTTGATGACATTGGTGATGGGCATAAGGATGTTATCGGTGCCGTTGATGGTATCAATACCCTCGCTTACGGCAATGAACCGGGTGCCGCTTTCCTCGAAGTCATGCTCAATATAGATGCCCATTTGTGCATACTCCCTGCCAAAGCGGGAGAGGTCTTTGACCACCACCAGGTTGACCTTTCCGTCCTCAATATCGGAGAGCATCCGCTGAAAGGCTGGACGCTGGAAATTGGTTCCCGACCATCCGTCGTCACAATATACATCCCCGATGGCAAATCCCTGCTCCTTGCAGTATTGGGTCAGCAGTGTTTTCTGTGTTTCAATGCTTCCGCTCTCTCCGAGCTGCCCGTCATCGGAGGAGAGACGGCAATAGATAGCGGCTGTATATTTGTCTTGCTTCGTAATCATCTTATCTCCTTTCCCGAAGCGATCCTATGACAGCAACAGTATACCGTCACGCTTGCGGAATAGCTATACCACTATCCACCAAAGAATCGCCCGTAATTTCCTCCCCGGCGGATACTTCAAAGGAGGCCTTAATCAGGCCTCCAATTTTGTCGTCCACCGGCTTGTCGCCGTCAAAGAAGCTGAACACGATATACTGCACACCCCGTATGATGGTGACGTTCATATCGATACCGGTGCTTTCCGCGAAAACACCTTCTGGATAAGTGTATTTTTCCATAAAGACTCTCCTTACATGGTCTGCCCGTATTCCTGTTCCTGCTCACTCTGGAGCTTGTGACCCTGGGCGAGCTTTTTCATTGCTTCGCGCCGTTTCTGCTTGCTGTCCGTCCATAAGCGGGGTGTGGACGGAGAGGGCGTGTCGCCTATGCTTTCCACGTTTTTGCCGAGCGAAATCAAGCTTTCAGCGAGACGTTCGGCCTGTGCCATCTGCCCAATCCAGCCTTCGGGCGGCTCCGGAGTCTGAGGCGTGAAGCCATTTATCCTGCGGTATTCAAACAGCTTCTCCAGATTTTCCTTGAGATAGGTGTCGTCGTGCAGGCTGCGGTCGCGGCACTTCTGTCCCTCGGGCGCGGTAAACAGGATATACTTGTGCGCGTCGTCCCAGCGCACCTCATAGCCCTCATATTCCATGTTCGCAATGAAGCTTTCCTTATCCGTCGAGTATTCCAGCGCCTCGTCGATGGCCCTCATCAGACGGAATTTCCAGCTCTCTCCCCGCATGGCAGCGCGGTACTCGCCGGGCGTCAGGCGCCTTTTTCTTTTCTGCCCGGTGTAGGGTTCCAGCACCGAGAAGCCGTGCGCCATACAGATCTGGTCGTTAATCTGCCGCTGCTCCTGAAGGGATGTGGGCGACATATGCAGCTTCTTGCCGTCCTTGAAGCTGACTGAGTTGACAATGATGTGCGAGTGAATATTGTCGGTATCGGTATGAGTGGCGATAACGCATTCGCTGTCGGGGAACAGCTTTTCCGCAAGCTCCCGCGCGATTTCATTAGCCTGCCATGGTGTGATATTCTCCTTATCTGAGAAGGACTGGATATAGTGATAGAAACTCACGCCGTCCGTCTTTTTGAAGGCTTGCTTCGTCGCCATCATCTCAAGGTAGCTGGTATAGGGGGTACAGTTGTGGCCCGTTTCAATGCGGGCATTCTCAAAGCGAACCTTTTTGTCCTGCAGCACGTAAGCCAGTGCGCCCAGCATCCTGCCGCAGGAGGCGTGCTTTACCTTGACCCTGGTGAGCGTCGCCATCATTTCACCTCCCCGGTCAGATCGCGAAGCGCGGCGGCGATATCGCCGAAAGCCTCTAAGGCGTCATCAAGGCGGACGGACTGTATCCGGCCCATATGCGCCAGTGTGGTTAGCTGGTTGAGGTTTTTACCGGCTGCTTTCATCTGACCGATGAGCGCCTCCACACCGTCGATCACGACGATTTCTTTATTCAGCGCCGAGGTGATGAGGTAATCGGTAACTGTCAATCTGGCCCGTTTGGCGTTAGATTTTATCTTTTCCAGGTCGGCGGAGCTGACCCGAAAAGCATAGGTTTTGTCTTTCAGTTTCTTCAAAGCGATCATTCCTTTCCATCGTTCCTGCCCCCTCGGAGAGCAGGGGGATCATCCAAGGGGGACCGGTACCCCTTGGATGGCGCACCTTGAGCGAAGCGAATGTGTTTCCGCAGAAACACTGTGCGCCTATCGGGGTGTGGGGCAGCGCCCCGCTACCAGCGGCCGGCGTATAGTCGGACGCTTTGCTTGCCTCTCCCAAAGGGAGAGCTTCCGTACTCCCGGCCTATCTTCGCTTCGTGAATTTCGGGCAGAAAAGCAAAACTGCCCGAAAGCTCTGCTTGCAGGCTTTCCGGCAGTGAAGACATTTCGGATGATAGGCAATCTGTCCGCTGGGCTTTCGGAAAAAGCTCCATTCGTCGTTCTTTTTCATGGGCGTCGTCTCCTTTCTTTTGGGGCGTACCTTGGCGGGATTTCGGGGGTAAAAATCGTCTGTGCGCCGTTTTAAAGAGGAGGGCGGCATTTACCCCCATGCGCCGCGAATTTGACCGTACAGGGCGGTGCAGGGCTTTATCCCCAGAAAAAGAAGAATGGTTTCCTGACCATTTCAAACCTCCTTATCGTTTGGATTGATTTTCGCGACAATATCCCTTACAATAAGGTTGTGGAGCATTTCGGCCTAAACAAGAAAAATGGATTAACTGTTAAAACTCAATTCTATACAATCGGGGTGCGCGGCATGTTTGACAAGATTGATTTCCGCATTCAGGGGAATCTGATAGAAGTGGAGCGGCAGACCTTTCCGCTGGGAGAGCTGACCGCGGATATTCTGAACATCACATCCGATGAGTTCGACCAGCTTTACGCGCTGTATGAGCGGCTTGGACAAGGCGGGGACGAAGAGGCCATGCGGTCGATGCGAGATCTTCTGATGAAACGCAAGCTCTTTGCGCTGCTCGCGCCGCGCGGCGTCCGGTGGAGCGCCGGCAAGTTCCGTGAAATTGTCAGTGATATCTATTCCTTCAACCAGACGATGTTCCGGTTCATCGACAAGTTTCTGATGCGGCTGAAAAAACTCGACCCCGAAAATTACGCCGCCGCGCTCTATGATTTTTACACCCATCCCGGCCTGGACAAAATGATGGTCAACTATCTGCGAAACCCGATGCACTCCTTCACATTCTTCGATTCCATTGACGTCCGCTTCATCCCGATGGAATGCCCCGGCAAGCCGGACCATTACGCGGTTTATGAGGTGTATTCCTCCGAGACCCTGCAGGGGTTTCTGAAGATGGATTTTATGAAGGCGGTTATGGCCGGCCATGTGATTCGCCGATGCCAGAACTGCAAACGCTTCTTCCTGTTGACGCAGGGGTATAAGACCATTTACTGTGACCGCCCTCTCGCGGATAATCCCAAGCGCACCTGCCGGCAGCAGGGGGCGAAAAATCTGGCAAAGCAAAAGGCCGCGGGCAACCCGGTGCTCCGCGGCTACAACAAGGCGTATCAGAGGGTTACGGCGGATAAGAACCGCAACAGGATTACGGATGAGGAGTGGCGGGCGGCGAAGCGCGCCCTTGCGGACATCCGTGATATGGCGAAGGCGGGGCGGCTCTCTGACAGGGAAACTGAGGCGCGCATGGATAAGGAGGCGCTGTATCAGTCTCTGAACATCACGCGCAGGGGCGGCCGGTAAAGAAATAATGCCGGAACGGAAAGGAGGAGGCGGGTTGGAAGAAGTATTAAGCACATGCGCGGACATCATCGAGAGCTGCGCGGACAGGCTGTGCCGCCGTTTTCGCTGCCCCGGCATGCTTGAGGACCTGCTTTCCGCCGGTAGAGTTGCTGTTTTGAAGCAGGCGGCGAGCTACATACCGGACGGCGGCGCTTCCGTCACAACTTATCTGTACCCGTTTATCTTAGGAGCCATGCGGCGGGAGCTGGAGCGAAGCCTTTTCCCGCTCTCCTTTTCCAAACGCGGCTTTGAGAAACAGATCAGGGAGAAAGAGTTCTCTTTTACTTCTCTGGACGAATCCTGGGAAGACGAGGATGGCGAGGAGCGGCCGCTTGACCCGGCGTCCTCCGTCCATGTTGAACGCGCCGTTTTCACGAAGATTTATGTGGAGCTTCTCCGAAAAGAGTTTGATGCGTGTTCCTTCAAGGACAGGGAAATCCTCGGCGGGCTTTACGGCGTATTCGGGTATGAAGCGCAATCGCCAGAGGAGCTCGCGTTCACCTTCCAGATGACCGAAAGCGCGGTGATGAAGGCGCGGGACAGAATCCTGAAAAAGCTGAGGGACGCCTGTTTGAGCGGAGAGCTTGGCGTTTGGAAAGAAGTCCGGCGCGCGGTCCGTTTCGCGTAAGCAGGGCACGGCGGTGTGTACCGCCGTGCCCTGCTTGCCACTCTTGTGGGACATTCGGATATTCGGTTTTATGTTTGGCATTCCTATTTCACTCGAATATTGTTTTTACCCATATCATCCTTCAAAAACTTGAAGGTTATAAGCGTATACGGTATAATATAAAGAACGAGAATCTCAAGAATCGAGTGATAGTATGCTGGATTATCTGACAGTAAAAGAGGCCGGAGAAAAATGGGGCATTAGTGGCAGGATGGTCACGATGTACTGTGTTGCCGGGCGTATTGACGGTGCGCTGAAAAAGGGCAATTTATGGCTTGTACCAAAGGATGCGCAGAAACCAATCGACGGCAGGCGAAAAAAGGACATATGACGTTCAAAAAACAATATCAATCATATTCAGAATATGTGCTTTGAGCATCTGCGATATATACTGGGGGTGAGCCAAAGTGGATGAAAACTTGTACGGGAAGTCCATAAACTTGTGATCCCGAAAATCGGCCGACACATCATGAAACGGACCCGATTGATTGAAAGATTCACAGGGTCAAAAGCCGACATTGCCCATATCATGGCACCTGCCGGTTTTGGCAAGACAGTGTTGCTTATCCAATTAACCGAGGTGATTAAAAAGCCGGTACTGTGGTACCATTTGGATTCCTACGATAACGACCCAGCTTTATTTTTGCGTTATCTGATTGCAGGCTGCCAAAGGCATAATCCGCACTTTGGCAGGGATATTGTCTCTTTGATCATCAATAACATACAAACAAACCCCTGTCAGCATCGGGCCGCCCTTTCCCTGCTTATGCAGGGATTGGAGCGGTTCCAGCAAGGCATTCCACTGGTATTTGATGATTGCCACGTTATTTCCAAGCCGTGGATCATACAGTTTATGGAAGATTTTATTCGATGTAAGGCAGATAGTAGCTGCCGGATTTCACATCGCTAAAGCTGCTCACCGTGTAACTGCTCATGCCCTGCCCGGTGAGAAGCCCACGGCTTGCCGCAAACTCCATATTCTCCCGCGCCCAATGCCCCTTGATGTCGGTAAAGGCAGTTGCCGGGGCCTTATAGCCCACGCCGAAGATGGAGAAGTGGCCGGTGCTGAAGATGAGCCTGCCGCCTGTGTGTAGCTGGAGTTTTGCAGCCATTCGATCTGGCCGTTGGGTTTCACATAGACGGCGTACAGGCTGCCGATGCCGTTATTCTTGGTCTCGTAGGCAATGCCAATAGTGGCAGTGCCGCCCTTCAAATCGGTAATGGCCGTGCCCTTGGTTACAGATGCTTCCGTACCTGCACCGATGCTGTTCACCGCCCGCACCTTGACGGTATAGGTCGTGCCGTTGGCAAGGCCGGTGATCGTGTAACTGGTGGTAGACGGGACCGGAGCCGGGAATATCCTGCCAGCTATCCGCGCTGGTGGATGCGGAGTATTGATACTTCTTAATCGTGCTGCCGCCGTCGCTGGCCGGAGCCGTGTCAGCAACTTTTATCTACGAAGCATAACATTTACCCAGCGAGGCTTTCTTTTGCCGTATCTGCATTAATTTCCGCTATCACCTGCCAAATTCTGTACATGGTCATAAATGCTTGCTGTCTTTGGTAAGATCCTAATGGGTCAAATCTATTGCTCCCGACGCCACTCATGACTCCTATGTCGAACACATAGCCGATATAGGGCTTTGCCCAGTCCGCAATTGCGGAGGAATCTGAAAAGCCCGGGGTGCTTAATGTCACGTTGTAACCGCAGGCAATTGCCGTAGCTGTTAAAAATTTTGCCGCTTCCTGCCGTGTAAGCTCTTTATCGGGGGTAAATGTTGTGGCGGATGTTCCGTCTGTGATGCCCAGCGCTTTGGCAGCACGAACCTCATATGTATCACAGTCCTCAAATGTTCCCGAGGGTGCGATCTCAACTCCTACCATATCCAGGTATGCGCCAATATCCATTCCTGCTCTTGTTTCAATCATACGAATAGCCAAAATACAAAACTCCTCACGGGTGACGGTTTTGGTGTAATTACCTTGCATGTCGTTGGGAATCAAACCGGCGTTAATTGCACCTTCAACTTCTGCAACAGCCCAACTTGATGGCGAATCCTGCACATTGTTCATGATTTTTGTCAAAGGATTATACCAGTAGTCCTCACTGGAATAGCCCAAAGCTGTATTTCCGCCCATAGTCCATAGAGTGTTATCTGTTTTAATAATCGCTAAATGGCGGTAACCGTGTGAAATAGAAGATACATTGTCGGATATTTTACGAAGAATCCGATCATTATTGACATCTGCGCCTTGATAACTGTAACCCCAGCCCCACAAGGTATTATCATTTTTTACAACGAATCCGTTACTAGAATTGATAATCGCCATTTTAACATTTTCCGTCACTTTGTATACATTCAGCTTATCGTCTACCCAACCTTTATTATCTGTCCACAAGCCATCATCAGACCATGCCCAGAGGCTGTTATCAAGTCGTATCGCACAAACGGCGGTTGCTGCTTCGTTTGCTGAGATATATTTCACATCGTCAAGAATCTTTTTCGGCTCAAGATAATCAGGTCCATCCTCCCGGTAACCCAAAACCGCCTTTCTGCTTTCGCCATGACCCCAAAGCGTGTTATCATCTTTAACATAGAGCACCGCTTCGGTTGCAGCAAACATATCGATAACATTGTCGGCAATTTTTTCAAATCCCACCGGCTCGTATGCCCAGGTCTCCGTGCCGTCACCCTTATACATTTCGCCGGAAATCCATAATGTATTATCATTTTTTAATACAAGCATATAGTAATATCCTGCCGAAACTGATTTGACATCATCAATATTCAGCTTTGTAGGATAAAGAAATTCTGGGTCTTTTTCATCCGGGGTTCTTGGATAACCATAGAGGTATCCCCAGCCCCAAAGGGTGTTATCCTTTTTTACAACCAATGTGGTGTTAGCGTTCGCTGAAACGCTTCTTACATCGTCTGTTATATGTGTCATTTCAGTCTCAGGGTCACCGAAACCGCCGCCTGTGCCTACATAATCTTTACCGCATCCCCAAAGAGTACCGTCATTTTTGATTACATAAGTGGTATTAAAGCCTACGCTAACAACAGAACCCGTTTCGCCTAATGCCATTGCCGGTTGAACAAGCATTGCAGCTAAAAGCATTGATGCAAGTAACACCGATAGTAGTTTTTTCATGTTAAAGACCTCTCTTCTTTTTATTAATTTATTTTCTTATTACCAGATGGATTATTATTTAATTCACAGGGCCGAAATCGGACATATCCCGATCCTTATCAATAGATGAATAGTCATACTCTAAAAAGTCATCTATATAGCCGCCCGAGTCAAATTCAGTAAATTCCACATCAGAAGGTGGTACAAATAAATCGTTTGCAAGGGAATTATCAACCTTGATATCCGTTACGGTCAGAGCCATTACCGACATTCCGCCTGATGATATTTCGTATTTAAGCGGTAAATTGTATTTCTCTGAATACCACATTTCTACAGTTGCAGTTCCGCCCTCTTCTTCATCCGTATAAGTACCGTGAATGTACTTTACCGATTCGCCGTCGAGCGTTTCGTCGGTGATCGTGATAGGCTCGCCCTCTGATTTTGCTTCTAAAACAGCAGCGTAAAGCGATACGCCTTCTTGCATAAAATCTATGTCTCCATCAAGTGTGCCTACAATTTTATCCCCTTTGCTGCTTTCTTCGTTAAAGCGGTAAGTCGCATCTTCACTTTTAAGATAAATCATGATTATTGGCATGTCGGTTGTATCTGATTCTATTACTGTGCGATAATCTTCTCCACGATAATAGGTTACTGATGATGCGGTCATACCAAACATAGAATATTCCATTGCAATTACGCCGTTTTTAAATACGCCGCTAAAATCTGAGTCCTTTTCCTGTT
>CAZEIH010000020.1:0-3384 GCA_964512095.1 uncultured Oscillospiraceae bacterium
GATTCAAGAGACTTCCGGCATGGCAGGATGCAGTAGAAAGATACTTAGGAGAAATCGGAGAAAAAGGAGCTATATGAAGCAGAAAAAGGTCACACTTATACAAGGGTGTATTATCTTTATAGTAGTATATTTTATTTCATCAATATGTTTATATTTTATAGCCGGAGATAAGTTTAAATATATGAAGTCACAGGATGATATTGCTATAACCGATGCTGATGTACCAATAGGTGAGTTAACAAAGGATATAGTTGTTGAGCAGGTATTCACAGCTAGAACAGATATATTAGATAGTATATCATTGATGTTTGCCACATATGCAAGACAAAATAATGGTACTGTACATATACAATTGCTGAACGATGAAAAAATATTAATGGATGAAGAACTCGATGTATCTAAATTAGAGGACAATTCATTTGTGACTTTACGATGTGATAAGCCAATATTGAATGTGAATGGCGCCACCCTGCGTATCGTTGTTTTTTCAGAAACGGGCACTCCAGGCAATTCTATAACACTATGGCTAAATAATCAGCAAAATGGATCTGATAAAAGATTACTAATAGATGGAGAGATTACTAATGGTACACTTTGCTTCACTACTGAAGGACAAAATATTATACTCTTAGGGAAGTATTACTTTGCAATTGTTGCATTACTGGGCTTGCTTATAATTTTGTATTGTATGCGACTTATCCATTGTGAAAAAACAGGAAAAAAGAATGCTGGATTAGGTGTACTTATTGCATTTCAAAAGTACAAGTTTTTGCTGAAACAGCTTGTTTCCAGAGACTTTAAAACTAAATACAAGAGATCTGTTCTTGGCATATTGTGGAGCTTTCTAAATCCTTTACTCACAATGGTAGTCCAATATATAGTTTTTTCAACAATATTTAAGACCGATATACCAAACTTTGCTGTTTATTTATTGGTTGGGATTGTATTTTTCAATTTTTTTGCTGAAGCTACTAACATGGGACTCATGGCTATTGTTGGGAATTCATCTTTAATCACGAAGGTATATATACCCAAATACATTTTCCCTATATCCCGAGTTTTATCGTCATCAATTAACCTACTGATTTCAATGGTGCCACTGATTATAGTAGTTATAGTCACATCGACGCCTATTTCAAAAGCATTACTGCTGTTGCCGTTTAGCATCATATGCACAATAGTTTTTTGTATTGGGATGAGTTTTTTACTATCTTCAGCAATGGTTTATTTTAGAGACATGCAATTTCTTTGGAACATAATCAGTATGCTGTGGATGTATGCAACACCTATCTTCTATCCAGAAACAATTCTACCACAGCAGCTTATGCTTCTATTTAAGATGAATCCGCTATATCATTTTATTCGTTTTAGCAGGGAAATCATACTGACAGGTGTATCTCCGGAGCCTCAAGCGTATCTTTTTTGTATTACTGCTTCGGTAGTTCCACTAATATTTGGTGTAATTGTTTTTAAAAGGACACAGGATAGATTTGTTTTAAAGATATAGAGCAGGAGCAACTATGATAAAAGTAAAAAACGTATCAATGAGATATATGATAACTCATGACCGTATTCAAAGCTTGAAGGAGTATACTGTAGCTTTCTTGAAAAGAAAGCTGGTATACGAAGAGTTTTGGGCATTGAAAGATGTCAGCTTTGAGGTGAAAAAAGGCGAGGTTGTGGGAATCATCGGTAGGAATGGTGCAGGAAAGAGCACGCTCCTAAAGGTTATATCGGGTATATTGAGACCAACAGAAGGGAATGTAAAGATTGAAGGGAATATTGTACCTATGCTTGAGCTTGGCTCAGGATTTGACACTGATCTTACAGGTAGAGAGAATATATACCTAAATGGATCTATTCTAGGGTATTCTGAAGGGTTCTTGAAGGAGCGATATAATGAGATTGTTGAATTCGCCGAATTGAGCAAATTTATTAATGTGCCGATTCGCAATTATTCCTCTGGTATGTTAATGCGGCTTGCATTTTCGATTGCAACTGTAGTAAACCCAGACATCCTGATTGTTGATGAAATATTGGCGGTTGGTGATGAGGCCTTTCAGGCAAAGAGTAAGGCACGGATGCTGGAACTTATGGGGGGCGGCACAACAGTGTTGTTTGTATCACATAACCTTGATCAAATAAGAGAGATGTGCAACCGCGTTGTTTGGCTTGATGAGGGAGTAATAAAAATGGTTGGAGAAACACAGCTAGTGTGCGATGCATATAGATTGTAGACTGCGATAGGAGGCATAATTATTATGAAATATGGTGAACTATATAATGAAGATTACTATAAAAATTCCTGTGGAGATATTTCATATTTAGAAGCAGATATGTGGATGCCATTCTATGAAAAAGTCGCAGACAGGATTATTGAGGATCTGCATCCATCAACTGTTCTCGACGTAGGATGTGCGACTGGATATTTAGTAGCAGCTTTACGAGACAGGGGAGTGGAGGCTTATGGAATTGATGCTTCGGAATTTGCCATTAGCAGAGTAAGGGAAGACATAAAGCCGTTCTGCAGAGCATGTTCTGCTTTAGACGATTTACCATGTGATTTACCTAAAAAGTATGAATTGGTTATTACGATAGAAGTAGCTGAACATCTTTATGAAGAAGATAGTAAAAAGTTTATAGATAATATCTGCAAGTACTCTGATCAAATAATTTTTTCATCCACACCTGATGATTTTTCTGAAAAGACACATTTTAATGTGCAACAATCAGAATATTGGGCAAAAAGATTTGCTGAAAACGGATTTATAAGGTCAATTATATATGATGTTACATTTATTTCAAAACAAGCTGTAAGATTTAGAAGATCAAATGAAGGCATAGCTAGTATTGTAGAAAATTATGAACGGAGTTTGAGGATAGCGGAAAGTAAAATAAAACATCAAGACAAATCTTTTTCCAGGATATGTTTTGACATGGGTCCTGGATTTACCGAAGAACAGTCAATCAAGATTGAAGGCGTTATAAGTAGAGGACGGTTTAGTGTTTTTAGTAGAAAAATTGATTTGCCTAAGGGAGTAAAGACAATAAGGTTCAACTTGGCTGAAGGAGCTATTTGCGCGGTAAAAAACATTGATATTATTACAGATGGATGTATACTAAAATGGACTGCTATTGATGGTATTCACCTCGATGAATTTATTGTCTTTACTAATACAGAGCCGAAGCTGGTAATTGATCTGGAGGGCAGGTCCGTAAATTGGATAAAGATAAGAGCTGATATGTATGTTTTTAATAGCGTTGAAATAATTACGCTGCTTGATAAGCTGAACGAAGTATTGATATTGCGCGATAGTCATATACAGCAAAAATACGAAATTGAAGGTTTACAGAAGTTGCTAATGCAGGATGAGAAAGAAAAGC
>CAZEIH010000020.1:3484-29073 GCA_964512095.1 uncultured Oscillospiraceae bacterium
AAGAATTGCAAGAACAACTAAAGCAGGATGAGAAAGAAAAGCAAGAATTGCAAGAACAACTAAAGCAGGATGAGAAAGAAAAGCAAGAATTGCAAGAGCAACTAATGCGGAGCGAACAAGAAAGTCATCAGTTGCAAGAGCAACTGATGCAGGACGAGGGAAAAAATCAAGAATTACAGGCTATGTTAACGCAAAAAGAGGCTTTATATGAAGATAAAGTGAAAAGTCTTCATTGTAAGCACACAGAATCGAAAAATAGAATAGAGCTCCTTGGAGCTACTCTTTGGGGAGAAGAACAGAAAGTAAAAGAGTTATCTGAAGCTAGGGATACATTGGATTTAATCTATAGTTCCAGGGGATATAGGCTACTTAGTAAATATTATAAGGCTAGAAATATCATATTACCAAGAGGAAGTAAGCGTTTTATAGTGGCCAAGATGATTTTCAACTTACCTCGTTATATAAAAATGGGCTACTTAAAAAAAACATTTAGCTATATTACTCACAACGGACTAAAGGGAATAAAAATTAAAGTCAAAAGGGTAGTTGTCCCTGAACAATTTATTAAACCTAATTATAAGCAAGCCGTCATCAATATCGATAATAGTGGCATGGCGACACAAGGGGATGGGATTCCTCAGATAGAAGCACCGAAAAGTATCCCTAAGCACAGGGAACATGTAGATATAATTATTTGTGTCCATAATGCTTATGAAGATGTAAAAAGGTGCATTGAAACAGTATATGAATATACTACAGAACCATTTAGCATTATTATTGTTGATGATGGAAGCGAAGTGCAAACTCGTGATTACCTTAGGACGTTGGTAGAGAATAGTACTAACATTAAACTCATCCGCAACGAAAAGGGCAATGGATATACTGTTGCTGCAAATATGGGTCTGAAAGCATCTGAAGCAGAATATTGTGTTTTGTTGAATAGCGATACAATAGTAACAATTGGCTGGATTGATAAAATGATTAACTGTATGAAAAGCAATGAAAGCATAGGTATTGTCGGACCGCTTTCAAACACAGCATCCTGGCAGTCTGTTCCCAAGTTATTCAACTCGGAAGGTGACTGGAGCCAAAATTTGATACCTGAAGGGTTTATGGTAGAAGATGTTGGAAGCCTAATAGAAAAATATTCAGCTCAGATATATGTACATGTACCGTTACTTAATGGGTTTTGTCTCATGATACACAGGAAAGTGATTGATAGTATTGGTTTTTTTGATGAGAAGAATTTTGCCAAAGGATATGGAGAAGAGGATGATTATAACCTGCGTGCTTATAAAGCGGGGTTTAAGCTAGCTATTGCAGATGATACATATATATATCATGCGCAATCAAAAAGTTACAGCAATAAAAAGAGGCTGGAATTATGTCAGGTTTCTGGGGAAAAACTTCGCATGAAGCATGGTGATAAGCTTTTAGATGAATTCATTAACATAGTAAGAAATAACCACATACTAGAAGGAATAAGAAATCGAGCTGCAGTAATGTATGAAAGGAAGACACTCGTTAGTAACGCAAAAAAGTATTATGAAGGCAAACGTATTTTATTCATACTACCTATTGCAGATGCAGGTGGGGGTGGTAATGTAATCATACAGGAAGCAAACTTGATGATGGATATGGGTATAGATGTTTGGTTATATAATCTGGTTCATCTCAAACCTTATTTTGAAGCCAGTTATCCAAACCTAAAAATACCAGTTATTTATGGAGAGAAACTTGATTCATTTGTTAGTGAGTGTGACGATTTTGACGTGATATGTGCAACTCTATTTACATCAGTGAAATATTTCAAAAACATTGCAAATCGATGCAAGGCTAGGTTGGCATATTATGTACAGGACTTTGAACCATACTTCTTTTCAAAAGGTACTCAGGAGTATGTTGAGGCATTTCATTCCTATACAGCAGTGAAAAATATGAAACTCATTACAAAGACCCATTGGAATAAAAACAAGGTCAAAGAAGAAACGGGCAGTGATTGTGCAATTATCGGTCCAAGCGTAAACATGGATTTGTTTTGTCCAAGGAATCAATTCAGGCAAACTGACAAAATTGTTATAGCAGCTATGGTGCGGCCAGAAAGTCCGCGTAGAGAGCCTTTGCTCACTATGAAGGTTTTATATGAAGTTGCAAAGCAAAATGCTAATAGAATTGAATTATTGGTGTTTGGATCTGATCCGGAAAAATCTTCTATTGACAAGGAGTTTTGGAGCAAAATATCCATGGATTTTGAATACCGAAACCTTGGAAAGCTTAACACCATGGAAATGGCTTCATTGTTATCATATGCTGACATATTTGCTGATTTTTCTTCATTCCAGGCAATGGGATTAACAGCAATGGAGGCAATGGCGTGCGCATGTGCAGTAATTGTACCTCTTAATGGAGGAACTGGTGAGTATGCAAAAGATAGAGTAAATTCTCTTGTTATAGACACGGCGGATAAACAAGAATGCATAGATGCTCTCAATTTATTGGTCAGAGATGATGAGTTGAGAAATAGAATCGCAACCAAGGCTTTAGAGGATGTATGCCAATTTTATCCGGAAAAAAGTGCATACAAATTTCTGCAGAATGTTTTTGACATTGAAGAGGAGGAAGCATAATGATTCAGGTACATGCAATAGGAGAGGCTAGCAATGGACAAATTCATGATGTTGCATATATCAGGCTTTATGATCCATTGGAAATTTTACAACGTAACAACAGGATTAAATTGACCACAGGACAGGACTATAAGAAATATAAAGACAGTGATGTGTTTTTCATCGAAAGAACATGGAATGACAAAATAACAAATGAGCAGACAAATACTTTTATAAAGTACATAAAGAATACAGGAAAGAAGTTCATATATGAAATTGATGATAACTTGTTGGATAATAAAAACCTTAATGTAAATCAAAAAAATACTATCCGTCTTATGGCTAGAAATGCCGATGTAATTATTGTCAGTACTGAAGAGTTGAAAAGGAGAATGTCTGTTTTTAACTCGCAAATTGTGGTTATCCCTAATTTTTTGTCAACAGACTATATTGGAACTAGAAAAAATAAGTTTGGTAGTAATAAACAAATAATAACTATTGGCTATACCGGTACATTTAGTCATCAACCTGATTTTCAAATGATAAAGTTACCGTTGATGCAAATACTGAAAAAATATGAAGATAAAGTGGTTTTTGAAGTAGTAGGTGCACTTACGGATAAAGAAACGCTGCGTGCTCTACCTAATGCTAGAGTTATCGAACTTGGACAAAAGAGCAGATATGATTTGTATTGGAAATGGATGTGCGACAATAATTATTGGGATATTGGAATTGCACCACTGAAGAAAAATGTATTCACAATATGCAAGTCAGATATTAAATTTCTTGATTATGCAGCATTGGGCATAGCTGGAATTTATAGCAATCATCCTGCCTATTCAGATACTATTATTCCGAACACTAATGGTATATTAGTTCAGAATACTTGTGAAGCATGGTTTCAAGGACTGGAGAAATTGATAACAAATGTAAAATTGAGAAATAAGATAGCAAAAAATGCACATAAAGAGTTGTATACAAACAGGTTACTTGAAAAAAATGCGGATAGATGGTGGAAAGCAATAAACACAGTTATGTCAGGAAAATGAGTTACGAAAGCAGGCAAGTGGATTGAATACTTTGATTTCATATATGAATAAATTCATAAAATACCTTGTTGAATATGGTTTCATGAAAGCATTGCATAAAGTGTATAGAGTAATGATAATGCGAATAAAAATGAGACAATATGTAAAAGCCTCGTTGCCAACAAAGGAAACTTTAGATATACAACGAAAGACATGCTTTGTAAATGCGCCGTTAATAAGCATCATTACGCCATTATATAATACACCGATACGATATCTAAGAAACATGATAGACTCTGTCTGTGAGCAAAGTTATGAAAATTGGCAACTATGTTTAGCTGATGGCAGTGATGTAATAAACCATGCGGAAGAAGTGGTACGACAATATAGTACTAGATATCCTGGGAAAATAAAATACATAAGACTAAAAGAAAACAAAGGTATTTCTGAGAATACAAATGAATGTATTCGACTAGCTGATGGAGAATACTTAGCGATTCTTGATCATGACGATATATTGGCTCCAAATGCACTTTATGAGGTAGTCAATATTGTAAACGAAAAGGATGCTGATGTAGTATATACAGATGAGATGGTTTTTAGAAAAAGAATCACCAATATAGTAATGGTACACCTAAAGCCGGATTTTGCAATAGATAATTTAAGAGGGAATAACTATGTATGTCATCTATTAGTGTTTAGAAAGAGCTTATTGGATAGAGTGGGTATGTTCAGGAAAGAGTGTGATGGTAGCCAGGATCATGATATGATATTACGGCTGTCCGAAGTAGCGGAGCAAATTGTTCATATTCCAAAAGTATTATATTATTGGCGTGCACATAGTAATTCGGTTGCTGGAGATATAAACTCGAAAAAGTATGTAGCTGAAGCTGGAATTAAGGCGGTATCAGACCACCTCAGCCGGATAGGCATAAAAGCAAAAGTAGAAAGCTCAGAGTGGTTTCCTGTAATTTACCGGATCAAATATGAGCTTGTGGAAGAGCCACTAATATCTATTATTATTATTAACAATAATGGTCTTGCCGAACTAAAATATTGCATAGATTCAGTTATTGTAAAGTCAACTTACTCGAAATATGAGATTATAATCATGGATATTGACGCGTCAAATGAAGATACAGTTTCGTATTATGAGGAAACAAAAAAGTGTAACAATGTCCGAATTGTTTATTGGCAACATGAGTATAGCTGTTCAGCGATATATAACTGTGGAGTTAGTTATTCAAAGGGAAAGCACATTGTTTTTTTACATTCTGATACCAAAGTTATATCTCCTGACTGGATACAAGAAATGCTTATGAATTCACAACGATCAGATGTTGGAGCTGTTGGAGCTAAGCTGTATTATTCAAATAATACAATTCAACATGCGGGAATAATAATAAAACCAGATAGCGATATGCCTGACAAATATGTGAGCAGGGGATTGTCAATTCATGATAGCGGCTGCATGGGTAATTTATTTTATTCCAGAAGAATAAGCGCTGTAACAATAGCTTGCATGATGGTAAAAAAGGCGTTATTCGAAAAAATTGGGGGATTGGATGAAAAATTCTCATCCGATTACAATGGTTTGGATTTTTGTTTGAGATTGTGTAAAGCTGGATATGCAAACATTTTTACGCCCTATTCAAAGCTATATCATTATGATAAGATGTTATTTAACTATGTTTCTACCAATGAAATATCCGGAGATATCCAGTTATTAAATGAACGTTGGGGCTATACCCCAGAGATTAATAATCAGCACTATAGATTTGATGTATTTGCTGAATAATTATTTTAAGGAGTTAGTGACTGTGGATACTAAAAACAACAAAAAGTCAGGCCGAAAATTTGAAACTACAATGTCTAAATTTGGATATTTAGTTAAAAAAAACAGAAAGCACATATTGGCAATTTCTACAGTATTATTAGTTTATGCTGTTGTATTCGTTCTAATTTTGAACAAAGATATACTGCCGCAATCAACAGCACAAGAAATATACTTTGAAAATGGTGTAGGAGAAATACCAGTTGGTGAAATTGTTGAAAATACTACAGTTGTGCAGACATTTAAAGGAGATAGTACTATAAAAGGAATTTCTCTTAATTTAGCAACTTATGCACGCACAAATACTGGTATTTTGAATGTTCGTGTAACAAATATTGATACGGGTAAAGAAATTCTTAATGCACAGACAGATATAAGAGAATTAATAGATAATTCATTCCGAACGTATTATTTCAATACCGAAATTAAGAATGATCATACAAACATATATAATATTATTGTTACTACGGAAGAAACCTATAAAGGGAATGCTCCAACAATATGGTCTTCTAAAGAAGACAGTTATCCTGAAGGCACGCTAACAGTTAATGGGGTTCAAAAAGCGGGTGATTTGGCATTCAAATTGATTGGAAATGGTAATGGATTTGTATTAACTATTTATACACTTGCTGCACTTGTAATTTTTGTATTTCTATTATTTATATACTATTTAGTTTACATTAAACGTAGTAGAGTTGAAAAAGTCTTCTTACCGGCAGCGATTTTTATAGGAATAGTATATATGTTATTACTTCAGCCAGGAGTTGTGCCTGATGAACCAGCACATATAGATACAGGATATAGATACTCGAATGCAATTCTGCTAAAAGGAATTCAAACAGAAAGTGGAGGTATGTTGAAGAGGCAAACAGATATAAACAGTTGGAATCAAATAATGATACCTACAAAAGAAACGTATAAGGATTATATGATTCAGGTAACGGAGCCTTGTGGAGAAACAAAGTTAGTAGAGACAGTAGGTGGTTATGTAAAAACCTCACCGCTTCTTTATTTGTTTTCAAGCATCGGTGTTACATTAGCCCGATTGTTGAATTTCAATTCATTTTTTTTACTTTGTCTTGGAAGACTGTTTAACCTATTGTTTTTTGTTATAATGACATATATAGGCATTAAAAAAATGCCTTTTGGAAAACTAGTTTTGTTTGTTGTTGCTTTATTTCCAATGACAATGCAGCAAGCAGCATCATTTTCGTATGATGCTGTAATTAATGGCTTAGCTTTTTGCTTTATTGGCTATTGCCTTAATATTGCGTATAGTAGCAGTAAACCAACTAAAAAGGATTTCGTTATTTTATGCGTGCTTGGAGTTTTTCTGGCACCTGCTAAATATATTTATGTCGGGATTTGCTTACTAATGCTACTTATACCTAAGTCAAAGTTTTCGTCAAGCAGAAAGAAAACTGTTTATTTAGTTACTTTTGCAATATGTGCCATGATTTTGTTTTTAGCAACTAATCTTTTTAATATAGTAAATAGACTATCAATACATGTATCAGGTGCACCGGATATACCACCATATACACTAGATTATATTTTTACAAATCCGTTGGACACATTGAAATTGTTTTTGAATACTTTTGCTATTAAAGGAGATTATTATATTTCCACTACCATAGGACGATTAGGTTGGCTAAACATTCCCTTGCCCTGGATTATAATATTTGGTTTCATTATACTATTTATTTTTTCTTGCTGGCGAAGACAGGATGATTCTCAATATATTGACGTGAGAAGTAAAATTCTAGTTTCTCTTATTGTTACTAGTGTATTTATTCTTGCTCATCTATCTATGATGTTGGTATGGACGCCAAACACATTTTCACAGATTGAAGGTGTTCAAGGTAGGTATTTTCTTCCGGCAGTACCTTTGGTAGGGCTTTTGTTTAGAAACTCAAGCATTGTACTTAATAAAAATATTGATAAGACAATAATGTTTTCCTGTGTAATTTTGAGTATATTATCAATTTTGAATATATTCACATTTATAATAAGTGGTTAAATCATAGTCTGAAATAGCTTTTTTGATTAGATGATGGATTAAGTGAGGTATATATATGAAAATTGGTATACTGACATTTCACAAAGTTAATAATTACGGTGCGGTACTTCAAAATTATGCACTACAGAAAGTTCTCGCTAATTTAGGGTGCGAGGCTGAGACTATTGATTACCGAAATAATTTTATATATAAACCATATGGACTAACTAATTTACAGAAAAAAGGCCTAAGTGGATATGTTATGGGTGTTGGTGGACATTTTACTTATGCTATGCGTGGAAAGAATACGAATAAATTCAGAAAGCATATGAAATTCAGTAAGCCGGTATCAAAATACAATATAAACACCTTACTAAATAAATATGATATGTTTATATCAGGCAGTGATCAGGTTTGGAATTATAAACTAACTAACTTTGACAAGACATACCTGCTGGATTTTGTAGATGATAAAAGTAAAAAAGCCAGTTATGCTGCCAGTTTTGGAGTGAAGGAGATAGATGAGCACTATCAAAAGGAATATGAGAAGCTACTAAGTGATTTCCAGTACCTGTCTGTGCGTGAACAGACGGGGGCAAATATTATTAGGAATCTAGTAGGCAGTGATGCCAGAGTAGTGTCAGATCCGTGCCTTTTGCTTAGTGAAAGCGAGTGGTTGAGTGTTGCTGAAATGCCGGATGTGCGTTCCAAATATATATTGGTGTATCAATTGGGCTTCTGTGCAAGTACAATAAGCTTTGTTAAGAACTTAGCAGAAAAAACAGGATGTAAGGTAATATGCTTACCATTCCCAATGGGAAAATGGATTAAGTGTAGGTGTGGACTCACAGAAGGCCCTGCTGAATTACTTGGATTGATAAAGAATGCTGAGTGTGTAGTTACATCATCATTCCACTGTACTGTTTTCTCAATATTATTCAATAAAGACTTTTTTGTTGAAATTCCAAAAGGCATCGCCGGGGTTAGTTCGCGAGTAGAAGATATGCTAGATGAGTTTGGGTTGAGAAGCCGTTTCTTAGTTAATGGGGAAAGTGAGAACATGTTACAAAAAATTGATTACATGAGTATTAATCAAAAGCTTATTGAAAAAAGAGAGGAATCGATTCAATATTTAAAATCAATTATTTATGGGGCTAGTGGTGATATATCATGAATGCTTATGTTCAAAAACATGAATGCTGTGGATGCACGGCATGCGCAAATATTTGTCCCAAAAAGGCTATCACGATGTATGCGGATAATGAAGGCTTTCTTTACCCGCAAACTAATGAGGAGCTGTGTGTTAATTGTGGCATATGCAGAAGCGTTTGCCTATTTCAGCATAGCCTACCTAAAAATGAAGACCCTCTTGTGTTTGCGGCCAAACACAAAGACTATGATGTGCTAGAGACAAGCTCTTCGGGTGGAATTTTCACAGCTATTTCAGATTTAATTCTAAAACGTGGTGGAGTGGTTTATGGTGTTGCATTTGATGAGAATTTTAATGTGTGTCACCAAAGGGCTGATACATCTGAACAACGTAATAAATTTCGAGGATCAAAATATGTACAGAGTGATTTAAATGATACGTTTTTATGCATAGCAAAAGATCTGCAGAACGGTTTATTAGTACTATTTACAGGTACACCATGTCAATGCTCAGGTTTGCAGAATTATTTATCGAAATTGAAAAGTGATTGTAAAAACCTTTATTTGTGCGACTTTATTTGTCATGGTGTTCCAAGCCCTATGGTATGGGGGGACTATGTTCAGTTTCTTGAACACAAATATCAGCAAAAGTTGGGTTATTTTAATTTTCGAAGCAAAGAAAAAGGATGGAAGAACTTTCAGTTATATGCGAAATTTTCTGAACAGTGTCATGATACATCATATAATACAAAGTATTCTTTCCTGAGTATATATAGTAGTCTTTATATCACTCGCCCATCCTGTTATAATTGTATATTCACAAGTTACAACCGTATTACTGATTTTACACTGGCCGACTTTTGGAATATAGGTAATAGCAAACCATATATGGATGATGATAAAGGTACTTCTACAGTAATCATTAGTTCGCAAAAGGGAATGGAATTGTTTAACGCAATAAAGGGAGATATTATATGGGAACAAAGTAGTACTGCTGAGTGCTGGCAACCGCATCTGGAATATCCCCCCGCAGAGCCAAGAGGCAGGACTAAATTTTGGAGTGAATATAGTGTGCATGGAGCAGATTATGTCATAAAAAAATATGGAAAAGGTACTGTTTCAAGCAGAGCGATAAAATCATTGACACCGCTGCTAAAAAAAGCAGGGTTGTATAAATTAGCAGGAAAAATTTATGGAAGAATATTCGGTAATAGTGCAAAGGTAAACAATTGAAATGTATAAAACAGAGAAAACGTATAAGGCAAATAAATCCGCTTTTATTTGGAATACCATTGGAAGTGTAAGCAATGCATTGTCTTCACTGATTTATTTGATGATAGTAACTAGAACAGTTGGTGCTGATGATGCAGGCGTTTTTGCCATAGCTTTTGCTAATGCACAGTTGATGCTGACTATAGGCAGATATGGAATGAGAGCCTTTCAATCTACTGATATTAAAGGTCAGTACTCATTCGGCACATATCTTTCATCCAGAGTTGTTACATCTGTCGCTATGTTATTTACGAGTATGGTATATATCCTGTTCAGTGATTTTTCGCCATATAAGTCACAAATTGTACTATGGGTATGCATACTTAAGATGATTGATGCGATGGAAGATATCTTTCATGGAATACTACAAATTAGAAACAATTTGGATATAGCAGGTAAACTACAAACAATACGTAATGTTTTCTCAATGGTTGCCTTTTTTCTTATTATACTATTTACGCGAAATCTATTGCTTTCATGTGTACTTACGTCAATATTATCTTTTGTTTTGTGTTTGGGAATCAACATATGTTTTGTAAAAAAGCATGACAAGATAAAACTTGATTTTTCATTTCAGCCCTTAAAGAGTTTACTTGTTGAGTGTTTTCCGCTATTTGCAGCATCGTTTCTGTCGCTGTATATATATAATACACCTAAGTATGCAATTGACCGATACCTAACAGAAGAGATTCAAACTTATTATGGAATTATTTTTATGCCTGCTTTTGTAATCAATCTGTTAAGTGAGTTTGTATTTAAGCCTCTCTTGACACATATGGCAGATCTTTGGACTAACCTAAAAGTAAAGGAATTACTTAATACTATACTTAAGCTACTTACAGGGATCATTGTTCTTACAATTGTGGTCTTGTTAGGCGGATATTTTTTAGGTATTCCTATTTTATCATTTGTATATGGAGTTGATCTACGGTATTATAAAAGCGAGCTTATGATTCTGCTTCTAGGTGGAGGGTTTGGAGCTTCGGTATGGTTACTTAACAATGTGCTAACTACAATGCGAAAGCAAAAGGGATTATTATTAGGGTATTTGATTGTATCAATTATTACAAGCGTTCTGTCACCAATATTAGTACGGGAGGACGCGATTACAGGAGCTGCGCTATCTTATCTGTGTTCTATAGGGATACTTTTTGTTATTTTGATAATTATGTTGCTTCATTATATAAATAAAGTGAAGGTGGGGAAACTAAATGAGAGTACTAATAATTATACCGGCCTATAACGAAGCGAAAAATTTACATAGTGTAATTAAAGGTATTAGGAATACAGTGCCGGATATGGATTACTTGGTAGTAAATGATTGTTCCAAGGATAATACAGAGCAAATTTGCAAACAGAACAAGTATCAGTACATTTCATTACCTGTAAACTTGGGTATTGGAGGCGGAGTACAGGCAGGATATTTGTATGCACTGGAAAATGGGTATGATATAGCGGTTCAACTAGATGGGGATGGCCAACATGATCCCGCATATATAAGGGACCTGATTCAACCAATCATCAATAATGAGGCGGATATTTCTATAGGTTCTCGTTTTATTTCAAAGGAAGGATTTCAATCGTCTGGGGCTAGAAGATTTGGAATCAACTTTTTGAGCAGTATAATCCGAATATGCTGTGGAGAAAAGATATTAGATGTCACGAGTGGCTTTAGGGCAGTTAATAAGAGATTTATAAAGTTTTATGCTGAAAACTATGCCCAGGATTATCCTGAACCTGAAGCTATTATTGCGGCAGTAATGAATAATGGGGGAATAAAAGAGATTCCTGTAATAATGAGAGAACGGAAGAATGGTAAATCTTCTATAAATGCATGGAGATCATTTTATTATATGTTAAAGGTCTCTTTAGCAGTCTCGTTGTGCAGAATAACATATCAGAAAGAGATTGGTGGGTAAATGGAACTTTTTTTGCGTATTTCCTTGCTATTAGGATTAGCTTCATACTTTTTAATGATTATTTTCTTCCTGAAAAAGAAGGCATTAAACTTGAAGTATTCACTACTTTGGATTATTTCGGGTGCTATAATGCTTATACTTGTAATATTCCCAAGCATTCTATATAAATCAGCAGATTTTCTTGGATTTGCTTCTCCTGTTAATACCATATTTGCTTTAGTATTGTTTTTTATGCTATGTAACCTAATGTCAATTACTTCTATAGTTTCGAAGCAAAACTCAAAAAGTAAGAGGTTAACTCAGCAGTATGCGCTACTAGAGAAACGTGTAAGAGAGTTGGAAGGCATTAGTAATGAAAAAGAAAAATGAATGGTTGAGAGAGCTTTTTGAAGATGAATTTGATGTCAGTAAGAGATCAGTTAGTATATTTGTTGCAGATATTCGAAAAGAGTTACCAATGAACACTATGAAGGCAATCTTTGGACATATCGGTGGTGTTCCGATACCAATATGGTTCGATAATATGTAAACATCTGTCAAGAAAGTCGGGGAGCATGAAGACCGAGATTTACTAAAGGTTTTTTAAGGTATACTATTATACATACAAGATGACAATACTTTTTGGTGTTATAATTTTGGTTACTCTAGTTTCTAAACGGTAGTATCATAATAAAGGATTAGTCATGATAAGTGTAGTAATCCTGAACTGGAACGGGAAGCATCACATGGAAGAGTGTCTTTCCTCAGTTCTGAAGCAAACATACAAAGAATATGAAGTGCTTGTTGTAGACAATGGCTCTACTGACGGCTCACAGGAATATGTCAGGTCAAGGTTCCCTTCTGTGAGCCTAATTTGCAATGGAGAGAATTTTGGCTTCTGTAAAGGCAACAATATTGGCATTAGAGCTGCAAAAGGCGAATATATTGTGCTTCTGAACAATGATACAGTTGTGGAACCGGATTGGCTGCAGCAATTATATGACTGTATGATTTCAGATACTGAGGTCGGCTTCTGCGCTTCAAAGCTGCTGTCATATTCAGAACGGGAACTACTGGATGCGGCAGGGGACGGATATTCAGTATGTGGTGCAGGATATAAGCGTGGGTATCTTGAGGAAGCAGCGAAGTATGACGAGGATGAGTATGTGTTCGGCGCATGTGCAGGAGCGGCCATGTACAACAGAGAGATGCTAGATAAAATCGGTCTGCTTGATGAGGATTTTTTTGTGGCGTATGAGGATTCTGATTTAAGCTTTAGAGCTCAGCTTGCAGGCTATAAATGCAAATTTGCATCAAGAGCGAGAGTCTATCACAAGGTGAATTCCACATTGGGTACGTTAAGCGATACTTATGTTTTTTACGGTCACAGAAATGTGGAATATGCTTACTTTAAAAACATTCCGGGCAAGCTAATAAAAAAAACGATATTACAGCATATTGCGTATAATTTTCTAGGATTGGTATATTTCACAATGAAGGGTAAGGCTCGACCCTTTGTAAGAGCAAAGATGGATTTTATTAGAAACAGGAAAGCTGTGAAGGAAAAGAGAAATAAAATTCAATCAACAAAAAGCGTTGATGATCAGTATATTTGGTCTATGCTTGAAAAAAAGTGGATTTCCACGAGGTTGAAAGGAAAGTAAACAAGATTTAGGCATAGAGTAATTGTTATTATTGAGGGAGCTTATATGAAACTATCTATTGTGTTGTTAACATGGAATTCTGAGAAACATGTACTAAACTGCCTTAATTCAATAACGAATAATGTTTATGCAAGAGATACTGAGATAATTGTAGTAGACAATGGTTCAGTAGATGATACTATTAGTATTATCAGTAAACAATTTCCGAGTGTTAGATTAATTAAAAATTCGGAAAATATTGGCATTGCCCCTGCAAGAAATCAAGGTATTAAGGCAGCTCAGGGAGAATACATCATGATACTTGATATTGATACAAGTGTGCATGAAGGAGCAATAAACACTTTATTGAAGCATATGGAGACTTATCCTGAGGTGGGTCTGTGCGGTCCACGTCTTTGCTTTAAAGATGGTACGTTACAAAATAGCTTCAGGCGTTTCCCTCTTATTCAGACAAAATTCTTGAGAAGAATAAATACAAAGTGGGCAAAAAATCTACTAATGAATGAGTATTATGAAAATGATGGAAGCAACAACGAGAAAAGTGTGGTAGAGCCAATTGAAGTAGATTATGTAATAGGAGCTTGTCAGATAATTCGGCGAAGGGTTATTGATGAGGTTGGCCTGTTGGATGACAGAATTTTCTATGGACCAGAGGATGTTGATTTTTGCCTTAGGCTGTGGCTGAAAGGGTGGAGGGTTCACTACTTGCCGGACGCTGTTGTAACGCATTACGAGCAACGAATTACTAGAAAGCGATTCTTTTCCTATATTACTATAAAACACATCCAAGGGCTTATTCACTATTTTATTAAGCACAGGTATCTATTTTCAAGAAAGTCTTTATATAGCAGAATTAACAGGCAGGGCCTCTAATAGTTTCATAATTGATCACGCATATGCTTACCACTGTTTATTAATTTCATTATCATAGCACAAATGAATGGAACAATCGTAAGCGTCAAACACTGCCAGACCTGTTCATTTAATTTATGTCAGGCTTCTCCTTGCTAAGCCATTTATTAAGAGCGTTGGAGATTTCAACCTTAAATGGGAGTATAACATACTACAAATATAACGGTCTTGGTATGCTTTCTGAGAAGTGGAGTCCTTTTGAGGTTGCCAACGGTGAAACATACTATTTATACTCAAAAACAGAATATTATAAAAACGCCTTGAAGTATAAGGATATTCGTGGAAAGGACAAGGTTTTATTATATCGGGCTACGGCACTGAGTATACATATAATCTGGCGGGTAAGCTTTTGACCTTCACGGATCCGGTATCAATAGACAGAGCATTGCCATTCACTACAAAATATGAGTATGACGGCTTGGGCAGAACAATCAACGAAATCGATGCCAATGGTGCCATCAAATGCTTTGTATATGATGATGCTGACAATATCATAAATACTGGCATAAGAAAAACCGTTGATGAGTCTGTACAGGTATTACAGATCAATTCTTATGATCTTGCCGGAAGGATGACATCACAGACCGACGGTAATGGCAATACTACATATTATGAATATAACACATTTAGTAAGCTGGGAAGGACAATATCGCCCAGTGATGAGTCTATAGCGTCAAATTCAACGACATACCAATATGATGTAATGGGAAACCTTGCTAAACAGTGCGACAGTACAGGACTTACAGGTTTGCTCAGCTATGACACTATGGGCAGATTGCTATCTCAGACACATCAGGATGTGGAAGGCACAGAAGGTATAACCACAGCAAAACGGTACGATAAGAACGGAAATGTGCGATTTGAAACAGACGGCAATGGTAATGAGACGGAATATACATATGATGCCCTTAATAGGCTTCGAACAGTTTCTGCTTATGTAAATGGAGCGGAAAAGCTGACTTCATATGAATACGATGCAGATGGAAACCAGACCTGCATGACAGACTGGAGGGGGAATAAATCAACCAGCGTGTATGATGCATTAGGCAGACTAATAAAAAAGTATGACCCATATGCGTTGATACAGAGGCTGGAATACAACAAAAACAATGTACAAATCAAGTCTGAAGATGCCCTTGGGCGTATCACCCAATATATCTACGATAAAAACAACCGTCTTATAGCTTCTGTTGATCCTGAAGGACATACAACAAGCAAGTCATATGATGATGCTGGAAATGTAAAAACAGAAACAGATGGGAGGAATATATCTGTTACATATAACTATGATGAGCTAGGCAGGCTGGTGTCGGTGGTAAATGCCAAGTCCGAAGCAAGCAGCTATACATATGATCTCAACGGAAATATGCTGACACAGACCGATGGGAACGGAAACACAACTGTCTATGAATACAATGTGGTAAACAAGCTGATCAGAAGGGTAGATCATGGTGGCAAAATAGGAAGTGTGTATATAAATGAAAAAACCGAAAGCTATAGCTATTATCCTGACGGCAGTATAAAGAGTAAGATAGACAGGAATGGTATAAGGACTGACTATAGTTATGATGTATTTGGAAGGCTGCTAAGTCTGACTGCTGGTTCTACAGCTATAGGCTATACATATGATGGTAATGGCAATCAACTCACGGTGACTGACAGTACCGGCACTACCAGGCGCACATATGATGAGTTAAACAGAACGGTTACTAAGGAAGTGCCTGCGATCGGCTTAACAACCTATACTTATGACGGAATAGAGACTGAGGGGATGTACTCGGAAATCACAACAGACCCGAAGGGTAATGCTGTTAAGAAGGTATATGACAAGGTTGGCAGGCTTGTGAATGTCATAGCCGATGGCGATACCACCACTTACACGTATTACGCTGATGGAAGCCGAAAATCCGTTATCTATGGCAGTGGTGCTAAAGAGGAGTATACATATTATTCCGATGGACTTATCAAGACACTGGCAAATAAAAAACCTGATGGTACAGTCATAGACTCCTATAGCTATACATACGACGGTGCCCATAATCAGACATCAAAAACGGATAGCAAGGGTACGACCAATTATTCATATGATAGTCTAAACAGACTTGAGCGAGTAGCTGAGCCTAATGGAAGAGCCACCAGTTATACATATGACAAGGCGGGAAACAGAAAAACCGAAACCGCCACATCAGAATCATCGGCTGCTATCACTACTTATACATACAATGAGCAGAACAGACTGATGAAAACATTGACAAATAGCGGAAGTACCGCTGTGATAGTGAATTACATATATGACAGCAACGGAAACATGGTAAACAGTTCCACAGAAACTGTAAAGCCTGTCGATCCGGATTCGACAGGGAGCTTCAGCGTATATGAGGCTGGAACAGTTGAAGACAGCACGATGGTGTTTTATAAGTATGATGCATTGAATCAACTTACGGAAATAATCACTGGTGACAAAATTGAGAAATACATGTACAATGGTGATGGGTACAGAGTGGTAAAGAATGACAACGAACAGATAATTAATTATCTATATGAGTACGACAAGGTTATACTTGAAACAGACAGCGCTGGTAATCAGCTTGCCAGGAACGTATATGGGACAAATCTAATCTCCAGAACGTCGAACCTTGACAACTTATATTATATGTACAATGGCCATGCCGATGTAACTTCACTAATTACGGCTGATGGCACTATTGCTGCGAGCTACTATTATGATGCCTTCGGCACAATAACTGAGCAAAGCGGAGATGTGGATAATAGCATAACATATGCCGGGTATCAGTATGACAACGAGACTGGGCTGTATTACCTGAATGCGAGGTATTACGACAGTAAGATAGCCAGGTTCTTGAGTGAGGATACATATAGGGGACATGCGAGTGATCCGTTGAGCTTGAATCTTTATACGTATTGTGCTAATAATCCCATTATGTATTGGGATCCTACAGGACATGAGATGGTTACAAAGACTTGGGAAGGGTATGTTGTCACTGTCGATAGTGAGGACAAGGCTTATGCGGATTGGGCAATTTTTTCCGGGAACGCATATGCCGACAAGATGTATATTGATGAAAGTGTCACATTAGATACAATAAATACTGGCAGTGGATTACAATCAAACATCGTTAATTATGGTAGCATTGGTGAAGTAAGTACAGGAGCAGGGAGTTTAACAGTCATTAATAACAAGGGTAATATAAATGAAATGAACACTGGTGAAAATTCAGTTATGGCAATTAGTAATAGAAGTTTTATGGGGACTATTACTACTGGCGTATATAGCACATTGAATATTAACAATAATGGAGTGATTAGTAGAATTATTACAGGTGCAAAAAGTACAAATGAAATAAACAACGAGGGAGCCATTGACTCATTGATAACGGGTGATGGTAACCATACAACTATTGGGGGTATGGGTTTATTAGGCAGTAGTAGTGGGAATGGGAAGTTATTTTGGAACAGGGTAGAAGACACTGCTGCTCGATTTAGACTAAAATTTATTATGATGAATCAATATCCATACACTTATTTAGCAATGACTAATGTTCTTTACAGAAATGCTTTGGAGATTAGAATTCAGAACAGTATTAACTGTGTAACGAAAAACAAAGACTTAATTAATAGTGTAGCGAAAGAGTATGATGTTCCTAGTGAAGTTATTGCTGGTATAATATTGAAAGAAATGTATACTCAGTCATTGCCGGATAATTTGTCTAAACTTTATCGAAAGTATACCAATCCAGAGAAGAAGACGACTGTAGGATTGGGTGCTATATCTGTTGATGGAGCTAGAACTGCGTGGTTTTATTATGATAAGCATTATTACACAAATAAATCTGCTAATATACCTGCTGATTATGATGATGCTATCAATAAAATCCAGTATGATGACAGATATAATATTGAAACAATATGTGCTATTTTATATCAAATATCTAATGATGTACGTGGTAATAAAAAGAAAAAAATAAATGAATTATCACAAGAGGAAATTCGAAAAATTGTCTACTCTTATAATATTAAGAAAGGTTACAAGTATACTAATTGTGTTATGGAATACCTACCAGATTTACGAATATTGCTTAGATAGGAGAGGAGAAAAATGAAAAAACCTATTATTTTAGCTGCTTCAATTATTGCATTTATAGGCATATTAATTTGCTGTTTTATTATTATATTTCCTCTTAAAGAAGATGCATTATCGGATATAGATATCAGCACGGATGCAATAACAGCAAAACAAGTATATGCCTGTGTGAATGAAGAACTGGAGAAGTATACTCCAGCTCGTAATATGAGGTTGGGAGCAATTTTAGTACTTATAGATAAAAGCGGCTCGGGGGTAATTACTCTGACTTATTATGAGCAAGACAAAAGGAATCCTGATTTGTATTACATTGAAGTAGATACAAGAGAGCATAAACTGGTCAGTATGGAAGTTGTAGAAAATGATGAAAGGACTTCCCCGATGGATATGGAATTTGAAAAGTGGGTTGTAGATAGCGATGATGTAATCGAAATTGCAAAAGAAAATTTCGGGGATGAAGATGGTTTTAAGTATGATGAAATTATGCTTTCAGCAGTTGATGATAGGCGTGGGTCCAGGTTTTGGAACTGCCTTTTCATGGACTCAGTAACAGGAATACGTAACAACATAATGGTTGATCCATTCACAGGAGAGATAACTAAAAGTTCTACATGGGAGACGCGTTAATGGCCTTAGTAGAATGTTAGAGTATACATGTGTAAGAACGGTGTCGCACTTGTGGTAGAAGGCGCGTGCTGAAAAATCGTCCAAGGATTTATCTGGGTATCCTGAGAAGGGCGAAAAGAGGGCGAAAACGGTAGAAAGTTACGTTGGAGAGGGTCAAGGAAGTTGCCAGGAATCTGGAGAATATGGGAACGATATTCCGGGAAGAGATGAAAAAGTCCTGGTTGACAGGCTTCCGAAGCCATTAGATGGTGAGAGGAGAAAAATGAAAAAACCTATTATTTTAGCAGCTTCAATTATTGCATTTATAGGCATATTAATATGCTGTTTTATTATTATATTTCCTCTTAACGAAGATGCATTATCGGATATAGATATCAGCACAGATGCAATAACAGCAAAGCAAGTATATGCCTGTGTGAATGAAGAACTGGAGAAGTATACTCCAGCTCGTAATATGAGGTTGGGAGCAATTTTAGTACTTATAGATAAAAGCGGCTCGGGGGTAATTACTCTGACTTATTATGAGCAAGACAAAAGGAATCCTGATTTGTATTACATTGAAGTAGATACAAGAGAGCATAAACTGGTCAGTATGGAAGTTGTAGAAAATGATGAAAGGACTTCCCCGATGGATATGGAATTTGAAAAGTGGGTTGTAGATAGCGATGATGTAATCGAAATTGCAAAAGAAAATTTCGGGGATGAAGATGGTTTTAAGTATGATGAAATTATGCTTTCAGCAGTTGATGATAGGCGTGGGTCCAGGTTTTGGAACTGCCTTTTCATGGACTCAGTAACAGGAATACGTAACAACATAATGGTTGATCCATTCACAGGAGAGATAACTAAAAGTTCTACATGGGAGACGCGTTAATGGCCTTAGTAGAATGTTAGAGTATACATGTGTAAGAACGGTGTCGCACTTGTGGTAGAAGGCGCGTGCTGAAAAATCGTCCAAGGATTTATCTGGGTATCCTGAGAAGGGCGAAAAGAGGGCGAAAACGGTAGAAAGTTACGTTGGAGAGGGTCAAGGAAGTTGCCAGGAATCTGGAGAATATGGGAACGATATTCCGGGAAGAGATGGTCAATTGAAAAGTTAAATTCCACTTTGCAAAAGTAAAATCCACAGGAACGCAAGTCGATGAATATATTTACGTTTATCTATGTCTTCAGAAGACGCCGGCCTCTATAGGGCGGCTCAGTCTCCACCTGACTCCCTGAGCGAAGCGAATTGACTATCTTCTCCATAGAGAGAAAAAAGAGACCGAATATGGGGTCTTTTGCAATTAAGGAAAATATTATTATGTCAATATCCCATATTTTTTATGAGCAAATTAGTCAGATATAATGTATAATGAAGGCATAATTGATGAGGCGATTATATATAGGGGTCAAACATGCTTAAGTTTCTTAGAAAGACACAAAAATTTTACAAAATAGGCATTGTTTTAGTTGATTTAGCTTTGATTAATGTTGCGTATGTTCTGGCATTCCTTATCAGGTACAATTGGACATTACCTGCGTTTAACTTTGAGCCATATGTTGTGTCTGCACCGTTTATTACGGTTGCGGCTTTGATATATTTTGATATTTTTGGACTGCTGAAGTTTTACAGAAAAACGCTTCAGGAAACTGCCGTTACTTTGTTTAAGTCCATATTTATACTAAGTATAACTACTGTCACCATAACCTATTACCTAAGAGGGTTTTCATTCCCGCGTATGATATTGGCGTTAGCACCCGTCTTACAGTTTGGGCTGCTTCTTATTTGGAAAGGTATTGTGCTATATGTTAGAAGACTTTATTCAAGTGATGTTAGGCTTATGGTTATTGGAGAGCGCAATGAGCTGAAATCCATTCTGGATAAGGTTAGCCATACGCTGAAAAGGGCAAAGCTTCATATCCAGTGTGTTATACCATCAGACGAGATTAGCAAGGCGTTTAAACGTCTTAAGGACGTTGATGAGGTCTTTATAAGCGACAATGTTTCGGATGAGGATAAAATGAAGGTTATTACAGAATGCCTGGATCAAAAGAAAGTTGTATATATTGTGCCCAGGATGTTTGAAATTGCTCTTTCAAGCGCTAGAATGGTGCAGTTTGAGGATATGCCTGCTTTTATGGTGGATCGGTTGGGCTTGACAACTGAGCAAAGATTTTTCAAAAGAATGTTTGATTTTACTCTTGCATCTATAGGTATTATATTGATGTCACCGGTCATGCTTCTGGTTGCCATCATTGTGAGGTCTACCTCCAAAGGGCCGGCAATATATATGCAGACACGTGCTACGGCAGGGAACAAGAAGTTTAAGGTTCTAAAGTTTAGGACTATGTATGTTGGAGCTGAGGATGAAACAGGCCCGGTATTATCCAGCGGTAATGACCCGCGCATAACAAAGACTGGCAGGATTCTGAGGAACCTTAGACTTGATGAGCTGCCCCAATTATTCAATGTTCTCAGGGGCGAGATGAGTTTTGTAGGGCCAAGACCTGAAAGGCCGTTTTTTGTTGAGCAGTTTAGCAAAGAGATACCGGAATATTCTCACCGCTATTTGGTTAAAGCCGGAATTACTGGTTACGCTCAAATATATGGAAAGTATGATACATCAGCGGTGGACAAGCTAAAATATGATTTGTTGTATATAAGAGACTATAGCTTGATGCTGGATATTAAGCTGATATTGCAGACACTCAAGGTGTTCAAGGGGTCAAAGGCGGTTTACCAGGATGGTGTCAGTACCCATGTCAAGTCTTCAAAGCTTAAGAAAACTACTATTCCTATGTAAGGTGCATTCTATGTGGGGTTAAATCTTGGCTTAGATGGTATTGAGCCGGATATATGGTATTATATATAAGCGAATGTAATTATTAATGAGAAGGATTAACTTATAATGAAAGATTATTTTGAGGTACTCAGTATTGAGGAAGACGTTGACGCACAGACGATAAAAAAGGCATACAAGGCGATGCTGGACAAGTTTCCTGAAGATCAATTCCCAGAACAAAACCAAGAAATTGAAGAGGCTTTTAGGGCGCTTAGTGACGCTGCAATTCGAACTGCCTGTATTGAATTTCATCGTATGGAGGCTAGCTCAAAGCAGGCATATAAGGAAGCTCATACTGCTATTGATGATGGGAAATATTCAAAGGCGGCGAGATTACTTGAGAAGGTGGTAAAGGGTGAGAAGTATACAACTCACCTGAATTATCTACTTGGAATAGCTTATATGAATTTAAATAAGGCTGCAAAAGCCGTAAAGGCGTTGGAGTCTGTCAGAGGGGATTATCCATACGATATGGATTTGAACATGCTTTTTATTAAGGCTTGTCTTGGTGCAAAAAAATATGATGAGGCCCTTGCGTTGGCTAAAGAGTGCTTTTTACATGATAGTGATAATTTCACTCTAGTTTACCTGCTGGTTGAGGGTTATATGTTGTCGGAGAATTACAAGGAAGCGTCTATATTACTGAAGGAAGCAATAGAAGATCCGAAGTTTCGCGAAGAACGGTATTATATCTGTGCTAGACTGTCCTATTCTCTATTTATGGAGGCTAGACATAACGAAAGCCTTGATATGATGGATAGGTTAGTAGATTTTGATGTTGAGCATGACGAAATTAATGAATCCCTGGATTTATTTGTCCATATGCTTGAGTTTTACATTGACAGCCACAGGTTTGCAGATGCAAATAGATGTGCGGGCGTCCTTTTGAAGCTATGTCCCGGCAGGGAGGATATTGCTGGAATAAAAGAAGGCATAGAGAAGATTATCAAGCTTGAACCGGAGCTTATGAGGTTTGAGAAGGATGAGTTTATACCGGATTTGCTGAAGATTTATACTACGAATGGCAGTCTACCGGATGATTTTGACGAGGTTTCTGAAGAAGAGAAAAGGGCTTACGCTGTTCTGATGGAGTATCAGATTTTGAATGATTATAGCAATTGCTTAATGGCGTTGAGGTATATGAGTAACAATTATCCTGCTTTATATGAGCTTAAGGCTGATTTTTTTGATTGCCTCCAGAATTCAAGGGAGAGGAAGAAGCTATTTAACAAGAATAAGGCATTGTTCTACCAGTATCATGGCATTATCGATGATTTAGTGAGCATGTGGGATGATGAGTATGGAGACGACGAGGATAGTTGAGGCAATGGCGGCTTTGGCGGGGATGGCGGGGATGACGATGGCGATGGCGGGGATGGCGATGGCAGCGATGGCGGGGATGACGATGGCGGTGATGGCGGGGATGACGATGATGGCGATGGCGGGGATGGCGGGGATGGCGATGGCGATGGCGGGGATGGCGGGGATGGCGGGGATGGCGATGGCAGCGATGAATGAAGACATAGATAAAGGTGAGAACCGTCCCCAGAAACGAGGAAAAGGGAGGCTGGAGAATGAGGCGTACCCAACGGTTGGATAAGCTGTTGTCCAACTTTGGATTCGGAAGTAGAGCTACAATTAAAAGGCTAGTTAAAAGCGGATTGGTAACAGTTGATGGTATAGTCGTCAGTGATGCTTCTTTGCATGTGGACCCTGAAAATAGTGTTGTTATTATTAATGGGAAAAAGCTCAATTATAGAGAGTTTGTTTATTTAATGATGAATAAGCCTGCTGGTATCATTTCAGCTACACGGGATGCAAAGCTGAAAACGGCGATAGATATACTACCTGAGGAGTTTGCCTGCTTTGATTTGTTTCCCGCCGGAAGATTAGATATTGATACTGAAGGTATGCTTTTGCTGACTAGCGACGGTCAGCTGGCACATGACATTTTATCTCCTAAAAAGCATGTGGACAAACGTTATATTGCTTTGATAGAGGGGGAGACCACGGATGAAGATGTGAGAATTTTCGCCGAGGGCGTCATACTGGATGATGGTTATAAAGCAATGCCTGCTGAGTTGGAAATAATGAGGTCAGGTATTCGCTCTGAGGTGGAAATAGTTCTGCATGAGGGGAAATTTCATCAGGTTAAGAGAATGTTCGAAGCTGTAGGGAAAAAGGTCGTTTATTTAAAACGAATACAGATGGGCAGTCTTAGGCTTGACGAGTCACTTGAACCGGGCGAGTGCAGGGAATTGTCCATTGAGGAAGTTAGATTGCTTAAGTCTTGATAGTCTCAATATTCAAAAAGGTGAGAACCGTCCCCAAAATTATCCGATACGGTCGAGGGCGAATTGGATAATGTCGTCACCACTGTATTCTATGTCTGGATCTATGCCATCGCCTTGGATATTGATGCCGGCCGGAGTCATCCATTTAAGCATGGTTGCCTTGACGGCGTAGCCGCGTCTAAGAGGCATTGTAAACTGGCCGATGCCTTTCCCGAAGGTTTCAGCGCCTATTAACTCTACATTGTCAAGGTTGTCATTTAGTGCAGCTATCATGTTTTCTGAAGCGCTAGCTGTGTTAGCGCTCTGTAGTATAATTATTTTTTCATACTTTAGTGGCTGATTTTTGTTTGAACGAAATACTTGCTCCATCCAACGGTATTGGTCTGTTGCGACTACTGCTTTTTTGGGTAGGAACATACTTGAAATGTTGACCATAACACCAATATCGCCACCTCTATTCCCTAAAAGATCTATTATGATGTTTGGTCTACTGCCAAGCTGCTCTAGATTATCCTCCATAAACTTCTGTGTGTATTTAGTGTAGTTTGTGAGCTTTAGATAAACAGTGTTGTCATTGAGAATTTTGATTTCGGATTGGGCCGCCTCTGTTTTGTCAGCCTGGTGACTTTGCTGAAGCCTTATGGGAGTATACAGGTAGGTGTATTTATCACCGTTCTGCATTCTTATTCTCTCTGTCGTAATTGCTATGACCATATTGTCGAAATCGTTGAAATACCTGCCATTTGAATCAATATCAAGGTACTCACTGTATAATTCGTCCAATGTTTCAGGGTAGATGTAGCTACTGGTTAAGAAGTGCTTGAAAACCAGATAGTCGTAATTTAAATAAAGAAACAGTGCTAGAACGACGACAAATGTAACTAACACGCCACAAATGATGTGGTATCTTTTTTTGTACTTTTTTAGTAATTCCTCAGTGGTTAATAGTCTTTTTTTACGCTTTTCCATTTTAAGTGAATCTTTCTGGTGTTTACCTGTAAATTTGTTTCTAGCAGCGAGTCAGCCTGGGAACCAAGTCAGCTGCTACCGCTACTGCTACTGCGAGTCAGCCTGGCAGCCAAGTCAGCTGCTACTGCTACTGCGAGTCAGTCTGACAACCAAGTTAGCCGCTACTGCTACTGCGAGTCAGCCTGACAACCAAGTCAGCCGCTACTGCTACTGCGAGTCAGCCTGGCAGCCAAGTCAGCTGCTACTGCTACTGCGAGTCAGCCTGGCAGCCAAGTCAGCCGCTACTGCTACTGCGAGTCAGTCTGGCAGCCAAGTCAGCTGCTACTGCTACTGCGAGTCAGCCTGGCAACCAAGCCAGCCGCTACTGCTACTGCGAGTCAGCCTGGCAGCCAAGTCAGCCGCTACTGCTA
>CAZEIH010000020.1:29173-33711 GCA_964512095.1 uncultured Oscillospiraceae bacterium
GCTACTGCGAGTCAGCCTGGCAGCCAAGTCAGCCGCTACTGCTACTGCGAGTCAGCCTGGCAGCCAAGTCAGCTGCTACCGTTCTAGTTGCTAATATAGCGTTTGATTTTTTTGGTGGTTGTCTTGGCGAACTCCTCTTCACGGAGCTCAAAATCCTTGACATATTTATATATCACAAGACTCTTGTTAACATCCTTAACCTCTTTTCTGATAAGGTCATGCAGCTCTTCGTCAGATGGTTTACGTCCTTCGAATTCAGCCTCTATTGCCTCCATGTCCGGAACTATGGTTGCCGAAACAACAACGTCCCCATAAACCGGATCATCTTTTCCGTATACTATACTTTCTTTAATATAGTTGCTTTTGTTCAGCAGTGTTTCTATTTCTTCTGGATATATGTTTTTACCGTTTTTTGTGACAATAACATTTTTCTTTCTACCTGTAATATGGACAAAGCCGCCGTTGTCGATGAACCCCAGGTCGCCTGTAAAGAACCAGCCATCCTTCAGTACCTTCTCAGTATTATCGTTGTCCTCGTAATATCCCATCATCACACTTGGACCTTTGACAACAATCTCGCCAACACCATCTGCACCAGGCTGGTCAATTTTTACTTCAAGGCCGGGAAGGGGCAATCCTGCTGCGTTATCCTTGTAATCAACATCTCTGTTTAATGCAACTATCGGGCTACATTCGGTTAGACCATAACCTTGTACAAATAGAATACCAAATTCTCTGAATCCTTTGGATACTTCAGGGTCAATCCCTGCAGCTCCGCTTATGAATACTCTGAGTTTGCCGCCAAAGTTGTTGTGGATTGGTGCAAAGAGCTTTTTAGTTAGGTTAATACCAATTTTCCTTGCGATATTGCTAATCTTTAGTCCCAGCTTAAGCTTTTTCAGCATTTTGGGATTTTTGCTTGCCTGATCCCAGATTCTTCTATAAATAGCCTCGAATAAAAGCGGAACACCGAGCATGACAGTGGCCTTTGATTCCTGGAGGTTTTTTGTTATATGCCTCAGTCCTTCACAATATGCTACCGCTGCTCCGCGGTAATGTGGGCATAGAAAACCACAGGTGTTTTCATATGTATGATGTAGTGGCAGGACTGACAGAAATATGTCATCAGGAACGATGTTTAGCATGGAACTCATTGCCATTAGGTTTTCGGAAATGTTTCTATGGCTGAGCATAACGGCTTTTGACTTATCAGTAGTAGCTGATGTAAACAAGAGGATTCTCATTGCTTCTGTGTCTATTTTAGCTTCTGTGAAAACCTTGCTACCATCATCGATCATTTTACGACCTTTTTCTATAAGACCCGTTAAACTGATAGAATCGATTTCTTCTTTATTATTATCTTCAACTTCATTGGAGACTGGTTCATCTATAAGTATGAAATGCTTTACGAAATTTATATGCTTGGATATATTGACGATGTGCTCCTTAAGATTGCCGGAAAATATTATTGCATCTGCTTTTGCTCTAATTAATAGGTTTTCTATCTCATTTTTGGGAAGCTCCTTGTCCAGAGGTACTACTATGCCTGTACCATTGACTACTGCCATATAGGAAACGGCCCACTCATATCTGTTTTCACTGATAATTGCTATTCTGCCATCCTTCAAGCCCATATCGATTAGTGCTGTACCAAGGGCATCTACATCCGATTTAAATTGATTGAAGGATACCGATTCATATTTGTCACTGCCCTTAGGCTTGTAGAGGAATGCGGTTTTATCGCTGTAAAGCGCCGCGCTGGTGTCCATAAGTTCCTTTATGGATTTAATCTTCCTTACGTCGTACAATGGTATATTCTTCATTAAGCCACCTCTTATCATATTAGAACAATTAGTTCAGAATTTTAACCAAACTACTAATATTATATATCATTTAGCGCAACTATAAAAGGTAAGGTAGAAATAAATGCACCAGTGAACAAGCAAACGGGGCAAATTGACTTTATATAACCGAATAATAATGCTTAAAAGAAGTGTTATTACAAAAAAAAGAGAGTTTAAAAACTCTCTTTAATCGCATTTACTACTTACCATCTGCCACCTGCACTATAATTGTTCCTTGGGCCATTGAAGCCGCCGCCGTTATTTCTTCTCTGAGCTTTTTTAGCTCTTCTGCAGTCGGGGCATCTCTGTGGCTCATTCTCGAATCCCTTTTCCTTGTAGAAAGCCTGTTCACCTTCAGTAAAAACGAATTCCTGGTTGCAGTCCTTGCAAGTCAATGTTTTGTCCGACATTTTATACTTACCTCCCGATCATTTGGATTTAACTGGTCTAGACTTATTTCTCCAAGGATCCAATAAGATAAGGAGGGTTCGGTCTACAAACAAATTAAATCTTACATTTTTATATATCACTGAGTGATACTCAAATATTATACCATGGAATAAATTAGTTTACAAGCATTTGTTGGAAATACTAACTTATGCTTACAATTTAAACATAAAATTAGTAAATATTGCCTAACGCCTCTAATAAGTTATTCTTCTTACTACAATATCATTTCTGACAGCTGGCCACAGATTGGGATCTTCCAAACCAAGCCTCCATAGAGCCACGCCGTTGATTCCTTGCTGCCAGGCTAGTCGTATTTTTGCAATTATACTTTCTTTATTTTCAAACCACACCTCGTGAGAATTTCCTTGATCATCGGTATATGAGAACATTGGAGTCAAGGTATCCTGATCGAATATGATGTTTGCACCGTACTGTTCAGCAAGATTAGCTGCCATTTCATATGTGACATAAGTAGTTCCTCCTGTTGCTAGATTAAAATCAAAGCCAAATACCGAGATAGCGGCAACGACCTTATTTGCGGGCATTTTCGTTAGGGTGTAGCCTATTACCTTGTTCATCCAGCCGCTTGATACAACAGGGCCTGGGCCACTGCCTGGCCAGCCGTGCTCATTGTAGAGCATAACAACGAATTCGTCGACTGCAGCACCAATAATTGAGTAGTCAAACGGGTCTGAAAAGGGGTTGAAGGGTGGGAAATCCCTGATGCGCGACGGTACTGAGGCTGATAGATAATATCCTTGTGCATGTATGGCGTTTCCAAGCTCGGTAAAAAACTGCGACAGCCTGTCACTATCATCTTGGAATACATCCTCAATATCGATGTTTACTCCATCAAAACCGAATCTGTCTATCAATGCAATTATATTATTTATTGCCCTGCCTCTTGACTCTTGAGTTGCCAGCATTGTCTGAACAACAGTCCGGCTGGCCTCTTGGCCCCCTGATTCATAAAGAAGGTTATGCACCACAGGAAGCATCATAATATTATTTCTGTGGGCAATTGAGACCAGTGTTTCAATATCATTATCTGTAAACTCACCGAATTTCTCTATCGAGGACGGGTCATCCTGGTCAAACCTATACAGGAAAAGTGGAACTGATGTCAGGCTTGAGGTATTGTCAACAAATGAGCGAAAGGAGCTGGGGAGCGCAGGACCCTCCTGTAATGTGTAAAAGCCCAGAATATCAGAAATTGGCTTAGAACCATCATAGGTTCTGTAAGTCACCAGCCCTCGCGAAATCCAACCGTCATTACCATCATGTAGCGAAACCTTCAGCCAGTCACCTGACATTCCAACAACAGGAAGCTTTGCTCCTGAAGCAACAGATTGAACCGTACTGTAATTGGTACCCGGACCACTACGTATGTTCGATCTGCTTACGTTCACCACGGCTTCAGTATACTGGGGAATAACAAGACGCTGTCCAGCGTCCAATGCTGTCCCCTGAAGTCTGTTCAGTTGTACGATGCTCTCTATAAGAGTATTGTACTGTCGGGCAATACTATATAGCGAATCACCTGACTGTACGGTATATGTTATAACCTTAGAAATCTGTATCGGTATAAAAATCCGCTGGTCTGGCGTAATCTCATCGCCCTCAATTTGGTTTTGGACCGAAAGCTGGCGGGGTGAAACCCCGAACCGCTGTGCAATCGAAAATAACGAATCACCTGATTGTACTGTATACCACATGAAACTCACCTTATTCCTTATTGATATACCCATTATATTCAAAATGCAGGGGGACGGTTCTCACTTTTAGGTTCTCACTTTTATGCAGGGGATATGCAGGGGACGGTTCTCACTTTTAGATGGGTACGGTTATTAGATGGTTTTTAGGCGGCGCGGTATGGGGTGGTGGACGGGGTGGAAGATGGGGACAGTTCTCACGTATATGCAAGTGGTGTACGGCAGCGGTGATATTTTAAGTAGACGGGGACGGTTCTCACGTTTACGCAAATGGTGTACAGTAGCGGGGATACTTTAGGTAAACGTATAGACGGGATAGACGGGGACAGTTCTCACGTTTATGATAGACGGGGACAGTTCTCACGTTTATGATAGACGGGGACAGTTCTCACGTTTATGACAGACGGGGACAGTTCTCACGTTTATGTCAATGTGGTATCATTTATAACATGACATATAATATGGCTCTAATGTACTAAAGGTGAGAACTGTCCCCAACCACTAACCATTAATCCCGAAAGGTGAGAACTGT
>CAZEIH010000020.1:33811-54602 GCA_964512095.1 uncultured Oscillospiraceae bacterium
AAAGGTGAGAACTGTCCCCAACCACTAACCATTAATCCCGAAAGGTGAGAACTGTCCCCAACCACTAACCATTAATCCTGAAAGGTGAGAACTGTCCCCCTCATTTGACTATTCGGATATCACCAGAGGTAGACGATATTGCCACACTGCCGCTGCCATCTCCTACGGTGCCACTAAGGTCATGCTTATTTCTGTTGCCGGATGTAGTTACGGTAACAGGGAAGTCGGAATAGACTTCGCCTGAGTTTGATTGGCAATTCAACTCAAACCCGGCCGAAGCGGGTAGCTTGAGTTCGGTTTTTCCTGAACCTGTTGTTATCTGCACGATTTGTGGATTGTGCGAGGATGATAGTAATATGTCGCCGCTTGTGGTCTTTGCAGTTATCTTGGAAAGAGCGCCTGATAAGGTTATCTTGCCGGAATTAGACTTAAGCCCTGAGACTGCAGCTTCAAGTGAGTCAGAGGCGATATCTCCTGAGGTGGAAAAAACATTTACTTCAGAAAACTTCCCATTAAACCTAATGGCCCCCGAATTGGATTCGAACTTTGCTTTTTCAGCTTCAATAGTGTCAGAGGAAATGTCGCCGGAAGTGGATTTCACATTTAGCTTGGTAAACCTGCCATTAAAACTGATTTTCCCAGAGTTTGTATCAATCAGAGCTTTTTCAGCGCTTATGGTTCCGGTCTTTATATCGCCAGATGAGGTTCCCACTGAAAAGATTTCTAATGAAAGCTCTCCCGCAATCAATTTTCCTGAAGACGTTTTTACCTCGACAGATTCAGAATACTTGGAGGGAATATAAACATCTAGCTGCAGATCGTGTCTGAAGCTCAATATCATTCCATTTAGAGTATTCTCAATTTTGATCAGTAGCTTATCTCCATTTCTTGTAACAGCCAACTCTGGTTTGTAAGAATTGTTGCTTATAGAATAACCGCCATAAAAGTGTGCTTTTACGTCATCGGAATCGGCACTAATTAGCTTAATATCATGACTTGTGGTTTCAATGCAAATCGTGTTGATCCCTTGAAGAGTGGCCTCTTTTTCTACATCGACATTATTCTCATAAGTAACCAAATCGTCAGGGTTGAAGCCTGATATTCCATATTGTGTGAAAAATATCACACCGGCGATTAGTCCGGAAACGATAAAGATTATACCCAGTATAGTAATGAGATTTTTAGTAGCAATTTTACCCAACATATTCATCATTCTCCTTTTTATTATTTCCAATAATATTTATGTTTGCTTTAATGTAGCCGGCAGTTGCCTTGAGACACCACCTGGTCAACTGGAAGGTTCCTATTCCAAAAAGCAGTCCAAATGCTGTAATGCTTATGGAGCCGAAGATAAGGAACAATGGATTCATGTCTGGCAAGCCAATCCATATAGGGAGTAGCGGTTTTAATACTGTTGCCAGTAGTGCAAAGACTCCAGATAAAGAAAGTGAGAACGATATAGCAAAAAAACTGACTATTATTGAAAATACTACAGCGAATACCGGGAGCATAAAAATTAAATTAAAAAAACCAAGACTTATTGCTGCAAAAATCGCCCGGAACACATTAACCCCCGAACTTTTTTTATGAGCTTGCTGAACTATGTATTCAGCCCTGTACTGCTTTGCATTTGTTTTAGGGTCACCAAGGGACTCTGCAATCTCTTCTTCTGTCTTCCCTTGCTCAAGGCCTACTTCGAAGTGTTCAGTAAAATCATAAATAATCTCATATTTCGTTTCGTTTGGTATGTTGCCCAAAGTGTTTTTCAATTTTGCCAGATAATCATTCTTATTCATGCGATTATCTCCTTTCCAAGGATATTGTTGACGCCTTTAACAAGTATGAGCCATTCATTTATTAGCTCATTTTTTGTAGTGATACCGAGGTCTGTCAGCCTGTAATACTTTCTAGAGGGACCTTCCTGGGACTCCTCAAGGTAAGTAGTCAAATAGCCTTCGTCCCTGAGCCTTTTAAGGAGGGGATATATTGTTCCCTCAGCAATCATTATGTTTTTTGATATTTCATTAACCAACTCATAACCATAACAATCCTTTTTTGTCAGCAAACTGAGTACACATAGCTCGAGAACGCCTTTTTTTAATTGGATGTTCATAGCGATTTTCCTTTCCCTTAAAATGTAATTTGAGCACTTGGGTACATAATATCACACGCTACTAAACAATGCAAGGTACCAAACAAAATATTCTATTGGTGCTTAGTTTGTGTTTAGTTTGTTGTGTTGAGCATATAATTGGCGGAATGTTGAGTACCTTTGACAATGATGTCGAAAGGAACGAGTTTATCAGGATTCTTAGTAAATAGTCATAGCTTGATTGGGAACTGATTTCTCTAAACAACAGCAATAGTTAGCAAACTAGATAAACAATTACTTTCTTTTTACGTACATTCCAATATAAAATGAAAATGAGGTAGAGGATATGAAAAGAATAATCAGTGTATTTGCAATAATAGCTATAATAGTAACTATAATAGTAACACTATTTACTGGCTGCCAATATAGCTTTGATACCGATTTTGGAGGATCAATTGGAAACACCGATGAGACAGGCGAGACTACTATGAGTGCGTCTGACCTGAAGGAGCTTTCGGTGAATGTTGGTGTTGGAGTTGTTACAATTTCGAGAAGTTCTAATGAAAATGCTGAAATCATTTACACAAAGAATATTCGGGGAGACAGTGAACATGTCAAGGAGGTTTTGGACAGTATTCAAGTCGTAACAGAAGCTGTTGGTGATAAACTTGTTGTTGAAGTAAAGGCAAATAACGAAGATTCGGAAGATTTCTGGCAATGGGTGTCAAAAAAATACAAAAACATCAATATGTCAGTGGATATTGATATAAGGGTACCAGATAATATGGATATAATTGATATAAATGTCGGAGTAGGCGATATTCTCATAAATGACCTGAGGGGAAGATACAAATTAGCCAGTGGGGTTGGTAAAGTAAAGCTGAAGGATGTATCGTTTAGAGATAAATCTGATGTTACTACAGGAACAGGAAATATTGAGGTGGATTGCGAAATAAATGATGCAATTAGCCTGAGCGTACAGTCAGGGGTGGGCGATGTAGTAATTCTAATGCCTGAAGATACAGGATTTGATTTAGATGCCGTCGCAGGAGTTGGAAGTATCAAGGGGAACCTTATTACACCTAACAAAGATTCATTTGTAGGGGGCGCACTAAAGCAGAAGGTCAATGGCGGTGGTATTGACTTGGAAGTAACTTCTGGTACTGGCAGTATAACTGTAAACAAGAAATGATAATCTAAATCGAACCGATAAAATATGAAAGTGGGGACTGAAAGTGGGGACTGAAAGTGGGGACAGTTCTCACTTTTTTGAAGGGAGGGTTCTGGGAGGTGGTGGGGAGGTGGTGGGGACGTTTCTCACCTTATGCGTTTTTTGTCCCGTTGCACCCGTTAGAACGGTGAGGAGAGGGGATGAGGAGAGGGGACGTTCCTCACCTTTAGGACGTTCCTCACTTGCGTTTTTATCTCGTTTCACTAGACAGCTAGCAAAGATATATGAAAAACAACAGCTGGAGCATATTATTGGTATAGATGAAAAATATCGAACACTATGACAATAAAAGATTGATTAACTAATTGTAATAGTATAGAATTTGGTGAGAGCGAATTTTAGTATGCTTAGATTTTTTTCGTTCTTAACGAAACTGTTTGTTGTAGTGTATTGATTGGGCTCCAAGCGGTAGTGCATTTTTGTCGGCTTATTATGCCAAGGTGTAGAGAGGTAAGGAAATTTTAAATACCTGTGTTTGAAAATAACGGATTGGAGATATTAATATGGGGTTTTTAAAGAACAAACACAACGATATATGGGCTGGTTGGAAAATACTAATTGTATTGGTTACTTTTATTATTACATTCTTGATTCTTAATATTATTATTAGCATTGTATATAGTGCTATTTTTATTATTTTCACCGGAAATTATGACATAACGACGGTAACTCAAATGATTTTGAGAGACAATACATTTCTATTAATAAACGGAGTAATTCAAAATCTTGCGATGATATTTTCCGTTATACTATTTTGGAAGGTTTTTGATAAAAAGCCACTGAAAAATATTGGACTATCATCTTTTAAGCACGGTGCCAAAGATTTTGTATATGGGTTGATATTAGGGGCAGTTGCTATTTCCGTTATCTTTGTTGTTTTCCTGCTTTCCGGCCAAATTACTGTAAAAAACGACTTCCTAAACCCCAATTTTTCATGGTTGCTCCTAACTGATTTGATAATAATGATTTTTGTTGGATTTGGAGAGGAAATATTCTCAAGGGGATATTGCATGTCTGTTCTTAGAAAATCCAATATGTATCTAGTATTCATAATACCCAATTTAATATTTTCCTTGCTACACATTAGCAATGATTTTTTTAGTTTTATTCCTCTAATCAACATTTTCTTTATAGGTATTCTGTTCTCTCTAATGTTTTACAGGCGTCAAAACATATGGATGCCTATAGGTTACCATATTACATGGAATTACTTTCAAGGTAGTGTTTTTGGGCTACCTGTAAGCGGATATAATGCTAGTGGGCTGTATACATCAGAACTGATAGGCTACAACATCTTTAACGGAGGCGGATTTGGGCCTGAGGGTGGACTAATAGTTACATTTCTCGTAATTATCAGCATTGTAGTGTTTTATTTTTTAACTAAGAACAAAGCTGCTGAAAGCTCAGCTAACTTGTTTAGCAAGGACTGTAATGTGGATTGTGGTGGGGACAGTTCTCACATTTAGAGAGGTTGCGGCAGTTTTGATCTATCGAGGCATTTAGCATATGTTTCTAAATATCGGGCACTTGGAATTGTAGTGGATAGTGGGGACAGTTCTCACAATGTTGGCTTCTTGATACAGGGGACAGTTCTCACATTACTGCCCCTTTTATGTATTTATGTGATTAAAAGCGGAATGAATAATTATGCGACTATGGCATTCTTGCTAATAACACTTTTCGAACATATCTACATAAAAAAACCTATCACCAAATATGTAAATATTTGCATACCATATATAAGTTAATCCTTTCAAAAGATGAGATTGTGCTAAAAATTAATTTCTTTAGAGCGAATACCAATTCTTTGATTTGTCCAGTAAAAGCATTGCTTTGTACAACATTCAACCATTGTATTATGAAGGTTGGCGGAAAAGGAAGTATTATAGTTGAACCTAATGCTTCTGTTGTTTTAGGTGTTACCACTTAAAATATGCAGCTAGAGAATGCACAAAAGATGACAAGTGTGATTGAATCACTTACTAGGCATGGCATTCAGGGAGAAGAAATTAGATCTGAATAATGAGCAGGTGTTCATTGGATACCGTGTAGTTCATGAAGTTAGAGCAGAAATTAGTGATATCTATATGGTTGGGTCAATTATTGATGATGCTGTAAAAGCAGGTACCAATACGGTCAGCGATATTAAATTTTCTATATCAGAACCACAAAAGTACTATAAAATTGCTTTAACATGGCTTGCAAGAAGTCCTTCACCTCTAAGCCACATTGCTCACGTTAGTGAGAGCGAAGGTGGAGGATGAATTGCCTTGACGGACTTGTAAAAAGAAGCAGGCAATATACAGGAAATACTATATCAATTGAGTATAGAGCTAGACTGTGATAAAGTGGAATCTTGAAAAAGAACACGTGCATGTATTGTTCAAAGGTCAACCGAAGAAGGAAAGGTAAAAACAGGGAGAAGCAGAGACTGAAGGTAGCCAGATTACATGAAAGGACAGCGAATCAACGAAAGGACTTCCTGCATAAAATATCAAAGCAGATAACCAATGCTTATGAAGCAGTTGCAATAGAAGACCTGAACATGAGAGGTATAGCTCAGTGCTTGAATCTGGCGAAATAACCAGCGACAATGGCTTTACCTTTCTTGGGTACAAGCTTGCTGAACAGGGCAAGCAATTGATCGTGATTGATAGATGGTACCCGTCAAGCAAGACATGTCACACATGCGGAGAAATAAACAAAGAACTGGCATTATCTGGCCGAGTATGGATATGTAAAAAATGTGGTGCAGAAATTAACCGGTATGTAAACACAGCACTCAATATAAAGCGAGAGGGCTGTCGTATGCTCGGAATAACATAAATATATACAAGAACCATTGGGCGAATGGGGATAGCTTGGTAATTATATCGTCGTTAGCTGGTACGTCCCAAGAAGCGCCCGCCTCTATAGGCGGCGGGAGCACGTCACTGGCAAATATATTATTGTGTTGTTAATTATGTGGAAACGTAAGCTACTTTGGTAGAAAGGCGAGAACTGTCCCCACTGTCCCACAGGAGATTGCCCTGCGAAAAGGTGAGAACTGTCCCCGGACGTCCAGAACTGCCCCCGGTGTCCCTGTTTTATTATCTTGTTAGCAGCTTGGAAGTGCGCTCGTTATGCATAACTTCATCTATGGTGTTGACGCCCATTTGCTTTAGCATTTTCATAACGTTGAGATTATCAAAGGGAGTCATTATAAGGGAGTCTTCGGCATATTCATTTACTACTTTTGTCGCTGTATCTGCGTCAATATTTGTTCTTGGTCCCCCAACGCACCCTCCTGTACAGCCCATGCCTTCTATAAAGTTGGCGTAGATATCCTTTCCTTTGGACAGTTCTTGCAGCAATTCCTTGCAATTTTTGACACCATCAACCTTTTTTGACTTCAGTTTTATTACTCTTCTTGGTTCAAGCCTGTTAACAACTGTTTTTACAGAAAAGCTGACGCCTCCTGTCCGGGCATAAAGCCGTCCTCCCATAGATGCTTGATCTTTTTCATCCCATTGAAGCTTTTCAGGATGTATGTCCAACGCATTAAATATTTCTTTTAGTTCTCTAAAGTTTACAACAAAATCAACTGCACCTTTGACGTCAGGTTCATTGATTTCAGATTTTTTAGCTATGCACGGTGCGAAAAACACTACTTTAGCATCCTTGTACAATTCTTTCAAGAACCTTCCGGTCGCGATCATCGGAGAAACTGAGGGAGACATATGAGAGAACATATCAGGGAAGCCTTTTTTAGTGAGGTTGTACCAAACAGGGCAACAGCAACTTGTTAGGAAAAAATCCTTCTCGGATTTAACTAAACTGTTAAATTCAAAGGCCTCGCGTATAGTCAATATGTCTGCGAACATTGCGACCTCTATCATGTCGGCAAATCCCATCAGCTTGAAGGCAGTTCGTAGCTGACCAAGTGAGATGTTATTACCAAATTGGCCAGAGATAGCAGGCGCTACAGCAGCAAATACAGTAGTACCTTTACTCTTTAATAAATCAACCATAGGAATGAAATCTATCTTATCAGCCAATGCGCCAAAATCACAGCTAGTGACACACTCGCCGCAGCTTAGGCACTTGTTGTTGACGATAGTTGGCCCTTCACTGCGTTTGTAGATATGAGCCTCGTGTTTACATATTTTATTACAATTTTCCAAGTCACAATACTCACACACACCGTTGATTTTTGCGATTATCGGCTCACCAATGGCACTGGATTTTCGAACCAAATCTAATTCATCGACAAAATCCTTATTTCCTCTAGGATTCAAACCCATAGCTACTCTTATATGGTCTTTTACAAATGGGATGTCCTTACTAATGAAGCCAAACTTATCCATAATATGTTGGGTCAGCCTATTTAGGTCAACAACATTGTTTAGATGACCGTTCCAATACATTTTAACGACCTCTCCAAAAATCTTCATTCTTTTTTTCTGAAAATCTATAAATCTGTCTTCCAAAAAAACTCGCCTCCATGATATAGAAAGTAGGTCAATCCATTTATAAACTGCTTAGCATCTGCTTTACTCGATTTTCAAATAATCAACAGAATACCTTGCCGATATGTAAACACAAATTGGCATTTATTCTATTGAAGTTAAATCTTTATCACATAAGCATGTAGTCAAAGCTATTCAATCTTGTTACACCAACATTCTCAGCTATAATACACATCCGTTATAACGTATATGTTCACTAAAATTCCATCGTTTACAAAAATCTAGACACTACCGCATCTATACCAAGCTTGAGATATGCTCGCCACCGTAAAACCAAGTTGGTACCTAATACTAGGGGCCTTCAACAATAATTGCCGAAAATATGACAAGTGCCGGAGGATCTATCGCCTTCTATATTTTACCCATTAATTCATTGCAATATTTAACTGGGCTTGTAAAAAAGTTTTCCACCCCTTAAGCTACATTGCTCACTATATTGAGAGAGAATATATACTGGGGATATATACCGATACCGGCGATACCGGATACCGGGGACACCGGGGACGCTTCTCACTAATTCATACTAAATTTCACTATTCTTTACTTGCTAACCCTGCTTTAATATAGATGTTATGTGAGAAGCGTCCCCGTTTCCGTCCGTTTCCCCGTTTCCGTTTCTCCTTTCTCCTGTTTCCATTTCACAAAAAAAGAGCAGATATATCTGCTCTAAGAGATTTACTCTGTTGTATGCCGGAGACATTAAATAATTTTGGTGTTTTTAAGAACTTTATAGAAGAGAACTAAAAAGGTTAAGTATATCATCCCTATAAAACCAAAAGCTTTCAGACCAATAAATATAGTAATTAGTGTAGTGACAGGGTGAATACCTAAGGATGATGATAATATTTTTGGCTCAATAATTTGTCTGATAATACCAATCAGTGCAAGTAAAATTAGTATACCAAAACCAGTTAAATAATTACCGGAAATTACGTATATTGCAGCTAGGGGCAAGTATACCAAACCTATACCGAAAACTGGCAGTATATCCGCAAATGCACATATGAAACTAAGCAATACAGAGTATTTCACTCCTAATATCGTAAAGCCAATTAGTGTTTGAATAAATGTAAGAAGACAGATCAAAAAATATGCCTTTATATATTTAATCAGCATTTTCATGCCCTGATTCCAGATTACCTCAATTTTTTCTTTACCACGTTTCGAAAGTATGGTGATGAGGCTTTTTTTTATTCTTGACATATCTCTAGTAAAAAAATAAGTAGAGAATATGACAACAAAAACAATCGATATCCACATTGGGATGGATAGGGCAATTGATAAAAAGGCATTTAAGCTTTTACCTATTATATTTAGAATATTTCTTAGAGTTCGAGCTAATTGGCCGCTATTCTCCTCAATGAAAAAGGGACCTGCGTTTTGAAAATATTGACTAATTTCAGATGTTATACTTTGGACTGGCTCTACTATTTGATCAAGATCGGCGGAAGATATGTTTTTTAGCAGTAGTCTTACTTCAGTTATGGTGCTATAAAAAATGAAAGCCAGCAAAGTAAAAATAAGTATATATACTATCGTTGAAGCCAAGAGAGCAGGTGCGTTCTGCCTGAATTTCAGCTTTTCCCCAAAAAACCTTGATATTGGCTGTATTATTAGTGCTATTGCAAAAGCTACCATAAAAGGAAAGGTGTATAAACTAGTGAGATAAATAAGTGCAAATATGCAAGTATACACAATGAAGAATAAAAATGTTTTCTTAAGGCTTTTTATAAATTCTATATTTAGCATAAATCATCCTTACTAAATAAATATCTTCATAATCCTGATGTTACTGCATAAAAACAAAAAGCTGGACATAGCAAGCATAAGCTCACAGTTGCATATTGGTATAAACAATACTTATTCTAATATATTGATTAGGATTGCTGATTATATTGCATTTTCGATTAAATCATTAAAAATCTGTAAGTGGCAATTGCCTTTGCTAACAAGGGCATGTCCTCTGCTACACAATCTTGCACAGCTTGTTATTGTTATGTTTAGCATATACTTACATATATTTTTATAAGTTAAATTGCATAGTACTCTTAATGCATAAGCAACAAGTGCTCTGTAATCGAGTAACTTTCGTTTCGCTTTAAGACTAAGGCCTGTATGTTGAATTATTTCCAGCTTTTCTGATATATAAGAAATAATGTTAGCTGCATTGTTTTCTCTGATTAAGACAGTTCTACCACTATTGTATTCAAATTCAATTTTTTGCGACAAAATATTGGTGACAGAAACGCTTTTTGAGTCGTTTTTACTAAATTTTACAAAGGCACGATAGTATTCAACAAAATCAGTCTGTTCGGTCATGTTGAACAATCCTTTTATGAAGCTTTTATCAACAATCTCAAAGCGGTCGGGCATAGAACCGAGATATACACCGTAAGATGAATATTCATAAGATTCTTCACAGCCGGCATAACCCTTTATATCTTTTGGATTGTTGTGGATATAAGCAGACACAGCTATATTATAAGCATCATTATAAAGTATTTTGCTTACAAAACGGCCTTGGAAAAGGTGGCCATGACGGTTATATTTTTTGTTATAATATCTCACATAGGCAGTACTAAGGCTTAGCATAAATGTGGAAATATTAAAGCCTTTTGTGTCCAAATGTAAATGAATATGATTATTCATAAGGCAGTATGCATACAAACTGCAATGGTATCTATTCAAATATCTTTTAAGCAACTTTAAGTAGTTTTCTTTATCTGCATTATCAATAAAAAGCAGTATTTCAGATATGCTGCGGCATGTAATATGATAGATTGCATAAGGATTCTTTTCTCGAGCCTTTCTTGGCATGACCACCCCTCCCTTCGAATAACTAAATTATAACAAACAAAACATATGTTCGCAAGTTTGCGGGAAATATTTGTTAATAAAAAATCGGCAGCTTGTGGAATAAATAGGAGTATTATGGTCATCATAAGGGTAAAACCAAAAAAATGTGGTGCATGTTTTGCTAGGAACGTGAGAAGCGTCCCCAAAACCCAAAACCTATCCCCGAACCAAGAACCTTAACAATAGCGACAAAGAGGTACAAGAAGGATGTGGGTTTTCTGCGATCGACTGAATTGATGAGCATTGCGTTGAAGGCGGGAGAGATTATGCTAACTAGCGGTGCTGAGATTTATCGTGTTGAAGAAACAATTGTTAGGATATGTAATAGCTATCGTTTGCAATGCGAAAGCTTTGTTTTGCCGACCGGAATTTTCATTTCAATAGAAAACGAAGACGGTAGTGTAAATACATCGTTTAGACGTATTAAAAGAAGGAAGGTTGATCTTAATTGTATTGATATGGTTAACAGCCTTTCACGAGGCTTGCAGCAGGTTCAACCTACTTGTGAAACAGTTATGAAGAATCTAGTCAAAATAGATGAAACTAGGCAATTCGTTTTTCCTGTCAGAATGGTTGCAAATGCTTTGGGCTCATTTTCTTTTACACTACTTTTTAGAGGAAGCATATACGATGGTATCGCTGCTCTCCTTATTGGAAGTGTAACATATCTTCTGAGGGAAATACCCTCAAGGAGGGGTTTTTCTCAACTGCTTGAGAATTTTTTTGCTGGTATTGTGGCTGGATTTTTGAGCATCGCTGCCGTTGGCTTTTTCTCTGCCTTAAGCGAGTATAAGATTATTACTGGTTCAATATTGCTTTATCTGCCTGGAGTGTCGATTACCAATGGGATTAAGGATGCGCTTTATGGTGATTTGGTTGCCAGTATTAGCAGACTAGGGGAGGCGGTTTTGCTGGTTGCTGTACTAGCTGCAGGTGTAGGTGTAGCACTTTCTTTTGGTGCAAAGTAGGGAGGCGTGGCACTAGTGTTTTTTTTAGCGTTTGTAGGCAGCCTTGCTTCCGGTTTGACGTTTAACATTAAGGGCTATAAATTGGTATTTGCTGGAATGTCCGGTATGCTTGGCTACAGTGTGTTTTCATTGATATATAAGATGACTGAGTATTCAATTTTCTCAATATTTATTGGTGCTGTCGCTGTTGGTTTATATAGTGAGACGGCTGCCAGATTGTTGAGATCTCCATCGACTGTTTTTTCGATACCTGGTATCCTGCCTCTAGCACCTGGTATTGCTGCATATGAGATGATACAATTTCTAATGAACGATCAGCTTATTGATGGTTTGGAAAAAATGTTTGAAATGTCTAGTGGAGCAGGAGCTATAGCACTTGGAATATTGCCTGTTACAGCTTTCTTCAGATCTATTTCAAAATTAAGAATGCGGGAAAGGATCAGAAAAAAATACTAAGGGTTGAGTGAGGGAGAAGAAATACATAAAACAGACTGTATTAAATTTTTCAATACAGTCTGAATTATATGGACTAAATTCTGAAAATCATATCATTTGTTTACATTGACTTCATAAATTGCTGCGTCCAGTAGCATACACCATTTTTGTTTTTTGCCAGACCAACACCTATCTCAGTGAAGGATCGGCTCATAATGTTATTCCTATGCCCAGGGGAATTCATCCAATCCCTCATTACCTCTGCAGGAGTACGTTGACCATAAGCTATGTTTTCACCAGCAGCTGAGAAACGCAGACCAAAATTCTCCATCATTTGGAATGGTGAGCCATACGTGGGTGAATTGTGTGCAAAGTAGCCTTTGTTCGCCATATCAGCTGATTTGTATCTTGCAACCCTACTGAGTTGCCAGTTAAATTTTAGCGCTGGTAGTCCGGCTTTTGCCCTCTCCACGTTTACAAGCCTAGCAACCTCATTTTCCTGTGCACTGGTTGTTACAGTTGGGATTGTCACTTTTTGCCCGGGGTAAATTAGGTTTGGGTTTTTAATTTGCGGGTTTGCTGCGATGATTTCACTCATGCCTACCTGGTGTTTGGCTGCTATTTTCCAAATAGAATCGCCACGCTGTACAGTATATGTTGATTGCGCATAGACTGAGGCGGAAAACAGCATAACACAAATCGAAATCATAAATATTCGCTTTTTCATTTAATCACCTCTGCCATATGATTTGAAAAATTCAAATTAATAATGCTGGGAATATCAATCTCGCTTACCAATTGATGCATGAATGTCGATTACTAGAAGAATTGATAGTGAATGTGGTGTAATGTAACAATACTGCATATTCTAGGATAAATTACGAACTGAAGAGGTCCTACAATATGGCGTGCCGCTGGCGTTTTCAGGTACGAATGTGACCAGTTTCTAAAGTGGTGTGTCAGCATATTGTACTCGGACAAAAGTGAGGGGGAAGGTGAGAAGCGTCCCCGACAGCCGACAGACTACGTCCCCGACAGACTATCGAAAGGTGTCGCGGACGAAGTGGTGAGAAAAAGGTGAGAAGCGTCCTCGAGCGCCGAAAGCGAACGCGCGACAGACCCCCAAAAAGGTACCGTTGGCTAAGTGGTGTGTAAAAAAAGTGAGAAGCGTCCCCGACAGATCCTCGACAGACTCTTAAAGTGTCGCAGACGAAGTGGTGTATAAAAAAGTGAGAAGCGTCCCCAAACTCGTCCCCAAACCCGAACGTCCCCAAACTCGAATGCTTGACTTTAAAATATCTTTATTGAATAATAATTACAGATACAAAAATAAATGAAAATAATCTGAAGGATGGTTACAGATGACAAAGGGAAAGAAACCTGAGGTTTATGGAAATGAAAGCATTTCATCCTTAAAAGGGGCAGATAGAGTTCGATTAAGGCCAGGTGTAATATTTGGTTCAGATGGCATCGAAGGTTGCCAGCATTCGTTTTTTGAGATACTCTCCAATTCTATTGACGAGGCACGGGAGGGGTTTGGCGATAAAATAGAGGTGACTCGCCACGATGATCATTCAATTACTATAAGAGATTACGGCAGAGGAGTTCCTGTTGATTTTAATGCAAAAGAAGACCGATATAACTGGGAACTGGTATTTTGCGAGTTATATGCAGGTGGAAAATATACAAATAACTCCGGAGAGAACTATGAATTCAGTTTGGGGCTAAACGGCCTTGGAAGCTGCGCTACTCAGTACAGTTCCGAGTATATGGACGTTACTGTGTTTAGAGATAAATATAGATATGATCTACATTTCGAAAAAGGTGAGAACGTTGGAGGCCTAATAAAGGCAAGGTGCAAGTATGAGAGCACTGGCACGATACAGAAATGGAAGCCGGACCTTGACGTGTTCACGGATACCAATATACCACTCGAATATTTCTTGAATACGCTAAAGAAGCAGGCTGTTGTTAATTCAGGACTGAAATTCATACTGTTGGATGAAGTATCTGGAAGTGTTTATGAATTTTTTTACGAAAATGGTATAGTTGACTATATCACGGAAATCAGTGGCGATAAGGGATTTTCCGGCGTACAGTTCTATGAATCCTTTGCTAAAGGGCGCGACCGTGAAGATAAACCGGAGTATAGAGTAAAAATGGAAGTCGCTTTCTGCTTTAATAATGAAATTAATTTGCTAGAATATTACCATAACTCCAGCTTCCTTGAATATGGCGGCTCGCCTGATAGAGCGGTTAAGGCGTCTTTTGTAAATGAAATCGACAAGTGTATCAAAAATAGGGGCAAATATAACAAGGATGAATCAAAGATAACATTTACTGACATCCAGGATAGTCTTATTCTTGTTACAAACTCGTTTTCGACAGTAACCAGTTATGAAAACCAAACAAAAAAGTCAATAACAAATAAATTCATTCAGGAAGCAATGACAGACTTTATAAGACAGCAGCTTGAAATATATTTAATTGAGAATAAGCTGGAAAGCGACAAAATAATTGACCAAATACTTGTAAATAAGCGAAGCCGAGAAACGGCAGAAAGAACAAGGATTAATATAAAGAAAAAGCTTGGCGGCTCCATAGATATTTCTAACAGAGTAAAAAAGTTTGTCGATTGTAGAACAAAAGATGTGAGCAGAAGAGAGCTTTACATTGTTGAAGGTGATTCTGCACTGGGTTCCTGCAAAATGGGGAGAGATTCAGAATTTCAAGCAATAATGCCAGTCAGGGGAAAAATCCTTAACTGTCTCAAGGCAGATTACGATGGTATTTTTAAAAGTGAGATCATAGTTGATTTGCTCAAGGTGCTGGGGTGTGGCGTTGAAATTAAGTCGAAGCATAACAAAGATCTCAACACCTTTGATATGGACAATTTCAAATGGTCTAAGCTAATAATTTGTACAGATGCAGATGTGGACGGTTTCCAGATTAGAACACTAATACTAGCCATGCTTTATAGGCTGGTGCCAACGTTAATACAGGAGGGCAAGGTGTTTATTGCGGAATCGCCATTGTTTGAAATATCATCCAAGGGCAAAACTTATTTTGCTTACACAGAGAAAGAAAAGGGGCAAATACTGTCAAAGCTTAGTGAAAAAAAATATACAATACAGCGTTCTAAGGGACTTGGCGAAAATGAGCCTGAAATGATGTGGGAAACCACAATGAACCCGGAAACAAGAAGGTTAATTAAAATAATGCCAGATGATATTGAAAAAACAGAGCGGATGTTTGATCTACTACTGGGTGACAACCTAAAGGGTAGAAAGAGTTTTATTGAAGAGAATGGCACGCGTTATATGGATATGATTGATGTGAGTTAGTGCCTGGTTTTTAGCGATGGGTTTTGGGGTTTTGTTTTGGTTTTGGTTTTGGGGACGGTTCTCATGGTTTTGGGGACAGTTCTCACATATCATAATGATGTAGCTTTGGGGACAGTTCTCACATATCATAATGGGGTATAGTTGTATATTCTCTTATTGTCATTGCTTTGCTCTACGAGAATCGTCCCCGTTGAATAGAATTACTGATACATAGGGAGCGGAATGTGATAACCATTCCCAGTAGTCTATCCCCAGGAGTCTATAAAGGTAGAAGAAAGCACTCAGGTAGAAGCAATAAGTAGAGGTGAAAACTGTCTCCGTGGATACGTGGATGAAAAGTGAGAACTGTCCCCGTGGACGTGGATGGGGGCGGAATGTGAGAACCGTCCCCAGGGGTCCCCAGGGGCATCCCCAGGGGCAGTCCCTCCCCAGGGGCAGTCCCCAGGAGCAGGAGCATCCTCAGGAGTTCGAGGAGCGAGTGAGTACAGGGTGAAAAGTGAGAACTGTCCCTGCAAGTCCTCGCAAGCTCCCTGCAAGGTTACCGTAGACAAAGGAGGAATTATGTCGGATAAGAATTTAGTGTTACAAAAAATTCCGGACACGTTAGAACAAAATTACATGCCTTATGCAATGAGTGTTATTGTTTCGCGCGCGATACCAGAAATCGACGGATTTAAGCCGTCTCACAGAAAACTGCTTTATACTATGTATAAGATGGGTCTCCTAACTGGAAATCGTACAAAGTCAGCTAATGTCGTAGGCCAGACTATGAAACTGAACCCCCATGGGGATCAAGCTATTTATGAGACTATGGTCAGACTGACAAGAGGCAACAGCGCATTGCTGCATGCATATGTGGATTCAAAGGGTAATATGGGGCGGCAGTACTCTAGAGATATGAGATTTGCAGCTCCCCGTTATACTGAGGTTAAGCTTGAAAAAATATGTGAGGAAATTTTCCGGGATTTAGATAAAAATACAGTAGATTTTGTAGATAATTATGACGGAACATTAAAGGAACCCACGCTATTGCCTGCAACATTTCCAAGCGTTCTTGTCAATGCAAACCAGGGTATTGCTGTTGGTATGGCAAGCAATCTTTGCAGTTTCAATCTCAAAGAGATATGTGACGCAACCATAGCCTATATAAGCAATGAGAATGTCGATTTAATGAAGTATATAAAAGCTCCGGATTTTTCAACTGGTGGTAGCCTTATATACAATGAGAAGGAAATGCAGGAAATATATGAAACTGGGCGTGGAAGCTTTAAGGTAAGGGCTAAATACAAATTTGATAAGATGAATAGTTGTATAGAAATATTCGAAATACCTTATACAACAACTTCAGAGGCTATCATCGACGATATAATAAAGCTGGTTAAAAGCGGCAAGATAAAAGATATTGTTGATGTGCGTGATGAAACCGACTTAGCTGGACTTAGAATTACTATTGACATCAGAAAAAGTGCTGACGCTGAGTCAATAATGAACAAGCTCTATAAGTTGACCTCACTGGAGGACTCATTTAGCTGTAATTTTAATATATTGATTTCCAGCAATCCTAAAGTTCTTGGTATCAGATCAATATTGAAGGAATGGGTGGAATTTCGAATTGGTTGTGTAAAACGACAAACTCAGTTCGATATAGAGAAAAAAGAAGATAAATTACATCTGTTGTTGGGTTTACGTAAAATACTACTTGATATAGATAAGGCAATTGCCATTATCAGAAGCACGGAGAGCGATGCCAAGGTAATACCTAACCTTATGGATGGCTTTGATATTGATCGTATTCAGGCTGACTATATAGCAGAAATCAAGCTTAGGAACCTGAATAGAGAATATATTTTGGACAAAGTGGGTGAAGTTGATACATTACAGAATGAGATTGCTGATTTAAAGGATTTGCTGGCAAACGAAAAGAGGGTCAAGAAAGTAATAGAAAAGCAGTTGCGTGAGGTTACGAAAAAACACGGGCAACCAAGAAAAACTGAGATTATTCAGGATAAATATGTCGAAGAAATTACGCAGGAGCACTTGATAGAGGATTACAACCTGAAGCTTTTCTTGACAGAACAGAATTATCTAAAGAAAATTCCCCTTGTGTCATTGAGGGCTAATCCAGAGCAAAAGTTGAAGGATGATGATGTAATTATTCTTGAAGTCGAAACACATAATAAGGCTGAGGTGCTTTTGTTCTCAGATAAAATGACGGTTTATAAGCTAAAGATTTATGATATTCCAGACTGTAAGGCTAGTTTGTTGGGAGAATACCTTACCAACCTACTAAAGCTAAAAAATGGCGAAAGAATAATTTATATGACAGCTACTGACAATTATTCTGGAAATATGCTATTTTCCTTTGAGAGTGGCAAGTGTGCAAAGATTAGTTTAGAGAGCTATGCTACGAAAACAAATAGAAAAAAGCTTGCGAATGCATATTATGGCAATTCGCCACTTGTTGATATAAGGTACCTTAATGAAGATACTGATCTAGTTGCATACAGCAGTATAAATAAGGTGCTTATTTTCAATACTAGTAATATTAGCTTGAAAACTACACGTAATTCGCAGGGAATACAGGTTATGAAGGAGAAGAAGGGGAGCAGGATGTGCTGCGTTAAGACAATCCAAGAGTCTGGTATTATAGATCTCAAATATTACAGAACCCGTAGTATACCTGCTGTTGGGTACTATTTCCGTGAAGGAGATGCAGAGGACAAACAACTATCACTGGATATTGACAAGTAGACATAACATTCACATAGAATTATTGAGTAATAAAAGTAGTATTGTACACTAAGTTAACTGATTATACACAAACGCGGGAGTGTTGAGCAATGTGAGATAGCAAGCCAGTGCCCTATAAGGCTAATTACAAGGGGCTAGAGAGTTTGCACGAGGTAAATGCTTGGAAAATGATAAGAGAAGAAAACTGATTTTTTACATAATACTAATAACGATATTTGTTTGCTTGCTGGTCTATTTGGGACTCAAGTATGGTACAAAATTAACTAAACTCGTCAGTAAACCTAATGAGCTTAGATATTTGCTAAATTCCTTTGGCTGGAAAGGAATACTTATATTCATGGGTTTTCAGGTGGTGCAGGTTGTAATTGCCGCGATACCCGGGGAATTCGTACAGATAGCAGGGGGATACGTTTACGGAACATTACCGGGAACACTATATTCACTAATAGGTATTGTTACAGGTTCTGTTTTGGTTTTTGCTATAGCACGGCTTATCGGGTATCCAGTTGTAAAGCTTTTTGTATCTCAAAAGCAGCTTGAGAAATTCAGCTTCATGATGAATAGCAATAAATCAGAGGTTGCTATGTTCATATTGTTTCTGATACCTGGTATTCCAAAAGATATTTTGACATATATTGCAGGTTTAACACCTGTAAAACCAGTGAAGTTTTTTGTTATTATTACTATTGGAAGGCTTCCGGCTTTATTGGGCTCGTCTTATATAGGACATAATACACAAAAGGGTAATTATGGAGTTGTAATTGCAGTGTCAATTGTTGCAGTTGTTTTATTTGCAGTAGGTCTGATTTTTAGAGAAAAAATAATTGACTGGACGCACAAACTGACGGAAAGCAAGGAAGAGGCTGTTGATATGGGAAAAGAGTCCGGAGGAGCGCAAGGGCCCGGTAAAGTAGGGTGAGGCCAGTGGAGTTAAAAATAACTAATGCAAAAGATGACATTATCTCTAAATCACATAAAAAACAGGCGAGAGTAATATTTGACTAACTTCACCCTTCACCTGTAAAAGTAGCGTTATCATTCTACGTAAATTATATTTTATGTAAATCATTACACTATACTGAATCTGAATACCGATTTTATGTCTATTTGAAAAATTCATTGTATAACGCTTTAATGGCATTATCTCGTTCAAAATCCTTAACTCCAAAAATCATACTGACTTCCGAGGGCCCTTGACTGATCATATCCAGATTGATTTTTTGCTTTGACAACGCCATTGAGGCTCTTGCGGTTATTCCAACAGTGTTACGCATACCTTCACCAACTAGCATAACAAGCGCAAGATTTCTCTGTACAGAGATATCATCAACCGCAAGCTCTTTTTTGATACGGTCAACAATTCTTTTCTCCTTAGGCTCATCAAAATGTATTTGCTTGAGAATTATCGTAATATTATCGATACCTGATGGCATATGCTCGAAGGGAATATGCTCCTCCTCGAGTATCTGCAGCAGTTTTCGACCAAAACCTATCTCGCGATTCATGAGATATTTACTAAGATATATAAAGCAAAAACCCGTATCGCCTGCTATACCAACAACTGGGTCCTCTATATTGTGACGTTCCTTAACAATTGTAGTACCAAGGGCAGAAGGGTTGTTGGTGTTCTTAATCCTTACAGGAATTCCTTTATAATAAACAGGAACCAGTGCTTCCTCGTGGAAAACACTGAAACCAGCGTAAGAAAGCTCGCGCATTTCTCTATATGTCGCTTCATGAATGGGTTTCGGAGATTTAATAAGGTTTGGATTCGCAGAATACACATTATCTACATCGGTGTAATTTTCATAAAGCTCCGCGTTTACAGCAGCAGCTAGTATGGAGCCTGTAATATCGGATCCTCCTCTTGGTAGCGTAACAACTTCACCATCGGTCGAATATCCAAAGAATCCAGGAAATATTGTAATGCCATCATAATTAGATAATGACTTCAAATTCTCATAGGATTGCGGTAGAACCTGAGCATTTCCAAATTCATTGCTAAGTAAGAGTCCTGCGTCCTTCGGGTCCATATAACGTGCGTCTATGCCAATGCTACATAAATAAGTAGCGACAACCTTTGCGCTGTTATCTTCTCCGGCTGCCTTAAGGTTATCAATGTATCTTTCTTTGTTGATTTTATCGCTGTTTACACGTGCTTCAAGATCAATAGAAATGACTTTGATTATATCCTCGGATAACCCCAGTTCACGAGTAATTTCAGCATACCTTGAAACAACTGCTTGCAATTCTGTATCAGCATTTCCTTTTTCAAGACCAGCCTTTGCACAGGCAATCAGCATATCAGTGACCTTAACATCATCGCTACTTCGCTTGCCAGGTGCTGAGACAACAACAATCCTGCGTTCCGGGTCTGATGTTACAATAGAACAAACCTTTTTTATCTGACTGGCAGAAGCTAGAGAAGTTCCGCCGAATTTTACAACTTTCATTTGTTAAGCCCCCATGAAACATATATTTCATCCTATTATCACACCTGATAAAAGGGTATGTCAATAAAAATTATTGTTAACACTGAAAAAATAATATATTCCTCAATTGAAAAAGTAAATTCCACCCCAAATTTCGAGATGGTCGAATTTAGT
>CAZEIH010000021.1:0-52617 GCA_964512095.1 uncultured Oscillospiraceae bacterium
TCGCCCAGTGCTTTGCATCTGTTTCCTTAATATGTTCCTTTGCCACCAGCCTTGTTGATATGGCAAGGAACTGTCCCAATGTTACCGTTCCCTGCGGGTCGTACTTGCCAACTCCATTCACTGGTGTAGTTACTCCCGTTATGATCCCCTTGCCTGTCAGTGTCATCACATCATTGTAGAACCACTGCCCCTGCTTCACATCACTGAAGGATGTAGCCACAGATCCATTATCTGCCAACGCCGCCACCTGCACAAGTATTGATAAAACCATCACTAAACCTAAAATTTTGATAAGACTGTTTTTCATTTCGAACCTCCCCGATATGTGATATTACATTGCATTTCTTACTTATAGGATCAACTGCATTTGTATACTTATATGGTGATATATTCATAATTGTACCCTGTTTTCAAAATGATGCTTCATCTCTGCTCACATCATAGTTCGTAGACAATCACAACCTGTCTTGTACTGCCGATCCACTGTATTTCACAGCCGACGGCCTCGCTGACAAAGCGGACTGGGAGCACCGTTCGGCCATTAACTAGCTGCGCAGCAATGTCCATTTGTTGCACAGTGCCATTAACGAGCATGGTTTTGCTGTTGATTGTCATTTCTACGTTCCTGCCCATACATTCAATGGTTACCGTGCGCGTTGCATTGTTCCAGCCTACCGTTCCACCCATTGCTTCGGCAATTGCGCGAATAGGCACAAGAGTCCTGCCGTCTATAATCGTAGGTACGGTACCGCGTCCAGGATCTATCTCGCGAAGCTCTCCCCCGACAGACATCATTGGGGCATCAATGGTCATCAGTATGAAATTCTTGTCTCCCTTAATATCTCCGCCGATGAGTTCATCAGCGGTATCTGCCAAGATTCTATCAGAAACCGCGCCGAGGGTACCATCCTTCAACACCTCTTTCACAGCGTAATAATAAGTTTTACCAGGCTCCACATTAACATCCGCAAAGGCCGTACCCGTTGCGCATTTGGAAATTACTTCGCCCTCTGCACTTGGAGTTAGGGAGCGGTAGACTCGGTAACCCTTACCTGAAGTCAGTGCGGGAAGCCGTATTATCGTTCCCATCGGGTACGTCTCAGCTAATATGACAGGAACTCCTGTATTATTCGTTACTGCCGTACCAGCCATCTCCGTAAGGATGTATTGTACCGGAATATCATTATCAATGCCTTCTCCAACCTTCAGCAGGTATGTGCCAGGGACAGTGAATTCAACTGATAGTTCCAGTTTTTCAACATCCTCCAGCGCATTGTATTCAGTATATCCGGTGTCAATAATACTGCCAGTTCCATCATAAACAGTTAAGGAACCGCCATTTTTATAGCCTCCCTCGACCCTTAGTTTAAATATGCGGGTTGTTGGCGCCGCTATATTTATTCTGTACCAGTCTTGCTTGTCATATGAAGCGTCTTCTCTAAGCCCTCCCAGCCAGCCTTCCGCTTTGCGCCCTAATGTAAAGACATTTGCGGTTTTGGCAGAATCGTTAGGTTCATGATCGGGGGACACCTCAGCTGTTTCCTTGTTTATTCCTATTGCATATGGGTGTTTGGTGTCAGAATGATTGATTATCGCCAGCAAATATGTCCCTTTATGCAAATAAACCACTACCTCTTCCTTAAAAGAATCATCAAGGGCACTGTAATCGTCACTTAATTGCATTCCCATCATAATCCCAAATTGTTTATTTGAATTTTTGTCAAATAATGCTATGCCACGAATTCCGGTAGAATAATAGTCGAGAGCATCACCTTTGACAACTAAAGAGGTTTTGTAAAGGCCATCCTCTGCTATATTAATCCTATACCATATGTTATGATACGGGGTGTTGGTTCTAACCAATGCACCGGCTTCAGTTGAACCGACTTTTAACGTTGAAATATAATTAGCAGCTACTGCTTCCTGCGTGAATATCAGGACAGGTAATACAATTATCACAGCCAGCAATAGTGCGGCAAGGTACGCCAGGGTGATACGCTTGGACATAATTCATATCCTCCATCTAGTCAGATTTGGTTAGCGGGTTGCGCCATACCATCAACTTTTATCATTTTGCTGTCAAATGTCATCTCGTCATTCCGTCTTATAATGGCTACCATGTACGTTGCATCGCTTCAGCTTACCGTTCCACCATTTGTTTCTACAATTGTGCGAATAAGAACAAGAGTCCTGCCATTTCAATCGGACGTGTAGTGCCACATCCAGAATCTATGGGCACTCCCTGAATATTTTTTTGTTTTTATAATAGCAAATTTTTCCTATATTTTAACACAACTAGTCACACAAATCAACTTTCGTGGCTTTTTCTCTTATAACAATAACACTATAATTATAAGCAATGAGAGAGGTGCAAATCATGAAATATTTTCGGTTATACTATTTAGTATAAATTGATACTAGGTGAGCAAGAAAAAACATTGTCTAGTGATTCTGGATTGATGGAACTTGTGGATAAAATTAGTAACAACATAGAGAACAGGCTTTTCACTGGTACAATTGATACAGCTTTAAACGAAAAGATGATAGGATTCAAGCTGCTCGCCAAGAGTAGTGAAAAAACAGCATATTGCCTTACTTATGCGGGTTTAGGTAATTACTCTGATATAGAGGTCGAGGCAATAAATATGTTTAGGACTTTCTTGATTAGACTCTAACATGGTGCTACTGATTATAATTAAAGGAGCAATAAAGAGTCTTCGGGTTAAGCCAGACACAAGTGAGCCTATAATCCTATATAGCGTAAAAGGATTTCCTGAATCCTTGAGTGAGTTGATATCATTATTAAACAGGATGATAGGAGAGGATGTCCTTCCAGATACTGTTGGTTGATACTTACTTGACGTCCCTGGCGATACATCCTTTTGTTTCCCGTTCTGTATAAACAGACCGGCTACCATCCGGCGAGGACAGAGTTTGGGACAGAGTCCCAAGATTTTATCCAGCAGCAGGTAGCAGTTGAGGGATACTAAAATACGCTGGTATCATTCTCATAATCATCACCTAACCTGGTAAAAAGGCTTTCTTTATCTGGTCAAAAAATTCACCAATTTCACCAAGTATATTGAATTTCGAAACAATATAGTAAATACCTGTAAATATCGCAGCTATTATTACGATTCTGATAATAAGCTTCAGCGGGCTCTGACGTTTTTTGATCAGGTAGTCGACTGTAGTCTTTCTTTCCTGGGTGCGCGACTCCTTCAGCAATTTCTGCTTAAGAGCAGGAGTGTGATATAGCGTATCTTCCCTTTTTATTAATTTCTTCATTGTCTTTTTAAACATGCTACCTTTATCATCAGAAAAATATGTTTGAGGAAGAATGTCCTTCAGCATGTCTTCAAATACAAAACTGCACTCAACAGATATGTTAAAGGGGTTCGGATTATAGACTGCTTGATAGCTTGGCAGCTTTGCCATATTATCTTTTATGAACTTGAAGCTGTTTTCATCTGAAAAAGTAAATAGATACTTATACTTAAGCGACCATTCCTCATCCTTTAGGATTTCTTCTACGGAAGGCATCTCCCAGTCCTTCGCTCCGCCAACTATTATCTTTTCGTGGGCACGGCGAAATTCAGAAATATTACTATCAAAATACGATCCCATGTCAAGTATGATATAGGTATAATCGCCATGAAGCAGATCAGCTACACTTCGGTAGGGATCATAAGGGTAAAAATCTATTCCTGCCAGTGAAAACATATCGCCCTTGACATCTATTTCCTCATAGGAATTTTGCATTATCTGAAACGTATCACTATTGTGGAATTCATAGACAGCCACGCCAAAATTATTATCATATAAAAACTTTGCTAATGATATCGCAGTATGTGTCGACCCTGAACGAGGCATGGAACCTGCGACAGCAATAACCATCGATCCAACTATTTTATCCTTGATCGTGTTTTTCCCTGTCCCCTGAACATAATCAAGGGGTTCATCGCCTTTTACCTTTACACGGAAATCCGCATCCCACTTAACGGCCTTTGCATATGTGGCAGGTGACTTCAAATGTTCAGTCAGCGAAGGAAGTATCGTTTTTGCGCCATATTCTCTTTGACCAATAATATCATAAACACCCATTGATATAAGCGAGGATACAGCTTCATTGCCCGTGAATTTATCTGATGCAATAATAATTATCCTGGCATCACTATTCTGCGTCTTCAATTTTCTGATGGCCGGAGGTATTTTTTTAATGTTTTCTATGCAGTTCATATCAAGAATGAGGTATTCAATAGGATAAATAGTTATACGGTCAACTTCCGTATCTATGTCAATATCTACATCTATTCTCTTATAAACTATTTCCTGCTCAATTTTCTGCACTGCCTCATGTATTTCTTTCCAATATTCAGGTCCTGATATGACAGCTATCAATTTAATCATCCTTTTCACAATTATTATAGTAAAAAACAAATAGGCTATGTATGGCATAGTTTAAGTAACTATACCATTATCATAACCCTTGGTTTTATTAGGCAGCTTACTGCTGTTATTATATCACTCATACCTTCGCTTACTAATGATTTCCCTTGTGCCCTATAATTCAGCTCTTTATTCTCCCCTTATCTCCTTCATCTTTGTCTCTAATAATTCTCTATATTTCAATTCATCATCATTTTCTAATCCTAAGAAAACCACTTCTTCAATTTGTTCATTATTAAACAGGTAAAGCTCTCGCGGATTTATAATGCCCTCAGGATAGTAGCAGGCAGAATAATCAAATATCTCATTACTTTCATCGTCAGCCATGCTCTGTGCCCTTCCGCAAATCATTATCTTTTTATTACCGTCCTTCAACAAAACAACCGATCCTATCGGTAAAAGGTGTTCTTTATCAAATACTATTTTTGTGTCCTTATCAGATAGTGAGGTACCCTCAGGATTACCAACACATCCGGTTAACAGAACAGAAATTGCCACAACAAAAAGAACACAAAACATTAGTTTACGCATAAATTCTTCATCTCCTATAATTTTAGACCTATAAATTTGTATCACTACTCTTGGCTTTCTTTAGCCTTTTCCGCCATCTCATCCAGCTTCTTGTTGATATATCCTCTGAACTTAAACTCTTCCACATCCTGAAGACCAACAAAATACACCTGATCAATATCCTCGTTGTTAAAAAGGAACAATTCTCTTATGTTTATTATTCCCTCAGGAAAATAGCAGGCAGAGTAATCAAACATTTTTCCGGTCTCCACATTAGTCTGGATACGGCCACATATCATTACTCTCTTATTTCCGCCTTTTAGCATAACCACTGATCCGATTGGTAATAATTCCTTCATCCCACATTCCTCCAGATTCTATTTTGATTCAATTTTACCAGCTGATTTTCAAATTCACTCCTGCTCCAAGAAAAGCACTTAATTTTCCGAATATTTCTACTGAATCCTTTTCTGCTTTAAATCCTGCACCAGCGCCAATACCTAATGCTTCACCTTCAACAGTCGCATCTATAGTGATTCCAAGGAAGGTGAATCCGCCCTTAGCCTCTCCCTTAAGTACTGCTGCTCCAACCTCTGCTCCTACTTCAACACCATCCTTGTTAAACTGAATTCCTCCTTCGGCTTCCGCTACGCCAACATAACCTGTGCCTCCGACATGTACATTATAATCCTCATTACCAAATCGCCCTTCTGCCTCACCTTTCAGTCCATGCGCCTCAGCCTCTCCTCCTAGTTCAAGAGCCGGCTTAAATTTTCCGTCCTCCAAAAAGGATAATTCCGCTATTCCCTTGACGGACCCGCCGATGACCGAAACTTCTGCTTCTCCACCTAAAAGGCCAATTGCTCCTTCCACTTCACCGTTGGCTAAATAGCCGTCAACGCCTAATGCCCCTTTTGCATAGACATTTTTAGAATCCATTTTGAGGTCGGCTTCCTTAATAAATTCATAGCCAGGACCTGATCCTTCTGCTTTACCGTATATGTCAAATCCAAGGAACTTGTTGGCCCCTTCACTCGTATCATCAATCACTCCTCCAAACCAGTCTCTTACTGGACCGAAAATTTGCCCAAGTCCAGAAAATATTGATGGCACTGATATGGAACCAATTATTTTTCCGATATCTTCTATTGATAACTGATTTACATTATTCGGCAGACCATTAACCAATCCCTTTATTTCTTTATATGCTGCCATATATTCATCTTCTATGTTCTGCAATGTAGTTTCTACATCATTGAAGCCCTTAGATAATGTATCAATCTGGTGCATCACTCTATTAACCTTAGTTTCCAGCTGGGCCTCACCCATAATATCCCAATCGACTCTATGTTTTACTTCTTCAAAATCACAGTAAATTCGTTTTATTCTGTTATTCAATTTTGTTATCTTGCCTACGTTTGTCTGCAAGCTGTTAGATTCGACACTAAACATCACAATTACATCGCCTCACTGTCTCAAATCATTTAAACTCCGGTACCCTCCATGCCAGTACAGGAACATTTCCTTCAATATCAGTCTCTATTGCCCTTATTCCGTATCTCTCAAGGGTCTCAGTTTCCATAATTGATGTAATACTTACAGGCATTGTTAACTCTCCGTTGATTTGATCAATATACTCTTTAAATGAGTATCTTCTAGTTAACTCGTCATATCTACTGTTCCATTGACTCACCATCTCAATATCTGACACTAAATTCTGGCAGTCCCTCAGATTTTCCCTATGGGCACCATTGTATTCGGCAATTATATCCTCCGAAACTTCCATCATTTTTCTTAATGCTCTTCCAATGGACTCCATATCATGTTCAAGGGATCTCAATGCTATACGTATAGCTTCCTTATTTTTTACATCCATATCTATCTGCCGCGAGATAGAGACAAATTGTCCATGTATATCATTAAAATGCCTGATAAGCCTGGATACTCGCTGAATAGCTCCGTCAACGCGTCCTGAATCAATTGCTAAATACATGAAACATCTCCTTTCGCAGATAAAGATGCTGCCAACATATGTACAGGTAATGTAAAGCTACATATGTTGGCACCCAAATCAATGCCTCAGGCAATTAGATATCCGATAACAGATCGCTGAGCTGATTGTTTGCGTCAGCATTAGCCTTATCATATTCATCAGCGATTTCATTAGTTTTACTTACATAATCGCCAAGAATTTTATCGTAATTTTGAAAATCGTTGCTCAAGCCATCAAATCTTTTCTTAAATTCCAATGCTACATCATCATCCCAGTATGTTGGGATCTGAGCAACTTGGCTCTTAATATCATTAAGGATTTGAAAAAGATCAGTTTTAGTCCTGTTCAGGTCTCCCGCTTCTTTGCGAAGTTTTCCGGTATCAATATTATATAATGCCATATTCTACACCCTTTCTTATTGATTAATTATTCGGTTATTTACCTATAGATAATTTACTAGCAAGATTCTTTGCATTTTCCTCAGCTTCCCTATACCTCTTTGCTATGGTGCCAAGCTTAGTGCTGTAATTCGACAGTACCTTTACCATTTTCTCAAAATCGTTTCTAAAGCCCTCGATCTTCTGCATGTAGGTTTTTTTTGCTTCGCCATCCCAAATCGCACCAATATCTGTTGCATTTGTATAGACCTCAGCGTATTTCTGTTGGTACTTTTGGATTAAATCGCTCATGTCAATGCTGATTTTTTCCACCCTCTCGGTATCGATTTTAACTCTCATAAGTAGACCTCCCATTCAATTAATTTATTAATAGTCTAAACCGACCATTATACAATTTAAAACTACTCTTAAAAGCTCCCGCGTAGTTGGTCTGCTATCTCTCTAGCTCTTTCATCAGCTTCCTTAATTACTCTGGCCACGTACTTAATGGTCTCGGAAACTCGATTCATTTCCCGGCTGACTACGTTTATATACTCTTCAAGAGATATACACCGTTTCATATATACATTTGATGCCTCACCATTCCAATTAGTATCAACGTCAGTTACAATGCTTTGCAGTTCCTTCTTGGCCTTTTGAAGATCATCCGCAATGCTTTCGACATGATTAGCCTGTCTAATAACTTGGTTGTAGTCAATTCTAATCCTCATAAGAAATTCTCCTTTACTGGAATATTTCAATACACGCTATTTTTGATTATGTCAATAAGTTGTTGTGTTGCTATGCTTATATCTTCACGGCTTCCAGGGCTTACTATGTCATTTCCCCGCTGCTCCTGGTTTCCTGTGACCTTCCATAAAAATTGCTTTCCTGCATAAATATCACATCTATGAAATGTCTTTGTATCATCCAATTTAATCAGCAGCATTGAATATGATTCGCCGCTATCATTTAATGCATATAGCAGGTCTTCGGCAAGATTATCCTCCAAGCCTGCCTCTGAAAGCGCATTTCCATTTTGAATCCCCGACTGGGCGGTATCACGATCCATCATCCGCTTCAGAATGTCATGATCAATACTAAATTTATTATCAAATATCCTGCTTTCAAGCCTTCCGCTTATCTGTCCAATATGGAAGAATTCCTCCATATTATCAATTGCTTTACCGGCTGAACTCATGGGGGTAAGTATAAAAATATCTTCTCGCAGCATATCCTGATCAAGTTCGACAATAACACTACTGTTGAAATAGTAGTATCTGTAGCTTCTGCTACCTTCTTTACACTTAATTAGTCTTACTATGTTCAGAGGATTGCAACACGCCTTTATTAAATAACTGATATTTCTGTCTACCCCATAGCCTCCATCTACTTTTTGGAGGTACTTCTTTTCGGCCAATCCACTTTTTGCTTTTTCAAGATCCCTAACAATTTCATCTTCCTCAACAGGGCGGTTCATTTCAATGCCGATTAGTTCTTTACAGCCGGCCATACCAGCCAAGGTACAAATCTCACTCTTAGATAGTATATATCCAGCTTCACCAATCGCTCTCAAACGAATTCACTCCTAACGTTTTTTATTTTACTTTATTATGGATTATTGTGCAATATTTTCTGACATACAGCATGTTTTATCGGATGAAATGCATATTTGTAATCAAAACAATACCATTTTATTCAAACATTTCTCTAAGCAAACTCTTGTATGTTCTTGAAATACTTATGTTAGCACCATTTTCCATGATAATTGTCATATCCACAAAGGATAGGCTTTCCATTCTATTGCGATTGATGATATAGCTCTTGTGGCAGCGAACAAATTCCCTGCCAAGCCTGTTCTCAAGATTGATAAGGCTATCATAAAAACCAATCCTTTGGTTTAGGGTGTGTACATAGATTTTTTTTTCATATGATTCAAAATATAGAATACTGTCTGATGGGATTCTGTACATCGATGCACCAATGTTAATGTGAAAATAATCTTCATCTTTTCCTGATATATTCAGATAATCCCTGTATATATCAGCTGTCAGTATTTCCATCTCCTGCTCGTTGATTGGCTTTATATAAAAACCAGAAGGCCTAGCCATAGAATTCAGAATGTCCTGGATTATCTCCTGATGACTTGTAATATAAACGATATGACAATATCTGTTGATTTTTCTAATTTCCCTGCCCAAATCGGAACCACTCAGCTCCGATTCGTTGAAAACCGCATCTGTCAGTACAAAAAAGAAATCCTTAGGTGAAACAGCTATTTCATCAAGCGCTTTTAAGGGATTATTAGTAACCAATACTATTTCGGCATGGTACTCGTATTTATTAATTATTTTTTCAGTTATTTGTGCCAGTTGAGTATTATACTCACTAGATTCATCACAAATGACTATTCTAAGCAACTATATTTCCTCCTGTTATTTTTACAAACTGCTTCTAACACAGCCCTTAATTACAGTGCTCGCAAGGGAAAAAGCCTTCTTTTGCACAATCCTTTGCACTATCTCTTGCTGGATAACCCTCAGTGGGGCGGGTTGCAGGGTTCATATAGGAACATTCCTCACTCGTATGATAATAAAAAATTCCCCCGCCTAAAATGCTGCTACTTGGTGTGCCATCCACGTCCAGATAATACTTGGAGGTCTTGAAGACCCTTGTCCCTCCAAGGCTAAAAACATTAGCATACTCACCCGATTTTCCCATGGGCATCCCCTGTAAAAATGCAAGAAAACCGGCATCATCGATGGTTTTTAACCAGTCATTATGCTCAACTGTGGGGAGCGAAAAATAGTAGGTTATTCCGTAGTATTTTGCAATACTATTGTGATTATTAATTGTGTCAGCTATATCCCTTTGTAGGTTTTCTACAATTGCATTCCTTCTGCGAATATCAAAATCCTGTAACTTAATTTCGTCAGTATCCGGGCCATCTGGCAAAAGCTCACTATCCGTTAAAATCCCGTTGGTTATGAAGTTATCGGCAGTATCCTTGTATATTTTCTCTGTGCCTTTGTCATATACTGTGATCTCATTTCCAAGTGTAAGAGAATATATGTACTTTGCATCAGAATAACTATATGACTGCTTGGGCATCCAGACCATCTTTATTTCAGTTATGTTATTAAAACCATCCCATCTCGTATATTCCACATGCTTCATTATGTAGTAACCATCGTAATCGATGGCCACAAGACAGGGGATGTAGCCCTCAACTGTCCTTCTGCTCAGCTCATCATCAATCATCTGAAAATTTTTGTAAAGAGTATGTATAAAGCCTTCATACCCTTTTTCTATATCCATAGAAACCTTCTCAGACATACCCCCAGCAAACATGCTATCTGTGGCATCTTCCACCGCAGCGTCCAATACCCTACTCATTTTTACATTTTCATATACTGCCATGGATGTATCCATAGTTTTATAGTCCAGTATCAAAGTGGATGGCAAAATTATCAAAATGAAGGCTATTGCTAGATCAGTCACTTTCATCTTTGATCATACCTCCATAGGTCACAAATATTTTCTCAGGCGATATACCCCTGCTGTAGACCATCTCCTGTATCTTTGTAGCCATCGTCTTGTTCTGATTTACAACACTAACGGTAAAATAGTCACCCATTCGCATTTCATAGGGTTGTCCCAATTGAGGAGGATTGGGAGGATATGTAGTTGGAAACAAACACTCTTCAATTTCTTCTGCATATGTATTTATGTAGCTTTTCTGAAACTTCCCCAGCTGTATTTCATACTCATCTGTTGAAGAATTGTATTCCATGACCGGAATATACTCTAGCATTGCATGCTCCAACTCCACTTTGTATAGGTTGCCGGTAGTGGCAAGCTCACTAAGGAAATCCTCATACATATCTGGTGATACATAGCCCAAACTTCTGACAGAATCAACAAAGCCGATAGTCTTGTTCAGAACATAGATACGGCTTGTCTCATCCTGCCTCTCAAGTTCATTTTTTATGGGATATATGAATAGTAAAAAAACAACGATAAAAATTGCGACAACCTTGCTTAAGGCATTCGGCATTTAATTCCTCCTGCTTGCCGGCCCCGGCATTAGTTTATTTTTTTTTGTATATCATCCTAACGACAATTCCATTTTCATCACATTTTGGTTCAACGGTATACCAAGCATTTAAATCGATAACCCTATACTCTTCAAATTCGAATGGATTACCTACTGTATGATTTGTACTCCCACCGTCTACAATTTCGAACTCATTAACAGAGCCGACCATGATATCGGACAATATTTCCTCGCCCGATACCAGCAGCTCTTCCTTTTCCTCTATGATCTGTATAATTTCATTCTGGTTACTAATATCATCTCGAACGAAATTGATCATGTCATTTGAGAAACCATTCATTATAAAATACAGTGTAACGGCAACAACAAAGAACACAACTATTGCCATGTTAAATAAAAACTCGGACAAACTCTCATTCATTGTTTATACCTATTATCTCTACGGCTATTGTTGATCAAACGCTATTCCAGTAATAAGATCGTTTTCATCCCGTAAAACTTCAGCCTCAAATTTTCCGCTTGGATTAATATATGCATCATTTGACTTATCTTTTGCATTATCTAAATTAGTAACTGGTGAACCTGTGTTGCTTATGTTCGAATTTGCATCAAGAAAAACATAATAACTTGTTACAGTATTATTTCTTAGTGTGCTAACACGAACACAGATCTCATCATCCTTGAACTCCTGTAAAGCATTAACTACTTCTGACCCATTGACTGTTTTGCCATCATATTTTGTAAACTTCTGTTCTAGAATTTGCTGCTTCTGACTTTCCATATCTGTTAACTGAGTGTCAACAGTCCCTGTCGCCCCATTCAACAGCAGGAATCCTAGCGATACCAGAACTAACGTGATTACTATACCTGCCCCCAGCAGTATGGCCTTTGTAGCATTTTCCATAAAATAACCTCACCTTTCTTTTTCATCTTCATTATTATATTAAAACCCACTGCTCATTTGGTTCTTGTACTCCATAAACTTTGTCAAACTTATTTGTATAAAAGGAAATAATATGTAGAAAAAAACTGTCGCTATCAATGGTATAAAAGCAATCATCTTGCCCCATATACCCTTTTTGTTTACTAATATTTCATTGTCCTGCTTCCTTTTATCCTGGTAATATCCCCTTTCTGTCCTCAACTGGTCAAACGCCTTGACAATAGGTATCTTATTGGACGCGGACTGTAGATTCTCGATGACCCTGACAAACGGGGTATAGGGCTCGTCCAATTTTAATTGCTCTAAAGCTTCATAATCACCACTTTCAAAATTATTGAGGCACTTCCTTATTGAATCCCTAAAAATAAAGGCGAACTGCTCCATCCACTTCAGTATATCCTCTACTGATATCCTCTCAACATACATTATCATCAATATAATGGTGTGAAATTGCATAACTTCCTCTTCCATATTCATCATAACCATTTTTTTCTTAAAGAACAAGAGCATTAATGGAATATAATAGAATATAATGCCGCCGATTAATGATATAATGAATTCCCACCATTTATAATACTGATCATTATACTTAACCAATTTCTCATATATCCTGTCAGCAGCCAATAATTCAAGCTCCTTATCAGGAATTGCCTTTCTTGCCTGAAGCTCGGCTATTATGTCATTCTTTGTTACATTTTTATTCATATATTTTTGTATAATATCGCCATCAAGCTTTTTTAGCTCTTCTCTGGCCTGAACATTCACCCTGACTACCTTGACCTGGTCATCCTCAAGGGGGTTAAGCAGATTGACTTTTGTTATGCTGTGGGTTTGTACAAAAATCAATGTAACTATAATAAAGCCCATTATGGCAAATAATATCCTTTTTAAATAAAACGCGCCTACTGGCTGGTGCATGCCCGCCCTTTTCATCAGGTCACCGATCATTATGCTCTGCTTGTTGTCCCTGTAAATTAAAGTACGTATCACTTTCCCTACAAAAGGTATTTCGAGCAGCTTTATCATAAAAGCTCCTTCACTATCCTGATACTCGTAGCTTCTTTTAAGTCTCCTTATCATTTCATATGATAATATGACAAGCAAAAACATTATTATCTGTACAATAAACCCATAAGGCCCTGAATAGTATTGCTTCAGCTCAGGCATGTTGGCTGTCCCCCAACGTTCAAGGGGTTTTAATGTAAAGATTGGTACGATTGTAATCACAGAGAGGCTGCTGAACACATAATCCAGTTTCCTTCGTTTCAGAAGCTCCATTTGGATCTCCTGCTTTATAAAATTCAAATTTGTCAAGAACATGGATTGGCCATCGACTATCTTATCGCCAAATTTCTGAACAACATAGCAGTTAGACAAAAAAGCTCTGAAGTACTTATTAGGTGCCATGTCATTATACGCTTCAATCTCATCTTCTACATTACTTGAGGTCAGAACGTCATATATCTTTGTAGCATGTAGTGACATTTCATACTTGCTGTCTTCGATAGTGTCATAAATAGCCTCGTCTATCATTCCGTGTTCATGGTAATGATGTCTTACATCACCAATGAATTTTTCTAGAAGACCCAACAATTTGCCCTCAATTCGGTCTATCAATATGGATAAAATACTATTGTGTACCAATATGATTGTAACCAGACATACTATAAAATAATAAATATCTATCTGCATTAACAGCAGTGCAAGCAGCATAACTGCAGGGATGCCCAGCGATACCATTGCAAATTTGACAGTTTTCCTTGAAGCTGTCCAGTTGTCTGACATCTCAAGTATTTCTATTCTTTTCCTGATTCGGAGCAGATATCTTTTAATTATTCGTATTCTGATAAAAACATTGTAGACATTAAAGAAAATATCGTCGCTGGACCGTCTGTTTTTTGCCTTGTGCGCATGTAAGCTCTTCTTTTTCTGAATATCCAACAACAATACAGCGACAAAAACAACAAGTGCAATTACTAAAACAGCCAGCAATATGAATATAAGATTTCCAGATGATTTATTCATATGAACTCCCCCAGTTACTACGAAGGAATAATGAGAAATTTTCTCTCTCCTGCTTGTCCATGTGCTGAGACATTTCATCAAAGCTCTTCCTACTTATCATACCCGCTACTTTGTATTCACCGTTTTCCCATACTACTATATCTCTTGTCTCAAAAACCTTACGGTCAGTTACTCTTATGAAATACTCCCTGATAGTATCATAAAAGCTGTCAAGCTTTTGCTCAAGGTTCTCTGCATTCTTATAGCTGTCAGGATACTCTGCATTATTATCAAGGGGAATTATTTCAGTGATCCTTTGAATGTATCTGTTTCCGTCTATATCCTTATACAGATGAACATCAAAATTAACTACATCGGCAACCTGCTTTTCAGCAACCCTTTCATTGTTGAAAACCCTTGTTTGCAGCAGATTATTTCTCAACGCAAGCACAAGGTCTTCAGAGGTCTTGGCATGATGGGTGAATATCGTAAAAAGGCTGGCAACCTGTGCCATCTGAATCATCCAGCTGGCAACCGGAGCCGTTGCAACTTCGCCCAGTATATTCACGGTACCATCAGTCTTCTTCTGGAGATCCAGCCCCTCCTGGCCCGATACCGACGCCGTCTCACGGAACGATACGATATTCCGTTCTGGATACAGCTTTCTCAAATGCAACTCAAACGCCATTTCCTGAATTCTTAAAGTAAAGGTATTATTTATGAACTTAACAATCGACATCAGCAGCGTAGTTTTTCCTGTGCCCTGGGACCCAGTAACTGCAGTTACCCTACAGCCTTTTATAAGCCACCTCAGACAGCTTATTGGCAGTTGATTATTAGTATCCTGTATCAGTTCATTCAACCTTTTATTTGGCGCGCTATCAAACTTCCTGACAAAAAACACCCAGGATTCACAGAAGGGGGGTCTGGCAACAACTACACGGCACCCATCCTTGAGCTCGTTAACCATATAGCCGTTAGTCTCCGACAACTGACCTGGATTATTATATCTGTAAATATTTTTGCAAACACGTATTAGTTCCCTTTCAGATCCAAATGAAAGAAAAGGAAGATGAATCGTCTTTCCTTTGAAGAATATCCAAACGCTATCATATGCGCAGGGCAGCCTTGTAAGCAAGTCCTTGCTATAATTTATCTCCTGGAAAAAGCTCCCTGGGATACCTGAAACACCACCACTGACTCCGTCGATTTTCATATCACGTATTTCGTCAACAACACTATATCCCTTATATAGCTGATATACCCTTTGCACAATGATATTCAGCTTGTCTTCGAACTGTATGCGCCTTTTTACATTCTCCTTGTATACATTGTCTATGTCCTCTTCTGTTATAATGAACTTGATGGACTCCTCGCCCTCCTCCATCCTTGGTCTGTCAAGCTCGTTATCGGAAATTATCTTCTCCAGGGCCCGATACCCGTGATCCTTTTTATTTAAATAAAGGAGGATCTCAAATTTATCCTGTATGCTCAAATCGACAGGACTATTAAAATGGATAACCTTGTCTATGTTATCTTCATCTATTTTATATGACTTTAACAAAATGTCCCTGATATAGCTTTTTACAAAGTTTTTTGCATTTAAATCGCCAAAAATACAGTTCTTTAGTGCTATCCTAAGCTGGTTCTTGCTCTGCATCCTTTTTTCGTATTCATCTCTTGAGATGTTCATCGTTTGCAGATTTAGCTTCAGGATATCATTAAAGGATTCCTGCACAAATTCTACCAAGCTTTTGATTTGGAAACGATCCTCATCTACATCATAAGCATGATAGGCCTTTGCACTTTTATTATTAAAGTAGAAATACGCTCCACCAATGATACCAGCCACCAGTAGACAAATTAAAAATACATTCAGCATGATTCGTTATGCACTATTCTCCCAGTTTTTTTAACTCTATATTTACATTAAGCTTTTTCAGAATAAGCTCAACTGCTATACGAAGGCTATTCATTAATTCAAAATTGAGATCATCCTTATCGGCCCTGAGGTTCCTTATGAGGAAATCAATAATCTTCCCCTCCATAGCTGCATCAGAAAACTCAATATTATATGGTATTACTGCAAGCTTATCCTTTAAATTGTATTTTCTTATAATGTTTTTCTTGTTCAGCCTAGAATCCTTATTATACCTACTCAGAAGGAAAATGCACTTTTCAGATAGCTTAACATAATTCTCGAAGAAATGATCCAGAGCGTTGTAGTTCTGAGTCAGGTTAACTATAATAAGATCTGACTGTTCGATTATTTTCTCATTCAGTTCATTTTCCCCGGATGCATCAATCACGACAAGATCATATGTCTCCTTTACCGCAGCAAGCAGATTCTCTATAACATCTGACATGTCTCTAATATAGAGCTCCTTATTTGTGGTAGTCGTGCCCGGTAGCATATCTAGCTTTTTATTTATAAGTGTAGTTGTAAACGTCAGTATATTATCCTTGTCAGCCTTGTTATAGCGTACAAAGCCGCTAAGAGCATCAATGCCGACATCCCTGCTGTTCACCAGCTCGTTTTTTACATACTGACGATCCAGGAAGGTTGTCTCCAATCCACTTCTTTCATATTGATTGTGTGTTATAAGCAGCCTGAGTCTGTATTCCAACGCTATCATCACGGAAAGAGCTGCTGCATTGCTTGTGGTAGCGCTTTGATGATAATTACTCCAAAATGTTACAAGCATTTTAACGTCCCCTCTCAGCCTTACTGATGGATTTTCTAATCTGCTTTTTATCTGTTCCAAAAAATGCATCAAGCATATCTGTAAACATTATCTTGTATTCCTTTGACAGCTTCCTAAATTTAATTATGTGGTCGTACTGGCAATGGAGCCTCAGCCTCCAGTCACCCTCATCTATATTAAAGACATATTCTCCTATATATTTCTGCGGAGCTGGTGAGTCTATGATGCTAGTGATATACTTGTAACCTATTTTACCCTGACACATATCCCGGAAGATTCTAAGTAGACTGGCGCTTTTGTCTTCGTCCATCTCCTTGGCGGTTTCAGAGAAAATTTCAACGAAATCCTTCATCATCTGAACATTATGAATCTCGGGATCTGTGACGAAAATGCAGTAATCGGATTTTATAAATAACCTTACCATTTCTTTATTAAAGCCCACATCAATAAGTATCACATCATATTTCTCTGATACTATAGATTTGTAATCCTCTTCATCTTTTATCTTGTAGTAAACATCAATATCCCTGTAGGTAACCATACGGTCGCTGGTAAATGCTAACGGTAGACAATACTGAAACATCTGCTCCTCAGACATATCAACTATTGCAACCTTTTTCCCCGCTACATGAAGTATCCTGGATAGATACATGATAAGATCGCATTTGTATGAACCTGCAAAACTCAACTTAATTGTATCCGACATTTAATGAACTTCCCTCCTGATTCTCAGTTACATCTTCACTGTTACTTATGTCTGAGGTATAATCATCAGAGTCAGAATCAGAATCAACGTCTCCATTGAATTCCTTGTCTTGATTATCTTCAGGATCATCCTCAGTTTTTCGTGTGCTGGCATCTGTGTTAATGTTGGATTCTACAGCACTCACGCTCTCAGGGGCTATAGCCTTAAGTCTTTCCTCCATAAGCTTTCTAGCCTGTATCGCCAGCTCTTCCTTAGCAAGCTTGAGCTTGTTCGGGCTTGTCCGCATTACTTCCATTACATGCTCATTTACTATATAAGTAGGATTAATCGCATCCTGAGTCTCCGGCTGCACATACTTTAGAACATAAAGCTTTGTTCCTGGATTCATATATGCATCAATAATAGCGCTGCTAATCCTATGGATCTCTTTTTCATTAAGCCATATCCAAATGGTATTCTTCTTGAGGCTTAATCCACAGACCTTCTTTTTTGTAAGAACGACATAATCCTCACCATTAGGGAATGTTATACGAACGTCAACCATTTCATTAGCTTTCAGATTACTGGGTAGTAAGAACATGTTGAATTCGTCTTCTCTGATATCCGAATCAATTCTTTCATCAATAAGCACATCTATCATTACAGGAAGATCTTTTAACAGTGTGATAGTTGTCATCTTGCCAAAATCATTTTCTGATAGATAAAATTCCTGTGGTATGGATGTATATATTTCAATCTTTTTTAGCATATCTTCTTTTATAATAGAAAATGTACTAATATCCTTTCTAGGAATATAAACCGATGTTTTCATCTGTTCCACTTGATCGACCTTTTGCTGCCACTCATCGAGCTGGTCCTGCATCTGCTGAATCTCAACATCATGCTGCTGCTCGATTACTCGGAACCTGTATAAACCATATACAGGCATTATCAATACCGCTAGTCCCAACACAACTATGGCAATAATCATAATCAATCTGGTGTTTTTTCTTGACCCCATTAATTTAACACTCATTTTTACTCCCCTATCCCTATAACCGATTACATAATAGGTTATTAATTCCTCTCGTGTGAAATCTATCGAATTATATCACATTATGTATATAAATTTCAACATGTTTTATCTATTGACTCGAGTTTGCTTCAGATACAATACACCTATACCAGGATTAGAACATTTCCATCCTGTATCCCTGCCTGCTCGAGGGTCTGGTGCTCATCCAGATAGCAACCTTTCTCCTTCAATCCAAGCTTTAAATATTCCCTGCCTTCTAAAGCACCTGCTCCCTGTTCATATACTGCTTGTGATATCAGGGCTCTTGCCACACCAATATTCATAACAGAAGGCAGCAAAAAGTCATATTTCCCACCCGTAGATGGCACAAGAACTTCAACATACAGTTTTTCCATTATACCTTCTCCCCTTCATTATTAAATGTATACTCATCCTCACACTTCAGGTATTCTGATTGTTTTATAACTGTTCTTCTCAAATATATAGCCATTACCTGGATCAAGCTGCATATCCTGTTCCTTGTAGCTCATGTTGGGATTGAAAACCTGTTGCGAGTCCACACGCCCACCTAGCAGTATACCTTGCATACCGGTAAAAACATATCTGTAAAGCGTATCAGTACGGTACATGGAAAGATCCATGGGATTCACTGTGAATATGAACTGTATATTGAATCCGGACTCATTCGAGACTATTTCTTCCATAATATTTACATATGTTTCAGACAACATATCATAGAAGCATCCATAATCATCAACAAGCACTACTATCCTTTCTCCCTGGGTAAATTCAGCCGGGACATCATCTATATCATTTTCAGTGGCTGCTGCAGCTTCCTTGACGGCTAAATATTCTGTATTTAGATGATCTAACAGATCTTCCAGCTCGGATTTGCTACTGACATACGCTTCATGCATTTGCTTTTTGCAGAAAGCACCCATCTGTTTTTTAGAATTGTCCACTACATACACTCTATATCCGCCAGCAATACTCATTATCTTGAACAGCACTTTAAGTAGATTGGTCTTGCCTGTGCCGTCATAGCCCAAAATAGCATATGATATCGAACTCTGTGGCAACGTAACCAGTTCAGCTTCTGTAATATCGTAGGCAAACGGCAAATTACCGGTACTAATGAGCTCTTTTACATACCCGTTGTTACAAAATTCCTCATAAATTATTTGTTCAGGAACAAATGGAATAGGTTTTGCCATGCTTCCTTTCCACTTTGACTTCATTGTACGGAATATCTCCCTTAATTTATTGACCCTGTCTGCATCATTTTCGGCCTCTACCGCCAATGCTGTCTGAAATTCCAGTGGGGGATCTCCCTTTGCAAGGCCACGCCCCTTTGTGGAATCAGGCAGGATGTCCGACTTACCCACTACACCGGCATAATCGAACCTGTCATTGAGCTGGAGTGCTATCATAAGCTTAACATTCTGAAGGATCCTGCTCTTGACCGAATCGACACTGCTTCCGGTTATGACAAGATAAATACCGTAGTTTCCGCCATCCCTGCTGAGAGATATGATTACGTTTTCGTAATCATCAAATAACTCTGAAAAAACAGAATAATTGTCGATTACCATCATCATGACGGGAATTTTCTTTCCTGTAGAATCCATATATGACTTAATGTTTCCAACACCAATCTCTGAGAATGTTTTCTTTCTGCTCTCAAGCTCACGGTTCAGTAACCTTAGAAGTTTTTCAAGCTTGTCTGTATCGTCGGCATATACTACTCCGCCGACATGAGGAAGATCACCGAAATATCCCATGGTCCTTCCGCCCAGGTCGAGTATGTAAATATTAATATCATCCGGGGTATAGTTTTTGACCATGGCATATATGAGGGTCTGTATGAAGGTTGTCTTTCCTGTGCCCGGAGATCCATACAGTATCAAATGTCCCTCGTTTCCAATATCGACTGATAAAGGAAGTTGAACCTGTTGGTAAGGGTTATCTGCCATTCCGATGATGGGATTTAGCCAGTGATCAACTTTGTCCCAGCCCTCCCCGTTCCAGCCGCCTGGGCGATTATCAGCCTCATCCAGACAGATGATTTCCTTAAGTGGATCCAGCCAGAGCTTGAGGGGCTTTATTGCATCTTTCGTAGATACCTCTGCAATATGGTCCACAATTGCTTCAAGCTGAGTTTTGGTTCCCTTTGCAGTTGTTTTTTTGCATGATACAGTTCTGATAGGCCTTGCACATATATCTATTATGCTAATCTGTTTCTCGTCATCATTTTCGATTTTGTCACCTGGTACATATGGAGCACCACTCCAGCTGGATTGCACCAGTTCATATATCTCATCGTTACCTACCTGGACATAACATCTGCCTGGTAGAACAATGGATGCTGCGTCAGGCTTTTTTATCATCTCGTTACTGTCGCTTCTGTCAAGAACCTTTAAACAGATTCTGAATCTTGTGTTACTCCATATCTGATCATTCACTACGCCGGCTGGCTTCTGTGTTGCCAATACTAGATGAACACCAAGGCTTCGACCGATACGAGCTGCACTGACCAATTCATTCATGAACTCAGGCTGTTGGCTTTTAAGCTCGGCAAACTCATCTGATATTATTAGCAGATGAGGTAATGGTTGCTTTGCTTTGTTGTTTTTATATAGCTGTTGATATTTATCAATATGGTTGACGCCATATTGTGCGAATATGCTTTGCCTTCTTTTCAGCTCACTTTGGATCGACACTAGCGAACGATAGACCTGATTGCCGCCAAGGTTCGTAATAGTACCGGATACATGCGGTACCCCGTTAAAGCAGTTCGCCATGCCGCCGCCCTTATAGTCGATTAGTATAAAGGAAACATCATATGGATGGTAATTGACCGCCAAGGATAAGAGGAATGAAATTATGAATTCACTTTTTCCTGAACCTGTCATACCTGCAATAAGACCATGGGGTCCATGGAATTTTTCATGTATATTTAAAAGGAATGGGACCTCTCCAGCCATATATCCAAGAGGCGCCTCCAGTGATTTATATGCATGGTTTTCACGCCATCTTCTCTTTATATCCAGCTGATCTACCGATCCAACCTTGTACATCTCCAGGAAGGAAAGGCTTGACGGTATTGACAGCGTGGCTGAATTTTCCTTTATCTTTATAGCTGCCATTTGACGTGAGTATTTCATCATATCCTGGCCAACCAGGCTGTCCTGTTTGAATTCCACCATTCCTGCCTCTGGCTTGTCCCTGTGGTATAAGCTGCATTCGGTCTCGCTACATTGTACAAAAGCGCTGCACTCCTTAGGCAGTAACCCCATTTGTTCAAACAGCAGTATGGATGAAACACCATAGTCCTCGCCAAGTGATGTAAGATACCGCATTACAGGCTGGTTCTCCACTAGCTTCTCGTCAGCTATGAGTACTACGATATGCGGCAGCTTTGGTACTGATTTGCCCTCGGATTCTTTGGCTATTTCATCTCTCTGCCTGATTATCCCATTGAGGTGCTGGAATACTTCCTTTACCTCCTCACTATTTGTCGCCACATATCTTGCCGATTTTCCAGGCGCCCATACATGAGGGAGGTGTTTTACCCACTCCCACTTGCTTTCTTCATGCTCTGGGTAAATGACAAACAGCTTGACTTCATCATAGCAATGAAGAGCGGTTATCTGTACTATCATTGACATTGCAAGCTCAAGCAGCATTTTCCTGTCGCCGATTAATCCTACGATCTTATTTTCGCGAAGCGAAACATGTATCGATACGTCCTTCATATAAAGAAAGGCTTTGTTGACATCCTTGAGCTCTTCGAGAAGATAATCATCCTCCATTGTAAAGTGGTCTTCAGGAACACTCGACTTGATGGGGTTCGAGATTGTACCAGAGCCGAGCCTCATCTCAAGGAAATCCTCATGTAGCGGCATCCTTTCCCATATCCTACGGTCCATATTGACTATACGGTTAATACAAACTGCGGGGTCCGGATAAGTCAGAAGCAGTATTTTACGGTTGCTTTCAAATCTATCTTCCATTTCTCCGAATTTCTTTTTCATGTACTGCCTGTATCTTCTGATGCGCTTTCTCTCTTTCGCAGCCAAATCAAACTTTTGGTATATATTTGTCATTATAGGCCACAATATCATTCCTGCTAGCATTGCACCAGACATAGCAATCCTGCTGATAAATGAGGCAGGATCCTGATTCCCGGAATACAGCATCATCATGGTATTGACGAGCATGGCAACACCCATCAGCATAGATGGACCCATTCTTAGGAATGCAGGCTGCTGTTGGGCTTTTATCGGAGCTGGTGGTGGATCAATTTGTAGAGGGTTCGCATCCATCACTTTGATGATTCTAGGTGAACGTTGGAAATGATTTACTTCGACTGGTTTATCTTCATCAGATGTCTCCTCAGTACCGCCATCAGTAGCTAATGCGGCCATTGCTGCGCCGACTCCAGGTGCTTGCTGCTTTTCAGCCGTTAGCTTGCACTCCATTAGCCCTTCAGGTGCATTTACTGCAATCAGCTTATCCAAATAAACTAATTTCAATCCCATGACAGTTATGATGTCCCCGAAAGCCAACATTGACGATTGTGTTTTAACACCGTTAATAAATAGCATTCCCTGCTTATCCTTTATTTTGACAGACACCGCATTTTCCTCAGAGGAAATGACCAGATGGTTTTTCGAGACTAATGGAGCTTTATAGATAATAGTATTGGAATCATCCGTGCCAACGGTTATTTTGTTATCAAACAATTGGTATTTCCGCATTTGTCCATTTTTAACATCTGTCACATAAAGTAGATACTGGCACGTGCTGCAGCTGATCTGTATAAGATCACGAAGCTCAAGCTTCTTTCCCGCGACCTCTTGTCCCTGGACTGTAAATACCAGGTTTGGCCGGCGAATCAAATCCCATGAACCGCTGATATACTTCAAAGCAGCAGTATTTTTTAATCCTCGACTTTCGCCAAGAAGGATTTCAAATACTTCTCCTTCCTCCGCGGAGTTGGGGAGTCTATACTCCCTCTCCTGTGTATCACCTATTAGAAATAATATCACAATACATTTACCCCATTCATTAAATATTTATCTGTTGCCTCCGACCTTGTAATCATCCGATGATTTCTTGCCTGCATGATAGAACACAACATCGCCATTCCGAAGACTGAACTTTTTCCCGTAGTGATCCTCCTGCTGATAGCTAAAGCCTTCTGCTTCCCACCTGTTATCGTTTGCATGCCAGTATCCCAGAACCGGGATATTAGAGCCTTCGCCAACATCCTGAAGTGTTTCTATCCGGAAATTTACTATGATGTAACCATCCTTCAGCCAGAAGCTCTCCCTGCCGTCTATGCCGTCTTGTGCTTCCGGGTGGTTTACCATATCTGATTCTGATAATGTCGTTACATATAGCTTGTCCGGTAGCTTGTATTCGCCGTACCATCGCTGTTCCGACTTCTGCTCACGTTTTGCTTCTTCTGATCCAACTGCAAATTGAGAACTGACTGGATTACCGATGAATAGCCTCATATCTTTTGAAAGCGATATCTCATCATATGATCCGATATCAGTCTTCACTCCCTTAAACTGTTTTTCTGTTATGCCTCTTAGCTGACAGGTGCTTTTTATGTCATTCCCAGGCATATTTCTATATATATCAGTGTTTACGATCACATGCTTGTTATCCTTGTCCTTGGCGCTCCCTATTCTCACTAGAATATTGTCTTTGCCGTTGAAATATTCATTATAGAAGATATTTACCGCTTTCCTGCCTGTGCCGTCCTTGTTTACATAATAGAAGGAGGGTTTTATCCTTATGTAGTCATTGTCTTCAAAATATTCACCCACTGTTTCAAGCGTGAACTTGAATGAATATCCTGTCTTAATCGCGCCTCTGTCACTCTGTTTAGGATGGCTACCTTCCATGATTGACAGCGTGTATGGCTCTGGGTTCCCTCCGAGAGCATTCCCCACAGTGTAATTTTTACCGGTATGAGACGAACTGCCTGTCTTTTTCCTGAATACATTCTCCCACAGCGGATAGTCACCTATGTCAGTTATCCTGAAATTGCGCACCTGTCCGACTACCCTCACCTTACTGTCCCGGTACGCTACATAATTGTTAATACCCTTGTTTGCCATATACTCCTGCCCACTTCCGTCGGCATCAGGAGCTCCGATATCGTCCGGGGCATTTATCGCAACAGTTTTGAAGTTGACAATATAATCCTTTTCGTCCACCCATACAGGCACCTTTATACTGACATAATCCCATGACTTATCTATCTGATGCCATTCATTCCCGGGAACAAATACATAATCCGATGTATCTTCTATGTATGTATCAAATGGGAACCTGACATATTTGGATTCTACATATTTATTGTAGCTTCTTGCTCCATATCCCTTTATTTCACGATGCATTACTCCATCTGTCCGGAACACCAGCGAAGCATCCTCTCCCAGTATCAAATCAGAACGCTTCTCTTCCTTTGCCCCCAACTGCTGGCTGTCATAATCCTTTACGCCTGAGTTACATACCACCGGTGTATGGACTATAACAGGGTTAATTCCATCAATGTCACTGGTAACCAATTCATTCTTTGTCGGATTTATGTTTTTAGCAAGCCTTCTGTAGGTAACAGTGCCTGTTGTCTCATATGTCCCGTTAAGCGTTTCTCTTAATACTGCAAGATCCTTTTTATATAGTGCGTTTTTGTTTGTAACCTGGCTTTGAGGTATTTCGCTCGGTAAAGGAGCATTTCCACTGTCTCTGTCATCTTTTTTCGCCTGAACAATCGTCTTTTCAGTTTCGGATTCAGGAACTCCGATTTTTCTAAAATTTATTATCAATGAATCATTTTTCATATGGAACTGGCCGAAGGCCGCCTCAACCTCGGTACCCCAATCGACTGTAGTTTCATCGACATTTGATCCTGCGTAATCAACTGTTGGAAGCGTTAGTACAGATCCGCCCTGCATGGTTTCAACAAATGGGTCGACTATTATATGATCATTCAACTCAGTACTATATATGAATTCTACTATTTCAGGGCCGATATAACTGCCTGTATTGACACCGATATCAACTCCTCCATCTGCTAGTACATCGTTGTCCACTCTGGCCCCTGCCAGTTCATACATAGCAAACTGCGTTATCTCATAGTAGCTGTAACTTCTTTTGACAGTGTAGGTCTTTGTGATTTCCTGCGGCACATTATAATGCCATGAGCCGGATATTGTTTTAATACCATCAGTGCAAGAACAGTCTATAGATGTCCCTGGATTTTCGGGGTCGTCTATGGAGCCATCTGTACAGTCCGTGCACGGGGCTGTGGTATCGGGATCCTTCCAAGTTTTTTTATATGTTCTGCTGACAGTAATAGTTTCTTCTTTATTGCCTGTTTTAGGAGTACAGATCAATTCGCTCAGGTATTCTTTGGCGTCGATCTGTGTATACAATTCTTCTGTAACAGGTATTCCTTCTAATACGTCAAACTTCTCATTGCCTCGTTCTTCTGCTTTCAGTCTACCTCTTGAGTCACCAATATCAATGGGAACAATAATTTCCTCTGGAGGAGGTACTTCCTTCTCTATCACACTTTCCAGCACATTGTTTTCCAGGATAGCCTCTTCAGGATCGGTTCCGTCCTTATTTACTTCAAACCTTACCCTTACATTACTGTCTTCTGGCATTTTGAAGGATGCATATAGCCATGCCTCTTTATTATTCTCCTCCGTAAAGCTAAGCACGCCGCTTTGCACGGGTGAATCGCCTGTGAATGCTAGAGCATCTTTTTCCTCGTCTCCCACAGATGGCATCAGCGGTGTACCATCCGGCATCGTGATCACCCATCTATATGGAACATCGGTGATGTCGGTTCCGAACTTTGAAGTGACCTGCACACCCACAGTGATATCTGTCCCTTTAGCTGCACTCTCAGGGGGTTCTGCACCATGTTCATATTCCGCCGCTATATCCCCGCCATAGGGCTGCAGGCGGAATGACCTGTAATTCAGGTGAGGGCTTCCGTTGTCATCCCAATAGTAGAATGCAATACCCAACCCCCATACATGCTCTGTGGGCGGTTGTATTACATAAAGGAAATCATGGAAGTTATCCTTAAGGCCTGTAGGAATTTTCAAGGCCTGATTTGCTATGAAGCCGGGGTCACCTGTTGCATTTACAATAACATCTAGATCGAAAGACGGGTCTTTAATCCAATCCTTAACATAATCCAAAACTCCAGAGGTCATTCTAATTTCTTCAATCTGCCCACTTTCTGTCTGTAATACTTTATTTTTACCTGGGCCCCATGGTTCTTTCACCCATTTCTTATTAGTGTCTTCACTGCCCTCGTTATCCTTTGGAAAACTAGGATTTGAGAACACCGAGCCATCTCTTGCAAAACCGAAGGCACGGTATACATCAACACCATTAACCTTTTTGACAGATTTGCGATAGCTTGGGGTTACCGATTCACTTGCTGCCTCTTTTGTCCCGTAGACAAATACTGATTTGCCTGATAATCCCTTAACGCCATCTTTAGCATATTCTTCTATTATATTCCTGCCTTTAGCCTTAGTTTTATAATATCCTTGTATACCAAGATTATCCTTAAGAAACCTGTTCGCGTCGTCTATTGCCGCCTGTGCACTTCCATAGCTTTTGGCCTGAATGACCGGCGGTAATAATGATGTTAGTATAAGCAAAGATAGAATAAGACTCAACAGTCTTTTCATTATGAATGACCTCCCTGAACAACTATTATTACGGATTCATACCTGGTCTATATAAATAGATAGCAATTGTCTCAGCCACTGCTCTTGCAACAATGATATACTGTCCAGTTTTTTCATCGAAAAACATTTTCTCTTCAATGATATCTTCAGGTTCCATTTTGGGACGTATATGATCCATTATCCCTCTTACTGTGCTTTCACTCAACCTTTGCAAAAGTATATCTTCCAAATCATCCTTTTGTTTTTCTACATTATTTTTATAAAAGCTAATAAAAAACTTGGTTTCAATATATTCACTAGTTGATGCAGTAACAACAGAAAGATCAAGATCCTTTGGCACGATAAATCCATTTATATTCTTTGTATCTCCGGTTTCCTCAATTGGCTTTTCTATCTTGATGCTTACCGTCCTGGTCGCACCGCGCCACTCAACTGTTGCGCCAAAGGCCTCAGCCACATATCTGGCCGGTACAAAGGTCCTGTTTTCGCTCAGTAAGGCCTCCGTATCCATCAGCTTCACTTGTCCATCCAGCTTGTATTCCTTTTTACCTATATATATCTCAAGCTTATTGTCTCCTCTTACAAAGGTCGCTGTCTTTGTATCCTGATCCCAGCTTACTGTTGCACCCAATTCTTCTCCAATGAACCTTGCAGGCGTCTGCGTTCTTCCGTTTTCATCTATAAAAGGCTTTGCGTCAGGGAAATACAGCTTTTTGCCATTGACCATCACTTTCAGCGGTATCTCATTAGCAGCGGATACAGGCATTATCATAGCTACAGCAATACCGATTATCAAAAATATGCACACTAGCTTTTTCACAATAAAATCCCCCTTGAGTATATTTTAATTATGGTTACTGGCACATCAGTCATATTTGATATGCTTTATGGTAACGCCACCATAATTATGCAATATAAATTTACATTACTTGTATGAAAGTGTCAAGAATAAACCATTACATTACCATTAACCTTTTTGACATATTGACAGTAGCTGGAGGTTACCGATTCACTTGCTGCCACTTTTGTTCCATATACAAATACAGGCTTACCAGATTATTCCTTGACACCATTTGTTTCCAACTCCTTTATTATATCAAAACCATTAGACATATCTCATTAATAATTATCGTCACCTAAATCCCCCCTAAGAAACCTGTTTGCATCGTCTATTGCTGTTTGTACACTGTCATAGGTTTTTGCTTAAATACTCAGTACTATGGCATTAAAAGCATTATCATATAACATAAATGTAACATAATTTTGTTTAGTGTTGAATACCGTTGCATTCAATAGCCGTATTTGTGTTGTTTATCCAATATGTCCTGCATTTTGTCAGTTTCCGTTTACATATCTATATAACTTACATTACAATAAGTGTATAAAATTACTGTATTGCTAGGAAGTGTTTGTGTTGATGTTTGCAATAGAAACAACGAAATTTCCAAGTCACTCACAACGAATGATTGTATTCTCAAATAAAATAAATAGTTATACTTATTCCATATATTCAATCGCAAAAAGGCTGGAGTATTTAGCTGAATTATCTATAACAGACTTGTTAATCAATGTCAAGTTTAGATCCTTAGAAAATAATTTGCACTCTCTATCGGAAAATTTTATGTCTTTGGCAAACACACTAGATGATATAACTGAGATATATGTTACGAGCTATAAAATGAACATAGCGGAGTGCACTGACAGCATGATTGGACTTACATATGAACAAGTACTCGAATTTAGGGCAGATAGTGCTGCTGAACCTGTTTCTCAGGAGCTTTATGAATTATTTTTAAAAAAGCTAATAATCTTAGATGATAAACATGCCGGTGTAGCTCATTACAGCTCTAGCAAAGGTGGCATTTTATATAATTCCACTAATGACATTACAAATACACGTGGTCCGGGATCCACATATTTTCATGAAATGGGACATATGATCGATGATTTATCAGATAAAGATAGCTGGAGCTCTATAGATGGATCATACAAGTTTTATGATTCACTTAAGGCCGATTTTAATAAATACTTGTATAATGTAATGGTAAAGGGGAACTTGGATATTACTGCTACATATAAAAAAATCAGTAAGGAACTCTGGGCTGATCCTGATAATAAATGTGCTTTATCAGATATCATAGCAGGACTTTCTAATAAGAGTTGCGCAGGAAAGTGGACTCACGAAGAACAAGGCTATTATACAAAAGAAAGTATTTCAATAGAAGCTTTTGCACATTTCTTCGAAGCTGGCATGAGTAATACTGATGATAAAATAAATTATATAAAAGAGGTTTTTCCAAACGCATATAAAGAGTATCTAAAAATTGCACAGGATGAAATTGACTCATTTAGCTTAGACAAAATATTAAGTACAACAACAGATTTTTTTAATTAATTGGAGGTATAAAAATGTTGAAAAAAATAATTGCTATCTTAACCTTGTTAACTCTAGTTTCAATAACAGGCTGCAACAACAATTCAATACCTGACAGGAAGAAAAAGGACCCGCCCGATGAACTACCAGATTCTAAAATTGAAAATAAGGAACTGAGTATTCTGGAGGCAATTTCACAGGATAAAAAGTTTGATGGCAAAGGTATTATGTGGGATGGAGACAGGGTAAAGATAGTCGATGATGAATTAGATTTCGAAGATATAGTGGACGGAAGAGCCGGGCCATTTGCTCGTGAACGTTTTGAAACAGAGTTTGGTGTTACATTGACAATTGCTAATACGCCATATAATAGCAACTTATTTGATAGCGAGCATTACCCTGCAATAGATACTGATGTTGAATATCTGATAGAAACTCCCGAACGATATCTATCTGTACGCATAAGAGACTCAGACAGCTATAGCCAGTTAGAAGATGAGTTGACCAAAGACGCGGAATTGATGGAGGTATATGAAAACAGAATAAGTCAGAGAGACTACAGAATATTCGCTGGCAAAATCAAAACATCAAAAGGCAAAGATATGATAGGATTCATTTTAATAACACCTGATGTGGATCATTCGGTTTTCTGCATAAGATATGCTGGCTTCGGCAACTATTCAGATATTCAAACCGAGGGTTACGGTTTTATGAGAAGTTTCTTTATTGATAATTAAGAAAATAATTACTCAGTTCAAAGATCGCAGTCTTTTTGTCCTTATCCCAGATTACTGTTGCACCCAATTCTTCTCCAATGAACCTTGCAGGTGTAGTGCCTGGGTCTAATGTGCCCGGGTCCTTCACAACGACCTCCGGTCTCTGGCTGTAGTTCATCACTCTGCAAAATACTGCCGCCACTTCTGCTCTGGTCAGTGATTTATCAGGATTGAACCTACCGGTGTTGTCGCCCACAAGCAAGCCATTTGAGTAGGATTTTTCCAATGGTCACTTAAGTTGAACATAGCCGCTCTAGAACCTGCATACCTTACAAGGATTTGATTTTCACAGCCTTTGCTCGTCCAACCACCACTATTCGTGTTTCCGCTCTCAAAGCCATCTGCAAATAAAACATTTGGCGTTGTAGCAAAAACTTCAATTTGTAGTACCGTAATCAATATAACCAAGATGAAAAGTATTAGACAATATGGTTTTTTAGCCACTCCAACCACAACAATTTCCCCTGTTCAGAAAACAATACCATAATATTCAGACATTTCAACGCTTATTTTATTACATGTTTTATACTAATGCAAATATTTATTTAAGTTTTATGTTTATTGTTACCTATCACGATATTATCCTACATTATGTAGTATGTAACATAAAATTTGATCCGCATCATCAATAAGATAATTATCTACGTTTTCATAATACGCTGACGTCTATTTATTAACTCCCTTGGTCAGGTGGAGTTCAGTCTCCACATGACTTCCTGAGCGAAGCGAATTGACTTTATTGAGGATGAGTGAATATGTAAATCTCTAAGGGAAATGTGAAGGATATTTTTTGAGAAAACTGTCGCTTTATGTGATAAAATGTCTACATGAAGAATTTCATATGATCAAAATTAGAGGAGGTTACCAATGTTTAAAAAGGTAATTACACTTACTCTAATAGTCTCATTTTTCTTATCTATTGTACCGATATACGCTGTCGAAAATAATTTCATATCTGAAGAGCTGCAAAAAGCCTTTGAACAAATGGAAAGCGAAAGTAATGCTGGCTTGAATCAATTAAGTAAGAAAACACAGGATGAATTGAGACAAGCCATCATAGGTGATGAAAAATGGATCGAGAATTTTCCTAATGGATTATTCAACTTTGTAGGGACACAATTTGAAATTCGGGAGAACCAGGAGTTCCTGGAAATACCCGTTGTCAGGCAGGGAGGGACGCTTGGCAAGGTCTCTGTTGACTTTAAAGTGATAGATATCAGCGCCGAATATGGCAAAGATTATGTTATTAGGGTTTATGAAAATTCTGATAAGAATACTATTGATAAAAATGAAGCTTCATCACCGTTAATAGAAGCTGTGGGGGATAATGCCACCATTAATATCAGCGAACCCGGTGATGAGTCAGCGGAACAGCCAGAAGCGCGACAAACATCTGATGAACATCCACCAGTGGAACAGCATCCAGCGGAACAACTAGAAGTATCCGGTCAAGTATCTGCTGAAGAGGCATTGACAACGCCAGTTACCACTGGACCAGCAAGTGTATATTTACCGGGGTCAACTGTCACTGTAGGCGAAGGTAGCGGAAAGACTCCAGGCTCCTTGAGAGAGGCTCGAAATATCTACTTTGGAGAAGAAAGCGACAGACCTGACTGGAAGACAGTAGACAAGGACAAGGTGGAGGATCTAAAAGCGCAATATGATAAATTTCTGTATAATGTGCCCGGTTCTGAAACTACTCTGGTCTTCAATGAAGGTGAATATATAAAGTACCTTTATCTGATCCCATTAAATGATCAATTGTCCGAAAGTGAGGAACAAGTGCTTTTTGCCCTTGGACAGCCTAAAAATGGCGCCAGTAGGGGTGAATTCTACATGGCCTATGCCAATATTGTTGACGATGAGGCTCCAGAAGCATCCACTTTCTTCATTGAAGAAGGTACGGCTTCAGTGAAGGACGGACGGGCATCTGTTGTTGTAAAAAGAACCGGCGGACTGCATCATAATGCTTCTGTTATTATTGGAACAAAAGAGGGAACGGCATTGTCTGGTATTGATTATGGGCCCGGTATGGAGGAACTGTTCTTTACACCGGGAACAGCTGCTCAAACTGTTTATGTTAATATCTTAGAAAACCCGGCAAGGAGCAAAGAACGTCAGTTTACCATAGCCTTGGATAGAAACAATGCTCAGGTTAACAATGGGGCTGGCGCTGTAACAGTAACGATACCTGTCACCGATGCTATAAACGCTGATGTCACAAGCAAGAGGCATCCTGCTAATAATAACGGCAGCGTACTCATGGCTACATCATCAGAACCGATAAATATCAATGCCGAAAAGCTTAGTCCTTATGGCCACTCACCGGAAAAAGCGAAATGGATCCTTACAGGTGAGGATTTCCTGAAAGCCGGATATAGCTCAGATAATGCCATTTTACCGCAGGTTGCCGGGAATGGCCTGTTTTATGATTATACCAACAACTACTCCGACCAGAAACTGGGCTATGATATCGGGAGCCTTGGCGGAATTGATTCTATTAGCTTTAATTACATGAACCATGGGAGCGGTGACCAAAATGGCAGGTATGATTACAGCTTGATATTTGGCTATGGTCATAAGAAATTTATATCAGAAAAGTCCAATTCCAAGCAGATACAGGGATATAAAGACCTTAGCGGGTATGAAATGCAGGTTTTCAAAAACAACCCCTATGTAGCCAGTTACAACAGCATATTCCTTGCTTCACGCAGCCTGTATTACTGCAAGACAAGGCCTGTGATCAGTGACATTACCCTTCATTTGAAGGAATACCAGGCCATTATACAGCCGGCAAAGATTATGCAGCGCCAGGCATATGGCATAGAGAATGGGAAAATGCATTATCAGGAAGTATACAAGGATTTCGTTCCCGGAGTTCTTCATATAGAACGTGTTGATTCAAATGTAGGGAATCACAAAAAGTCGGATATTGACAAAAATGTTCTGATAGACAACACTGCTGTGTATCGATCCGATAGGATCAAATTTGTCTATGATTACACCGAGGATAATCCTTTTGGGAAATATGCCGAATTTGTCGGTTTTGAATTAATCAAAGATCAAGATGATTATCAACCGGTCTTTTTTGAAGGAACTGAGCTTGTATTGGATGCCAACTTTTTCAAGACTACCGGTGCATCCTCCGCAGTCAATCAGGGACAGCTCAAGATAAGGCCTGTATTTAGGCGTACAAAAGCGGAGCTTGAAATAGAAATAGATACTCAGTACGGTTATCTCAAGAATCTGGCCAATCTTCAGAAGAGCGACCGAACTTATAATAAACAAACTGATCCGGCAGCACCGCAGATATTTGTAGGAGATGTAATCAAAGGGCTTGAGCTTTTTCCTGATTCTGTCGCATCCAAGAGGCCTTCATGGGCGACAGTGGCAGGTCCGAATGCTGAATCGGCTACAGGCCGTAGCTATTTTACACTAGTGGACAAGTCCGATGACACTGTGGCGGATTATTCGGTCGATGATATTTATAACAGGCTTATTCTTGGCTTCAAAGTGAGCTTGGTCATAAAGGCAGACCCGAATATCTATAAGGATAGTATTACGTTGCCGGTATACTGGTTGGACGGAGTTGCTTTTAAGGATTGGAGCGAATTTACGAGTGCTGTTGAAAAGGCCTACGATGATGAAGGTAATACGGACGTCAATAAGAACCCTACTGTGGAGATGGAGTTTTCCTATGTCTTCGACAACAGTGTCCCAAGGCCAACCGATCTGGGTAAGCCGCAGCAGGCTATTCTTAAGGTTTACGACAGATATGGCAGCGAGAGGAAATCCTATCCGATAGATCCTGTGGCAATAGGGAGCAATACCTTCAGATTTTCATGCCGTCCTAGAGAAGAGGGGTGGCAACTGGATGACTTTGCTACCATCAAGGTACTGGGGGACTTGATCATCAACAGGCGGCAATCCTCCACACAAGAACTGGCTATTGATTTTCTGGCAAACTCACGAGACGTTATTACTGTTAGGACTCCGGAGGGCGATGAACAGCCCCTGCTGCTTGGAGACATCAAAACCCCCATTGTTATCGAGGATGCAAACCCACTCGATTATTATACGATGCAGGCCATAAATTCGCCCGGATTTGAAGTCAGCTGGCAGGATGGTTCTCCTGACCTGGATAACGATGCTCAGATCGACAATATTGAGAGTGATTATGCGTTCAAAAGGCTGAAGAAGCTGTATCCAGATATAAAAATACTGGATGAGGTTTACAACGGCAACCTGTTCTGGAACTATTATCAGTATGTGCCCAAGTATTTTGATCCATCCACTATATACTACAGCTTCGAAACCTTACCGTCAGGAACGACCAGATGGGATGTTGGAATCAAGCTGCAGGAGCAGTATAACACTGTCCTGAACCCCAATTTCACTTCTAGGATTGATCCAATAATAGACGCTGAAGTGTATTTCGGAAGTAAACGAATCACAACCACTAACGGCCCGGGCATCTATGTCGACAGTGACAGCATATATGGCAAGGGAAAATTCTACCCCGGGCATGTGATACTTGGAAAACAGGTATATGATATCGTTCTTGTTGGAGCAAGGAAGGACCTCATATGCACGATAAACACAAGCAGCCAGATGATGCCGAAGGACTTCCATGCGATAATCACCAAAGGAAGCAGCTCTGAAGACCAAAATCTGGGTATTAATAAAACCAATTTGAATATAGAAGATGCAGACACCACTTTTTCCTACAGAATCGACAGCACAAAAGCAGGTTACAGGGCAAATGATTCCGTAATAAGGATATATGATACCGACCATAATCTGTTCCTTGAGCGGCGTACCGGTGCTCCAAGTGCTGGAATGTTCTCTCTGAATCTGAATACTGCAAAGGAAGGTATCGGACCTGACTTCTCCATGACCATTGCAGGTATTTACGAGCAGAAGGATGAAAAAGACAATGTAATCATGACAAAGGAATATCCAGAAGTTCGCGTAGGCCTCAAATTCAGTAGGGTTATATCTGCAATGAGTATCCTGGCAGGATTTCAACCTGATGTTCAGCCGGTTTTGGATGTAGTTGGCAAGCTGAACAACAAGTATGATCTGGGAATGGACCTGGTAATTGATGACAATGACGATACTACTCTGGAGAAATATACTGATAAGGCCGGCCGGCAGCGATACTATAAATTTATTACATTCGGCTATGATGGTACCTACACAAAAGAGTTGAAGGAGAAATCCAAAGACACTGAAAAGAACGGTGACAAAATCATTATTGATTCGTATAAGGATGATACCGAAGATATCGATGATGAAGGCAAGCTGAATTCAAAAGTGAAAGATGCCACTACCAAAGAGGGCGAGCCAAATCAGCCCGTCACCAAGAGTTCAGGCGGTGGCGATTTCAGTATGGAATATAAAATTTCCCTGGCCCTTGCCTGGGAGAAAAAATATGATCCGGATGACGGCAGCCTATATTCGAGCCATTATTTCAATTCTCTTGTTCTAATGGCTACAGCAACCTTTCCCGGCTTCAAGAAAGAGCGTACATATATCACCCCTATCGGTGTGCCTGTAACGGTATCACTTCGTGCAGACGGAAGTGCAACGGCTATATTGGCATTTGAAGCTGACAGGGATGACGATCCCTATGATGAAAAGTACAAACTGGAAGACAGTAATGGAAACATTAGTTTAAAACCTCAGAACTACAACAGTTATGCAAGATTCATGATTTACCCGGCCATCCACCTGAGTGCCACCGCCGGAGATGATGATATGTCCATTACATTAGGCGGGACGGCAAAATTTGACCTTATTTTCAATGTCCCTATTATGGGCGACAATATAAAAAGCTCGGGAACCGGTGGTGTAACAATATCGGCTTATCTAAAGATTAAGTTCCTATTTGTTCAGAAGCAGTGGACGCTCTACAGCCATGACAGGATAGAGTTTTTCAGTTACGGCAGTGCTTTGGATAAGAGCCTGAAATCTGTATTGAACAACCCCTACCAAAACTATTTATATGAGAAGCTCGGTCCTGTTGAGGAATCTGAGGTTATGAACAGAGACTATCTGAGCAGCCGCGAAGCATGGGATAGCAGCGATGCTGAGCTATTGCAGGGTGCCAACGGTATAGAAAAGGTGTTGCAGAAGGGCGTATTCCCTGATCCACGGACAAAGCTCCTGCCTATAGATGAAAACAGGACATTGCTGCTTTTTATAGAGGACGATCTGACCAGAGACAACAGAAACAGGGCTTCGCTTAAGTATTCGATCCTCTCGGATGGTGGTGGTACGATGCCGGTTTCTCTTGACAGCGACGGTACGTGGGACGAGTCTCCCGATGCGTTTAAAATCGGTAACAGAATTCTCGTAACATGGTCTGATGCAGACAGAGCGTATACTAGAACCGATACGGAAAAGAACATATTGATGACTATGAACATCAGCGGAAAATGGCTGGACCTGAATACAATGACCTTTGGTGATGAATTTGCAATCACAAGGTCCATTGCCGGAAGTGACCGGTATGCGGATATGGACCCGAAGATCACCTACGACCCCGACAGCAAGCGTCTTATGGTTTTTTACAATAAAACAGACTATAATGACAGATGGACATATTCAGAAAATATTTCAGATTCATCTGACCTATTGCTGAGAGAAACGCCGGAGGCCTTGTACGGTGATATAGTCAATGGTTACAATCTCATCGCGTACAGGTATGCAGATTATGATAACGATAAGGACGAGTTTATTTGGAATGAAACCTACCTGCCGGAGGAAAAACTTGATGCGGAGTCGTTTTACGGGCAACGCTTCCTTAACCTTGCACCGCCGGCGAGTATAACAGAAACGGAACATCAGATAACGGATGAAACTATTATCGTGGGTTCGGGCAGTACTGCTGTTGAGGCTGCAATCACACATACTGGGACAATCCAGGAGGTTGTGAAATATAACGGTACGAATGATCCAAGGATTATTGGATCAGATTTAACTACCTGTAACGGATATGCTGTTTTTGCATATATCATGGATCCGGACAGTGACCTGCAGACATATGAGGATCAGCAGCTTTATATTCAAACCTACAACTATGCTTCGAACACGTTCTCACTGCCAATAGGAATAACGAACAATACTACACAGGATACTCATCCCAGGTTTGTTCAAAACGGAAGTGAAACATATCTTTTCTGGCTGCAGGACGGCAATGTCGTATTTACCTGCATAAGCGAACTTCTGGGTGCTAGTGGAAGGCTGAAGGAGGTCGTTTCACCAGATAGCGGAAGGCACTTTTATATAATTGACAAAAGCAACTCCTCTAAAGAAGCTCATATTAAAAGCGCTGTAAATCACAGTAACAGGATTGAGGAATTCAAGATCAGTGCAAAGGACGATATGCTGTATATTTTTTGGACAGAATCCGATATCGCAAATAATGCTGACAACCCTGCCCTCCAGTACAAGGAGCGACAGGTATATGCAGCATGTGCAGCAGCAGAAAACGATCATTTTAAATGGTCGGGACCTGTTAAGGTAACTAAAGAGGACGGTGCAAATTATAGTGATTTGTCATTTGTTGTTACAGCAGAGGACTCATTTACATTTACCGCGGCTAAATACGGCAGTAGCTTTGATGAAAATGCAGGATATTTTACAGATGAGCATTCCGTGAAAGATATGGTTGTTAACTACATAACTATTGATAGTGTGCTGGAGCTTGGAGAGATCACTACAGATTCAGAATACCCTATGGGAGGTGAAACCATAGCAGCAAGTGCCATTTTGTCCAACGACGGACTAGATACATTTGCAAACCCATGCTATCAGTATTATACAGATATAAACGGAAACAGATTTTATGAAAGTGAATGGACTGAATTCCAGTATGATGGTACATTCGAATTGCTGGGAGGGTCGGATGCCATCGTCGATGGTCATTTCTCTATGCCGGATACAATGGACGGAGTAAATGAAATACGTATAGGCTTCCGGGTAAAGGATGATAGCGGTAAAATAATTACCGGAAGTGAAAAGCTGCTTTTTGTCAAACCCAATCTTAAAATCAGTATAATGGACAGTCGGCTTACAGGAGCTAATAAAGCTAGATTGTACATATATATCAGTAATGCCGGCAACAGAGACTTTGATGATAGCTTTACCGTATCTGCCGGTACTAAGGTGCTATATGACGGAAAGGCTGCGATAGCTGCGGGAGAAAGCTTACAGATGTATTTGGATATCAATCTGGGTGACACGCCGTTCAGCGGGCTCTTGGCTGCGGAGGATGGTAACCGGTTCGACATGCTGACCCTGACCTGTAAATTCGGAGAATTTGAAGCTAGTACGGATTTAGTGCGCAAGGTTACTGCTGAAGCCTTTAATGAACTAGATAAGGTTGAGAAGCTGTCAGTAAACATAAACGGCAGACTACTGCGAGAAGGAGAAAGAATAGAGCTGTTGCCTGGCGAGACTGCTTCGGCGGAAATGGTCATATCAAAGAAAGAAGATATAGCATTGCCGGAGGAAGCGTCATCCAATCCTCTGAAAATAGTTTGGCAATCCTCAAATAACAAAGTCGTTCATATAAGCCAGGATGGATCGATTGTTCCGATTTCACATGGAAGGGCAACTGTGACAGCTATTTTAAAGCCTCACAGCATGATGGCAGAAACAAATGAAAACGGTTCGTGTAAAATAGAAGATGCGCCATATATGCTCCCCGAGAGTGTAAATAGGAGGGTAAGCTTTGTTGTGAATGTAGTATCTAAGCTTAGCAGTACAGGAGGTGAATCTGGTGGGGAGAGTCCGGCCGTTAAGCCGGTAGCTAGCGTCACACCAATTGAAAATGCAGATGGGGACAGGCTTGTGCTTTCTGTGAACGATGGGCTGTTCTCTGAGGCTTCAAAGAGTACCGTGAATACACTTGTAGTAAACTCATCAAAGTGTACAGAACAGACCCGGCGAGTGGCTCTAGACCTGACAGCCGGAAATCTACAGTCGATGTCACAAAGCACTATAAGCAGGCTCATAATCAATAGCTCTCTGGGCTCAGTAACTCTTGACAGAAATGCTTTGGATGCCATTATCAAAGCATCCTCCGGTAAGGAGGTTTCGATTGAGTTTGCAAAAAACGAAGCCTTGATAGAAGTTTGGGTCAAAGCCGGCGGGGATGTTCTCACAAATCTTGGCAAAGGTGCGGTAATACTTGCGATGCCCCATAATGCAGGAGTTGAGGATGAGACTGGCAGTATCGTAGTATATGAACAGGACGAAAATGGCACCCGGAATATCGTCAAAGCTTCACTGTACAGATTGCAAACCGGCGAAATCGTATTCAGGACGGGTAAACTCGGAAAGTTTACAGTGGGGCACAACACAGTCGCCTTTACGGATTCCGTTGGATGGGCGAAGGAGTATATCGACCTGTTGTCTTCAAGAGGCATTATAAACGGAATTGCCAAGGATAAATTCGGACAGGATAAGGTTCTTACAAGGGCAGAATTTATCGCTATGCTTGCAAGGTTATCCGGTTACATGGGACAGTCCGGCATGGCTGTTAAATTTACAGATGTCGATCCTAACGCCTGGTACGCAAAGTACGTTGGGTGGGCTTACGAAAATGGTATAGCCAATGGCACAGGAGAAACGACATTCTCGCCTAATAAACCTATTAGCCGCGAGGAAATGGCACTTATACTCATAAACTATCTCAGATATATGCAGGTATCTTTAGAACAGGAAGAAACAGGCGAGTTTGAGGATATAGATACCGTAAGCAAATGGGCACTGGATGCGGTGAAAGCATTAAAAGCTGCAAATATAGTTAGCGGCAACGGGAACAATAAATTTGAACCAAAAAGGTTATCTACCAGAGCCGAGGCTACGAAAGTAGTAGCTGAAGTTATAAAGCTTTTGCTGGAGTGAAACAGAATCGTCTAGCAGATTAATACGGCTACCCGTTTTTTGTGATGAGACTGCTTCGACAATGCAAGGAAGCATAAGAAGTTGGTAAAGAAGGTGAACGGTAAAGTGCTTAAAAGGCATGTGTAGTTAGCTCTAATTTGTGTTATTGAAAAATTGTTGTGCCCAAGATATGCCCAAACATAGAAATAGCGCCTTTTAGTTTTAATCCTAAAAGACGCTATTTGTTTTGTGTAAGCAACCATAACTTAATACAATGAACAACCCAAAGCCGGGATTGTTCAAAAGATAACCGTAGGTAGCACGATTTGATATCCGCTCCCTGCGGTTTTCCTTTTCTAAGAATGCAAGGACTAAGGGAGGGGGAAAATCTTGCATTCTTACATTCTTAGAATGGGTGCACCGGAGCGACTATACCACCGGGTATAGTCCTATACCTCCGGTACATTGTCCGGCGGATCTGCCGGGGCTACAATTCAGTCATGCCGGTTCAGCATCCAGTCATTATGCTTGAGAACGGTTTTTGCGGCGGCAGCAATCTCCAGAATAATACGCTTTTCGTAGCTGTTGCAGTCAGCTATGATTTTGCTGAATTCAGTATCGCAACCATAATGGTCACAGCCGAGGTTCCCGACAAGGAGCTGGTCTACGGATGTACCCAGGGCATTAGCAATCCTAACTACAATCTCCAGACTGGCTCTTTTGCGGGCATTTTCAATGTGACTGATGTACTGCGGCGAGGTATCTGTTATCTCTGCCAGTACAGCCTGTGACATTCCGGCAGCAGTTCTCTCTTCCCTTATCCGGCAGCCGATTTGTCTGTAGTTTAATTCCATGTTATCACCTCCTATCGTGCAAATTCGGGTACATTATTGCACGATAGCGGGTGCCTGAAATTTGACCACTCCAGCGTCTCGGACAGACATTTTTTCAAAAAAATATGAGCGTTTTATAACCACAGGTAGCGATGTAGACCTGTGGTTATTTCCATTCCGGGACGATATTTCCTATACTATCCATGAACATAGAATTGGAGGGGCTGCACATGATTGATAAAGAAGCTCCGCTTTCAAAGCAACAGCAGAAGGAAAAAATCCGGGAGCGGTATAAGGGTATCAATCCAGATATTCTGGAAGTCATCCCGGCAAGGAAACGTGCCGATTTCTAAGATGACGAACCCCGGCGTGTTGCCGTTTATGTCCGTGTTTCCACGGATGATCCCCGGCAGACGTCCTCTTATGAATTGCAGAAGAACTACTATGAGGATATGGTTCAGCGGCATGAGTCCTGGACGCTCGTAGAAATATTCGCCGATGAGGGTATTTCAGGATATAATAGTAACCCGTTTAATACAATTACACGGTGAACCCATTGAGGTTCAGAAACAGGGTTCAAAAGTCGCATGATTTCGCCGCCGGGGATGCCCGGTTATTTTTTTATGGAGGAAAACGCTATGGCTGAAAAAATGACGAAGGCTCAAATCGAGGATTACAGAAAGCTCTGCGATGACCGAAGCCACGGTCGACTTTTGACCCCTGAGGGCTTGCGGTTCATCTGCTCTGCGAACGATTATGACCCGGAGAAAATCGGACGGTATTTCCTCGAACTGCTACCGACCGTCTGCCCGGACTACAAATGACGAAAGCCCCTCAACCATAATGGCTGATCTCGCTGATTTGTTCGCCGAAGATTTCATCATTAAATTCAGCAAGGCCGAGGACTTCGGCAGAAACGCGCTGAAGCATTTTTTCCGGTATGGTCTTTGAATCGCAGGCGGTACTGCCTTACCTCTTGCCAGAAATCATCTCCCAGGTTTGCATTCTTCGCACGACGAAGAGCAACTCTTGCACTTGGAATAGCTTCATCCATGATGTACTCCGGGAGATCGGGTGATACTTGATTTCTTTCCTTGCCAGCAAAAGACCAGGGCTTTGATGGTATTGAGCTAAGAGGGGTGGAGTCGGAAACTTGTGTGCCCCGTATTAAGGAATTTTCCCCGGCAAAGCGCGGCGCTACCCTGGCTCAGCTAGAGCGTTTGGGCCTAGAGATTCCCTGTTTAACCGCCGGATACCTGTTAAATGGCCAAGGGAACCCAGAAGAGCTAATCAGCTATATGGACTTAGCAAAAGTCCTGCGTACCCCTTATATACGGGTATTGGGGGATAACGTGATTGTACCTGGGACAGCCGTATCGGACGATATGGTGATTCAGGAGGCCAAAACGCTGGCCAAAATAGCGGAAGAAAAGGGTGTTACCCTTTTGATTGAAACCAACGGGGTGTATGGAGACAGTGCTCGGTTAAGAAACGTGTTGGATCAGATTGATTCTCCGGCAGTGGCAGCCTTGTGGGATATTCATCATCCCTATCGGTTTTTTCATGAAGCGCCAAAAACAACGGTAGATCATTTGGGCAGCTATATTCGCCATGTGCATTGTAAGGATTCCATTTTGGAAAATGACCAGGTGAAGTATCGTATTATGGGCCAAGGGGATGTTCCCGTGTTCCATGCCATGCTTTGCTTAGAGGATATGGGCTATGAGGGATTCTATTCCCTAGAGTGGGTGCGCCGTTGGGATCTTACCTTGGAAGCACCGGGCATTGCCTTCACCCAGTTTCTCCGGTATATGAAGCATGGATTTTAATGAAAAAGAGTGGCTTCTTGCCACTCTTTTATCAATGAGGCATCGTTTCTTTCGGGAATCTGAAGTGCGCTTTAAGCATATGGCCATAAGGGAATACCGGAGCACGGATCATTTCTGATTTGACAAGCAGGAAAAAATAAAAATGGCATTTGTTCCACCAGTCCGGCTGATTCGTAGGAATATAATTGTCAAAAGATTGGGTGCTTGCAGTGCAGCGTCCATGGAAACAGCAAAGGCCTTGGCAGAGGCAAAGGTTCTCAATCCACATGGTTTTCAGCCAATTACCAATAAGCTGGTGAAGGATGGCATCATCTGCAAAACTGCCAATGGAAGGTATTACATTCCTTAAATGCCCCTTTTCCTATGGGTTGGCATGTCCGAGAAAGGGAATGCCCATCAATCCTTTTTCCTTCTGGATATATACACGTCCCAAATGCAAAGCTCAAGCAGAAGTGCAAGCACAACCATTCTCACCACATTGATCCGCGATGATGTGACAAAGATGGCAGTTGCGCCATCTGCGCTGCTGATGATAGCAGAGCTTACGTCTTGGCAAGCCTGGGCGAGGTTTGCATACGAAGCATGATTTCCATTTGAGCCGCAAAGCAGCAAAGAATAGCGGCAATGCCTGCAACGGAAAATCCACGAAGGATTTTTCGTTTTCAATGGGGCATGCCCAAATAGCACGAATCACCTGTCAGCGGCTCCGCTGCACCAATGCATACCGATATCCTCGGATATGATGACATGGCACAAATGGGCGTATGCCTTTCCTGCACCAACAATATTTAGGCTTCTTGATCCGTCAGAAACCAGCTTCAACCTGGAACATAAGCGGATTAGATTGCTCACATGAGATTGCTGGAAGCCTGTTTCGCTTGCTATCTTGTCCAAGCCTTTCCCTTTGCTTCGCCTTTCCAATACTTTTAACCGTGTTTCTGTCTGCTTGTCGCGGTTCTTTTTCCTCGCTTCACAAATCTCAAAACATTGTTCTTCGTTAAATTTGTACTTCATTCTCATCACCATGTCCATTAAAATCTCACCTTGCTTCGTTTCTTACTGTTATATTCAACCCTCAATCCCATTTCTGCTTTTGGTTTTGCAAAAAAACAGGCCATCAACTGGCTTTGTTGATGGCCTGTGCTTTTCCCTGTTTTGTATTCATATTGTCCCTGCAATATCCTGTATGCACTTGGCATAACACACTTTGTATTCCGTTTTTTGCAGAGGTTGGATTCAGCGACGCCGGACTTGCTCAGAACATCTTATCGGTGATCAGGTTCTCAATCTTCCTCAGCATATCCGCTGTAAGTATGTCCTCCGAGTCCAGAAACAGCAGTTCTCCGGTGAAATCGTAGCAACAGGTGAAACGCATTCCCCGGATAGCAGAGCTCTGCTTCTCTACCACCAATTCATCCGTTTCCAGCGAGACAAGGTGCTGATACGGGAGGGATGCTATGGTACGGCACAGAGACGTAGGAAACTGCTCTACATAGACCATGCGCAACGTAGTAAAGAGGAACAGGGTCTCGCCGGATGTGAAGACATACCTCACGTCTTCCCCGTCATGCAGGCGGTGCAACATGATTTCCAGGGCAAGCTCGTGGGGATTGACAACCTTCTCAACCACGGGTTCTCCGGTCTTTTCGTCTACGAGCGGTTCCCAGGTCACGGGATCAAGAACCGATTTTGGCGGCATCTCCTGGGCCGGATCCGCCCAAGTCAGGCGCCAGGTGTTGGAATGAAGAAAATGCATAATAAACTCCTGTTATCTGTTTCAGTGTTACCGTTGACACCTGTCTATCAAACAGGCAGTCCCAGCACAGAAGCAATCAGAGATAACTGCATATTGATCCGTTTCTCCTGAAGATCCGCTCGATCCTGCACCACCTGCTCCATCAAATTGTAGTATCCGCCTATTTCGGTAATATTCAGCGGGGCAGGCATCCGCGTAGGTTTTACTTCCGATTCGTCTACAATCCGCTTTAAAAGCGCTACTTTAAGAGCCTGCACATCCTCCGATGCTTCAGACTTTATGAATTCAGCCAGTGCCGCCGCTACAACATCATATGTATTATCCAAAGCCAGTTGCTCCTTTCATAGTTTTTTCAGAATTACTTACCTGGTGTCTGCAACAAGAATTTCAAGACCGGATGGATCAGTGTTTCATTATCCTTATATAAGTCATATTTCTTTCTGACTTCCGCCCGGAAATAATTCATCCCCTCAAATTTATTGCTCCTCCTTTCCGTTACCTTATCAAGTCCTTTATAAAGCAAATCGGACGCCGCCTTCCAAATAAAAACTGGATCACCATGATTGGATGCTTTTTGAAAATTTACGTAGCCTTCCTTATGACCAATTACGACGTTTGGGCTTTGCAGCTGATTCCCTTTATATCCAACACCATCTCCAACAGCGTCAGGTACCAATTTAAGGAGCACACAAAGCATAGCCGTCAGTTCCACTGCTGCGCCATTTGCGGCCTCGAAATGTTTACTCATAGAAGCTCGTGCAGCGCTCTTCGCTACGTCAGTCCATACATCACCCTCCTTACAATGATCAGAAAACCCAACGTATTCTGTTTCTTTATACTCCAACACAAAATTATCTTTTTTACGTGCATCTGCATGAGAGTTTGCCTTATCTTTTGTTAACTCACTGGGTTCACATATATCGATGGCAATCATGGGTTCTTTGTCTGCACGGTAAAAGCTGCCTTCCTTTCCACAGCCACAGTGGACAGAACGATAATTTAACGGAGAAATACAATATGCATATCCCGTATCGCCATCAATGACGAAATGCGTCGAAAACACTCTATCTTCTTTATTCTGATTGAAGTCTTCAATCACAGAGGGAGCTCGTTTAAACGCGTCAGGGGAATGTATCATGATGCCCTTGCACTTGCCTGTAATAAGGTGTTTGCTTTCCTTCGGAAAATAAAAATTATTCTTCGTGTAGAACATCGTCTTAACACATTGCACAAGCCCTACAGTCTTCGCTCTCTCAGCAGTGGCAAGACATGCCTGGTTGCCCATACACGCATTGCAGGCTGCCATATAGTCTTTATACAAGCTGTAAAGCTTATTCGTATCAACAGAATTTGAAAATCCTTTGAATGCCGCATCAACAACATTAACAGATTTTCCATCATAAGAAATCCCATTTAAAACCATTTCGCACCTCACTTATTTCCCTAAAAACTGTTCAAAAGCGGAAGCAATCTGATTAGCTATTTCGCTATTGCCTGAGCCGCAAACTTCATTCAGCAACGATGTTGGATCTTCGCCAGCCTTGAGGCGTTGGATTATCGCTTCTGTTGAGCTTTTGAACTGCTCTTCGAAATTCAGTGGGCATCCCCCGTTATATTCTTCATTTGTCCACTCGTTCCAGTCGTCCTGCTCAACTTCAGCGTCATTTTCATCGGAATTATCATCTCCACTTGGCAGCGTCACCTCCGGGTCAGGGTCTGACGGGCTAGGGTCTGACGGGCTAGGGTCTGACGGGTCAGGGTCTGACGGGTCAGGGTCTGACGGGTCAGGGTCTGACGGGTCAGGATTCTGCATGTCCGATTTTTCTGGGGCAGGCTGCCCTTCTCCGCCTCCGCTCGGCGTGGTTCCGGGGGTAGACGAGGTGCCACCGGGGTTCTGGCCGGAGTCGGTATTTGGAGTCTGACTGGGAGTGGTATTGGAATTGGACGAAGCGGGGTTCTTACTGCCGCTTCCAAGTGAGGAGGGATTGCCCAGCGCAGCAGTCGCGACCTGTGCGGCAGCCTGTACAGCCGTGTTGATCATTCCGGCGTTTGCGGAAACAACGGCTTCGCGGCCGGAGGCGGCGTTGCTGTCAGCAGATTTCAACAGATCACGGATATCTGTATTGGAAAGGGGATTTGCAAAGGTGGGCTGACCACGGTTGACCAGCGCCGTCAGCAGATCCGATGCGGTAATATGGGCCGTAGCCTGAACACCCTGCGTGGGCGCATCCACAGTCATGGTATCTGCGTTATCCAGCAGACTGTGCTGATTGAAGCTGCTCTGGTCAATGTTCATGTGATCGATCTCGGAATCCTTCCAGTTCCAGAAACGGGTAATGTCGATCTTCTCGCTGACATTGGTAGCACCCAGAACGGCCTCGCCCACCATACCCTCAGTAGGCACCGATACGACGGTAGTAGAAACACGGAAGTTGGTGGTGTGGAAGCGATACAATTCGTCCTGCACTTCTGCCGCAGTCTTTCCCAGCACCTCGGCCAACTGCTTGGGGTAGGTAAAGGGCAGCAGCATACAGTTGCCATAGAAACCGATCAGCTTTTTGGCGTTGACACAGCTTAGCAGCGACACCGTGATCGGCTTGTTGCTCATGTAATTTTCGCCGGACAGCACCTTGTCAAACTTCATTTCTACCGTATAGGGTTCCAGCATCATAATGCGCTCATCGTCCGTCAAAGAACCCCAAACTACCTGAGAATAACCGATAGTGTCGGAGCAGATGTGGTGCAGAGTACACTCCATTTCCGAAATCTCGTTGAAGCCAAGAATCGGGATCCGGTTTTCCAGATAGATGCTGGTGCTTTTTCCGGTGAACCGACCGTTGGAAACATTCTCGGAGGGATCGTCCATTTCCACACTCAAATTGCAGCTTCCCAGCGCCAGCAGATCCTCGCGGGTCAGAATTACGGTGGGATTCAGGCAGCACTCCGGTAGACCTTCCTTATAATGGTCCATATTGCGAAGATCCTTCGAGTTGTCCACATTATCATGACTGAAGTTATACTTCCATTGGTTATAGTTGTTCACAGCCAGGCGCTCGGCGGCATTCATATACTCCGTACTCTGATCCAGCTGGATCTGATAATCGCCCAGATCATTTTCAAGGGTCATGTAAGCGATATCGTTTTTAGAGACGCCGGTAGGCAGATGGAACTGAATGGTAACCTCAACTTCGGTTACTCCATTCGTAATATCCGTATATCGGCCGGAATTTCCATTCGTCTTCCTGACCGTTTTAATACCCATGCGCCACTTTTTCAGAGCATAGAGCACATCCTTTCGGGTGTTCATAGAGGGATGAACTTGATGGCCGTCAAAGGGCTTCACTTCGCCCTCCACGACCTGTTTGGTTCCCTGGAAATGGAGCTGAGCGGACAGGCGATCCGTTTCCAGGAAGTGACCGCGCAGTGTCACCGTAACCAGGGATTCGGCATGTGCGGTGGTAGCCAGCTTCCACTCGGGAACGGAGGCAAATTTTTGCATCAGCTTCAGACCGCCGCGATACTTGCGCGGCACCGCATCCATCAGGATGTCCGAATAAAACAGAATATTGCTGTAGCGGTGGTTAAACAGGTCCTTGGTAAATTCCTTATAGGAGCTCATCGCCAGTGTATAGGCGCTGAACTGGTCATGGTCATTTTGGTTTTCTGTATAGCTGGTTTTCTCCGGCAGGAAACGAATCATCTGCAGAGGCACAAACAGTACCAGATCGATGCCCTGAATACAGGTCTCCATCCGATATCTCCGGTTAACTTCCCAATACTGAACAGTCATCACATGGGAATGGTTATGGTTGGCAATGATTTTGGAGGAAATCGATTCCGTCTCATTGCTGGAGGCAATGCGGATGCTGGCTCGTTTGGCGGTGGCCAAGCGGGCTGATTCGGTTTTGATCTCGGTCTGGAAGTTCTGGGCCGCATTGGAGGCCTCGTCATAGGAATCGGTCTGAGAGGCATTCGAGAAGCCGCTTCCCGAGTTGGAAGAGCTGGCCTTGGATGAGGCACCCAGGCCAAAGAAGAAGCCGATGTGGGATTTGCCACTGCTGCTGGCCCTGGATTGATACTCGTAATCTGAGTGGGCAGCAGAATAGCGCTGGACTGCCTGATTGAAAGCTGCCGTTTCGCTGTCCTCCTGGGTATTGGTATAGGTATCCGAGATGGTATCCATTGCGGAGGCCTGGTCATCAACGGTGTAGCTTTCCGTGTGCTCTTGAACAATAATGCGCTGCTCTTCTCCGGGCGCAAGAACCAGAGAATACAGCAGGCTTCCCAGGGCAAATCCATCGGGAACCCATGCCTGATGCATGTTCAGCATATAGCCCATTCCCAAAGAGGTGGCCATGGGAATTTCCTTCTGGTTTTCCCGCATATTCACCCGGAAATTCATTACATCAATGGCCTGATTCAGCGCTTTGCGCTGATAGGTGGTATTCCCCTTGGCAATGGTGGGATCTACCAGTCTTTGCAGCATGGAGTAATTAAAGATGCGGGAGGGTGCCGTATCTGTCGGCAGGTATACTGCATCGCTTCCTTCACCCATCAAGCGGACGCTGGGCAGCGCACGGGGCTTTTCGTCCTCGCCGCAAAATGCGGTCTCGATCAGAATCAGGTCACCCAGGTAAGCATCCATGGCTTGGGTCAGGAAATTAATCATGGTCTGGCGGATATCGTTGGTGGTCGAATCCAGATCATAAATGGTCTCCAGGATACACTTGCACTCTTCTTCGTTGTCTTTATACTCCTGGATGACCGAATCAGAGTACAGATACACAGTGATTTCTGTCGTACCGCCATTGACCTTATAGAGCTTGGTCTTAGGCGTTTCTTTCTTATCATCTTCATACAGCAGGAAGCCTTTCACATACTCTTCGAAATTTCTTGCTGCTGCCTGACTGATGGCCTGCTGCTTGAAGTCCTCCAGGTTGGCCCACTCCTGCTGCAGATCCTTCTGGCTTTGCTGGTAGTTCTCCACACACGCAAAGAACTCTTTGCAGTCATACACAATATCTCGGAGGAATCCCATGCTCTGCTCAATGGCATCGCTGAATTCTACGCCGTAATCCTTCAGCTTGGGGGGATTGATGACATAGTCCGTATCCGTTCCAAGGGCATCCACCAGGGCGCTATCATCGATCGCAGGCAGAATGATGGAATCCAGCTCCTGCTGCGCAATATGAATCACTCGATTCAACTCGTTCAGTTCTTCGTTGAGATATTCAATCTGGTTTTGCAGGTTCATCTGCTCGTCCTTCAGGTATACCAACTGCGCACACCCAGCACGATCACTCGCATAGTGCTCCAGAATCAGCTGGAAGTCTTCGGCGGGTTCGCTCAGGATAACCGGCTGGAGGTTTTGGGCACACTGTTTTTGATCAGCCGAAAACTGGATTTCGACCGTCGCCTTCAGATCGTCTTGCACCGCCGGCACGGCCGTCGTTCCCTCACTATGGGCGTGGATAATCTGCTCCACCTGGTCGTCCGAATAGAGCTGCATTCTTTTTAATACGGCAATCTGGCCCTCTATGTCTCGAAGCTCTTTTTCCACAATACCCTCTACGTTCGAGAGAATATACTCCTGGTCGAGATTATACTGGGCTAGTTTGTCCTTGAGCTGTTTCTGCTTCTCTTCCAGCGTAACCATGTCCAGTCTCTGGTGAAACTGGAGCTCCAGAAGCAGTTTGCGCTCCACCTCTTTCAATCTGGTCTGCGCATTCGCCAGTTCCTTTTCCTTATCCGCCTGATGGCTCTTCAGCTCTGCAATCAGCTCGTCAATGCGCGTACGATAGGACAGGAGGGAATTTTTCATCCGAAGAAGCTGGAGCGTCTCACGGCGCTTCAGTTCGTCCTTCGCTTTCACCCTGGACTCCAGGGTCATATTTCGGGCATTCAAATACTGCAGGCGGTCAAAATCCCGCAGGACGTCCTTTGCCGATTTCCAAATATCCAGCGTGCCCTTGTTCGCTTTCCGATAGCGGGGCATGTCCTCATTCGCGATATAAATCGGAACTCCGTCATTCTTATGCACCCAGATATATTCCGCATCCATGATTTCCGAGGCACGGCGAACAAATGTCATGGTATGAACCGCATTGGCCGCCGTATGCAGATCCAGGAAATTCCGGGCATTTTCGGCGCGGTTTTCCGTCACAGTAAGGGTAACGCATTCCTGCATATTGTAGCGTTCCGGCATCAGAATGCTAAAGAAACCGTCGTTATCCGTATAGCAGAACAGATCCTCCTCATCCTGAACGCGGTCTTCCGCCGGGTTGGCGATTCCGCTGATCTGAACCTTGCATCCCGGCATCGCCACCATGTTCTCGCTGTTATCATTGTCCTTCATCACCACGCGGCCACTGATCGTGCGCGGCAGGGGCAGAGCCACCGTGATATTTTGCAGGAACTGCAGGCCTTCGTTCAGAATTTCGCTATCCGTTCGAACCGAGGCATCATTGTCCATCAGGTATGTAGGCTCCGGATCGCCCTCAAAAACAATGGAATTGTATTCGCTGGAGGAAATGATCATGGATCTGGCCGTTTCCAGAACCGCTGTGATATCTGTAACCTCCGGAGCCGTCAGCTCCCCATCCAAAAACGCATTTGCGCTTCGTTCCAGACTGCGGAAGGCAGAAACCAGCTTTGTCAGGCTGATTCGTGCCAGGTCTGCCGCATTTCGTACACCTGCAACGGCGGCCAGAAACGCAATGTCCCTGTTCATTCCATCAACCTGGAACAATGCCGACTGACGCAGCCAAATACGCACAGCAAATTCGTTGATTGGATCATTGCATGCCGAGCGTTCCGCCCGCTCAACCAATGTGCGCAACCCGTATGTCTTCGCATACTCCAAAAGTTGATGACAGCTTCCGATATTCATTTCGGAATTCAGCCAGTCACGATGCAGATCTCGGATATAGATTGGCATCAGCAGTCGGGCAAATGGGCCCACATAGGAGATCGGTTCCACAACATTCACCTTGATCTTCGCTTGCTTCTCCAATGTGCTTCCGCCGTCCTTCTGGATGTATGAGACCGTTAGGGTAGATGTACCCGCTTTTAATCCCAAGATTGTATTTCCTCGTAAACGTATTTCTTCCGGCTGGCTGGAAGAAATGGAAAGGTTGGATATCTCCACTCCTCTCACTAACTGTTCAGGTTCCAAAACAAACTGCTCGCCTTTTGCAATGGTCACATTTGTGATTTCCGTTTCCAAAAAACGAACTTTAGCTATTGCCACTACAATACCTCCTTTCAAAATTGGCCCGCCAACGCAAACGAATAAATTTTATTTTGTTATTCATTTTGCGTAAGATGTAACACTCTGTATATTTAGCTGTTACCGATGCTATGACCTACTTTTTTTCATAGGCCTCGGCTTATTTCACCAATATCCAGCATATGCTCCTGTTTCGCTTGCTATCTCGTCCAAGCTTTTCTCTTCGCTTTGCATTTCCAATGCTTTTAACCGTGTTTCCAGCTTATTCACTTTGGGTTGCTGGATTAAGAAGCCCGTCAAGAAGGACGTGATGGTCACTCCGATTGCGGCAAATATATATAACAGCCTTTTCATTCAGCATCCTCCCTAAAAGCCATGGTAGTGTAAAGTTTTACACCCCTAGTTTTTTATTAAACCTTATATTTTCAAG
>CAZEIH010000022.1:0-51263 GCA_964512095.1 uncultured Oscillospiraceae bacterium
ACAAAAGTTAATAAAGCTGCTTAGAGCTAAAGTATTAGCTCTATTTGTGTTTGGGTAATATAGAAACAAATAGAACTCTAATGAAATTCGTATATCACTAGGGAAATTATTAGTCAAAATGTACAAAAAATACTAAACAAGGGAAATGTAGCAAATGGTTCTAGATTTAACCAGGCTAAGTTGGTAAAACAGCAGAAATGTCCCCATCCCCGCATCCCCGAGGCCCGAATGTCCCCGAGGCACCCCCGAAATGTCCCCGAGGCTCACCGAGGCCCCGAAGCTCTCGAGGGCGTAAAACAACCGTAAACAACAGAAATGTCCCGAGGAACCGAGGAACGAAACAACCGTAAACAGCAGAAATGTCCCCATCCCCGGAAATGTCCCGAGGATCGAAATGTTCCGGGGATCTGGGGATCCGGAGGGAAGGGAGTGCATCCAGGAGTCTGGCGCGATGGGCGGTTTTCAAATAATGGTGCCAGGCATCATTATTTGTAGTATAATCAAAGTAGTTGTTACAATTTCTATAATATGGGGAGCAGCGAAGAATGAAAGTATTGTTACTAACGCTAACAGCAGGGCAAGGCCACAATTCCACAAGCTTTGCTTTGGCAAGGTACCTGGAAACTCAAGGCGTAGAGTGCACTGTTCTAGATACATATAAATATTTGAGCAAGCTGATGGGCGATATAGTAGATGTTGGCTATACATCTATGGCTAGGCATTCTCCGGAATTACATTTGCTTATGTATGACAAAGCAGAAAAGGATTCCTCCAATGAAAGAATACGAAAGACTTACTTGCCCTATACAATTGCTGAAGCTTCAAAGAAAAAAATGCAAAAGTACATTAACCTAAAAAAGCCGGATGTTATTGTTTGCACACATATTTTCACAGCCATCATTATTACACAAATGAGGCGAGAGGGCTTTCTGGATAGTAAAATACCGGTTTTGGGCATTGTTACTGATTTTGTTTTGCATCCCTTCTGGGATGATACTGTTCTAGACTACTATGTATTAGCAAATGAACTGTTGATTTATTCTGCTGAAAGAAAGGGGATCAGCTCAGAAAAGCTACTACCGTTCGGCATACCGGTTAAGGAGAAATTTTCTGACGATATACCAATAGTAGAAGCGAGGAATCAACTGAATCTTGAGGACAAAATGACTGTGCTACTAATATCAAGCAGCGTCGGGTTTGGTAGTATTCCGAATCTTTTAGCTGATATTGACAAAGCTCCCGTAGATTTTCAATCTGTTGTTATTTGTGGGCGTAACAAACGACTATTCAAGAAGATTAAGAATACTACTTATAGCAAGGATGTTATCGCTGTAGATTATGTAGACAACATGGAGCTTTATATGGATGCAGCAGATATAATTATTACCAAACCTGGCGGTCTGACTGTATCCGAAGTGCTGGCAAAGAGAAAACCTCTTATCATCACTGACCCTATCCCGGGTGTGGAAACTCGTAATATCTACTTCCTTATGAATAACAATCTGGCTGTTCATGCTGGAAAATATGCAAGAGTAGATGATGTTATCATGCAACTTCTATCACAACCCGAAAAATTAGGTCAAATGAAGCGCGCTCAGGAATTATACGGCAAAAGACACAGTGCTAAAGTCACAGGGGATTTTATTATTAAGCTAATAACGTGAATAAGGTGCCAGGAACCTTATTCACGTTAGCTCAAACAATCCGGTGTAGAGCTGATAATATTTGCCGCGTTGTTTAATTAGGTCATTATGATCGCCACGTTCGATGATTTTACCGTTGTCAAGAACAAGAATTGCATTAGAGTTTATGACGGTGGAAAGCCTATGAGCTATGACAAAAACTGTCCTGCCTTCCATCAAGGTATCCATGCCCTTTTCAATCAACGCTTCGGTTCTGGTGTCAATGGAGCTTGTGGCCTCATCCAGAATAAGTACAGGTGGATTCGCCACTGTAGCTCTTGCGATAGAAATCAGCTGGCGCTGGCCTTGGCTCAGGTTAGAACCATCTGCTGTCAGAAGTGTTTGATAACCCTGGGGCAAATGGGTTATAAAAAAGTGGGCGTTTGCTAGCTTTGCTGCATTAATTACATCTTCATCGCTTGCGTTAAGATTCCCATACCGAATATTTTCCATAACTGTGCCGGTAAACAGGTGAGTATCTTGCAAAACAATGGACAAAGACCTTCTTAGGTCTGCTTTCCTTATTTCTTTAACATCAATGCCATCATAAAGGATTATACCCTCCTGGATATCATAAAAGCGATTGATTAGGTTAGTAATGGTGGTTTTTCCGGCTCCTGTTGAACCTACAAAAGCAATCCTCTGTCCGGGCTTGGCAAACAAACTGATTCCGTCCAGAACTGTTTTGTTTGGATCATAACCAAAGCTCACGTTTTCAAATCGCACATCACCCAAAACCTCTGTATATGTGACAGTACCATCCTGATGTGGTTGCTTCCAAGCCCACGTTCCGGTGAGATGGACTGATTCGGACAGATTGCCGGCATCATCCTTATTTGCAAATACTAGCGTTACATATCCATCATCCGACTCAGGTTCCTCATCTATAAGATCGAATATACGCTCAGCTCCTGCAAGTGCGGTTAGAACAGAGTTCAACTGCTGTGATACTTGAGTAATCGGCCGTGAAAACGAACGTGTATATTGCAGGAATGAGCCAATGGTACCGATATCAAGATAGCCATTGATGGCTAGTATAGCCCCGATGGCTGCTGTTAGTGCATAATGGATGTAAGAGAAATTGCCTGTAACCGGCATTAATATACTAGCATAGGTATGGGCACTAGAAGCTGCATTGAATAGCTCCTCGTTCATTTTGCCAAATTCTGCTTTAGCATTGTCTTCATGATTGAAAACTTTTATAACCTTCTGACCTTCAATCATCTCTTCTATAAATCCGTTTACCTTACCCAACTCCTTCTGCTGTCGGGTGAAGTATTTGGCACTATTGCTTCCAATTGCTTTAACAATGAAAACAAGGATAAAAAACATGACGATTACAAGCAGTGTTAGAACAGGACTCAGAATAAGCATCATTACAAAGATACCTACCACACTAATGATTGATGAAATAAGCTGTGGTATGCCCTGGCTCAGCATTTCTCTTAATGTTCCTACATCGTTCGTAAAGCGACTCATTAAATCACCATGGGTATGTGTATCGAAATACCTTATAGGTAAATCCTGCATATGGGTGAATAAATCCACTCTGATTCTCCAGAGGGTACCGGTAGATACATTCAACATCAGACGATTATATGCATATGAACAAATGATGCCGAAAAGGTATACCGCGCCAAGTATGAGGAGTATCGAAACAAATCCCGATAAATCAGGGTCATCATGCCCAATTAGCGGAATTATATAATCGTTCAAAATAGGCTTCAAGAAGTAGGTGCCCGCCACTGTTGATAAGGAGCTGCCGGTAATTGCCAAGACAATTAATACAAGGTGCACCTTGTAGCTAAGCGTATATTGTAGTATTCTACCAAGGGTTTTTTTAACATTTTTTGGTTTCTTCCTTACCATTGTTCCACGGCCTTGGGGAGGTGTATGCCTTACTGATTTTCTGGAATCTAACAACTATGCCACCCCCTTATGCTGTGAATCGTAAACCTCACGATATATTTTGTTTCCTGCCAGTAGCTCCTCATGGGTGCCCACTGCATCGATGCAACCGTCGTTCAAAACGATGATTTTATCCGCATCGCAGACAGAGGCAATTCGCTGTGCGATAATGATTGTTGTAGTATCCTTTAGATTTTCCATGAGAGCCTGTCGGATTTTGCCATCAGTTGCCGTATCAACAGCGCTGGTGCTGTCATCAAGTATTATGATTTTTGGATTTTTCAGCAGAGCTCGTGCAATACATAGTCTTTGTTTCTGCCCGCCTGATACATTTACACCGCCCTGTCCCAAATCCGTATCGTATCCTTCTGGAAAGGATGTAATAAAGTCGTGGGCTTGTGCAGCTTTACAGGCATCTTCAATCTCTTTATCTGTTGCATTCTCGTTGCCCCATTTAAGATTGCTTTTGATTGATCCAGAGAAAAGCAAATTTTTTTGAAGCACCATGGCAACTGAATCTCGCAGTGTGGCAAATCTGTAATCACGTACATCATGGCCGCTGACCAATACCCTGCCATCGAACACATCATACAGGCGAGGGATAAGTTGTACCAAGGTGGTTTTAGCAGAGCCGGTACCGCCGATAATGCCAACGGTTTCACCAGAATTGATATTCAAATTTATATTTGTAAGTGTAAGGTTGTTTGCGTCCTTCCCATAGCTAAATGATACGTTGTCAAAAACTATAGAGCCATCCTTCACCAGCAATTCGTTGTCTGTGGTGTCCTGTGTAATGTCCGGCTCTTCATCAAACACTTCTACAATACGGCTGATTGATGCCGTTGACATTACAATGGTTACAAAAACCATAGAAATCATCATCAAAGATATGAGTATCTGTGTAATGTAATTAATGAAGCTAATAAATTCACCGGCCAGCATAGTGCCGCTAATGACAAAATGTCCTCCAAACCAAATAATTGCTATCATGCAGGTATTAGTTGTAAATATCATCAATGGCATATTTAGAATCAATAGCTTTTCAGCCTTCTTCTGGGCATCTCTCAAAGCTGTAGCTGCGTCCTCAAACTTTTCATTTTCATAGTCTTTTCGTACAAATGCTTTTACAACGCGAATGGCAATAAGGTTCTCCTGAATAGATGAATTCATAGAATCCATCTTATCAAGCATTGTTCTAAAATGGGAGAAAGCTTTTACTCCGATAACTGCCAACCCGGTCGCTAATACGGGAATGGCAATAATGAAGACTAAAGAAAGCCTGGCGTTAATTGATATCGACATAATAGTAGCGCTTACCATCATAATGGGAGCACGGACAAGCATCCGGATTATCATCATGAAGGTCATCTGAGTGTTATTAACATCTGTCGTAAGTCGGGTAACCAGTGAAGCGGTGCTGAACTTGTCAATATTTGCAAATGAAAACTCCTGTATTTTGTGGAACAGCTTTTGACGAATCCCTTTAGCAAACCCTGTACCTGCTAAAGCTGCAAACCTCCCTGATAAGGCCCCAAAGCAAAGAGATAAAACAGACATCAGTACCATTAGTCCACCGATTTTTATGACATAGTTAATATCCGAGTTTTTGATGCCAACATCAATGATTTTTGACATTAGATAGGGTATATAAATTTCAAGCATAACCTCGCAGATTACCATAATCGGTGTTAAAATAGTATATACTTTGTATTTTCCTAAGCAGGGGAGGAGCTTTTTTAACATATATTTTCTACCTCTCATATAATTATTCTTTTACTTCTTACGCTTTCTAGCAACTTCATTTACAAGTACGGCGATGGAATACACATCCACCTCGGTCTCATTACCATCGGAGATGTTATTAATCATTCTGTCCAAATGATTTTTCATAACAAGAAGCTCCTGATTAGAAAATCCTTTAAACACTGTTTTATCTAAATTGTCAACCTGCTCACGATACATTTGAGAAAGCTCTCTGCCATATTCAGTGACAAAAAGACTGTTACGGCGAAGATTGTTTTCATCAGTTTTTTTGTATATCAGACCTGACTTTTGCATTCTTTTGGTTGAAATAGCGATAGATGCCGGAGTTACCTTTAAAATGTCTGCTATTTCCTTTTGAGTGCAACCTTCGTTGTTGATAATATATTCCATAATCGGAAGCTGGCCAAAATATAAGTCTATATTTGCTGTTGCTTTATTAATACTAATGCGTCTTAGAAGATTAAGCATAATTATGCGGCCGGCTAATTCTCGTAATTGGACCAAGGTTTTCACCTCCTACAGAAAGAATTAAACGCTATACTGTTATACGTTTACCTATTATAGTAACTCTAGTTGGCAAAGTCAAGAAATATTGCTTGTTATGTATTGTTGCATATTGCGCATGGTGTATAATACTTAAAGTATGTAATTAAATGAAGAAGTCAATATGCTTCGCTCAGTGAGACAGGTGGATACTAAACTCCATCTGATTATGGAAGCTGATTTATTCCGTCTTCATTCTTCGCCGATCTATAGAGGTCAGCGTCTTCTGAAGACAATAGTTAAGGAAAACTATTTTCGGGGGGTTATCCGATGAAATATGAAACTGTTATCGGACTTGAAATACATGCTGAGTTAAGTACTAAATCAAAAATTTTCTGCGGATGTTCAACAAAATTCGCATCCGAGCCTAACGAGAATACATGTCCTGTATGTATAGGGATACCTGGTACACTTCCGGTGTTGAATGAAGAAGTAGTAAAGCTAGCTGTAAAGGCAGGTACAGCATTAAACTGCAGGATAAACAAAATAAATAAATTTGACAGAAAGAGTTACTTCTATCCAGATCTGCCGAAGGCTTACCAGATTTCGCAATTCGATCTGCCAATTTGCTCTGGTGGGTATTTGGAGTTTGATTGTGGAGGAAGCCATACAAAAGTCAGGATAAACAGGATTCACATAGAGGAGGATGCAGGAAAGCTCATACACCTTGAGGATGAGCCGTTTTCCCTTATTGACTATAACAGGGCGGGTATACCACTAATAGAAATAGTTTCTGAGCCTGATATGCGGTCGCCTCTTGAAGCAGTGTCATTTTTACGAATGCTTAAATCAATTCTGGAATACACTGAAATATCTGACTGTCGTATGGAACAGGGGTCATTAAGATGTGATGCCAATATTTCCATAAGGCCGGCAGGACAAAAGGAGCTTAATACCAAGGTGGAGCTGAAAAACATCAACTCCTTTAGAGAGCTTCAGAAGGCTCTAGAAAATGAGGAAAAACGACAGACTGATATATATAGGCGTGATGAGGGTATCCAAATTATACAGGAGACCAGGAGATGGGATAGTGGCAAGGGAAGTACTGTAGCAATGAGAACAAAGGAGGAGGCCCATGATTATAGGTATTTCCCGGAGCCGGACCTAATGCCGGTAATTGTAGATGAGATAAGCATCAGTGAAATAAGAGGCTCTCTGCCTGAGAGCCCTAGAGAAAGGGCCTCCAGGTTTATAGATAAATACAAGCTCAGCGAAGACGAAGTTGAGATACTGGTATCTGACAAGAGTATTTCTGAATTCTTTGAAGGTGTTATCGCTGAGGGTTCGCCTCCTAAGGCTACCGCTAACTGGGTGCTGGGAGAGTTACTGAGGATACTAAATGAAACAGGTACAGCATCAAAGGATATAACTATGAAGCCTGTACATCTGTATAAACTGATTACCTTGGTTGATAGTGGTAGGATAAGCAATACTGCAGGCAAAGAGGTTTTCAAGGAAATGTATGTAAGCGGAATGGCTCCGGAGGAAATCGTTAAAAAAAGAGGCTTAAGTCAAATTAGTTCAGAGGAGGCTCTTACAACTTTGATTGGACAGATACTTGAAGATAATCCAAGGTCTGTTGATGATTACAGGAATGGAAAGGCTCAGGCAGTAGATTATCTTATTGGACAGGTGATGAGGGCTTCTCGGGGTAAGGCTAATCCCCAAATGACTCGGGATTTGTTGATACATCAAATGGAACGATATGACAGTAAAAATATACATATAAAATAAAGGAAATTGAAGACAATTGTCGAATAAGCTATATAATATGGCAACATAATGAAGGGAGTCTATTATGAAAAGAATTCTGAGAACCGTGGCAGGGTTTACTATTCTACTCATGCTTGCGTTGCTTATGACTGGATGTGTCAGTATTGAAATGAAGGTCAATGATAATGGCTCATGTGAGCTTAAGTATGAAATTGAAACTAAGGGTCTACCTATCGAATTCAAAGATGTAAAGAAACAAATTGAAGAAACTATAGAAGCCGCAAATGATGAAGCGGGCAAAAAGGTAATAAAGCTAAAAAGCATTAAAGAGAAGAAAGATAAAATTACTGCAGACGTTACAGTTGAAAACGTTTCATACATTGATAGCGGAGCTTATTTTGGTAAGCTTTCTGATTTTGAGGAGGAGTTTCCCAATACCTTGGACTATCTGTGGGACGCTAAGAATGATGATATGATAGAGACAGAGGATATTAAGGGAGCTAGTAAGCTTAACGTTGTAAAGGTAGCAGGACTGGACAATGAGGGAATGTTGACGAAACTCGTATTAACACTTCCGGGTTCTGTGAAGTACATTTCATCAGAAGTGACGTTGATTGATGACAATACAGTTGAAATAGCTGGTGGTTACGGTGTAGTTGTATATCAACGTGGCGGCGGAGCGGGATGGTTGATTTATGTTCTAATTATTGTCGTAATTGTTGCTGTAGCTGTGATTGTGTTTAAAGTTTTAGGAAAAAATAAGGTAGCCACAGCGGCACCTGCTGTCGCCAGTGCGAGTGTTATCCATTGTCCGCACTGCAATGTCGAGCTTAAAAGCGATGTAAAATTCTGCTCTAGTTGCGGGGGCGGGATTTAATCAATTTGCTTCGATCGGGGAGTTAGGTGGGGAATGAACTCCACCTGGCCACATAAACCAATTAATCCTTCTTCAATCATAACTGATCTTTAGAAATCGCTTAATGAGGGAGCCTTGTAGGCTCCCTCTCTTTTATCTATGTTTTCAAAGATGCTGATCTCTATAGGTCGGAGATGAATGAAGGTGGACTCTCTCAGCGAAACGAACTGACTTCCGGAAATAGTTCGCGGTTTATTGGGAAGACTTCAGAAGTACTTAAAATAAGGTTTTGGAGGTAATTCAGCTTAAATTAACATTAAGTTATTGCACCAGTAGAAAATTTATATTATACTTAAGTATGTGATTTTATTACCTGATAATAATAGTAAATGCTAAACCAATGTAATTGATATGGTGAATGCTGAATAATACTATTGGTAGTACAATATTAAAGGCCTGAGAAAGAGGAGTGTGTATAATGAATTATTTTCTGACGGAAGAACAGCAAATGATAAAGGAACTGGCTGCAAAGATAGCTGATGAAAAAATCGCGCCGGTTGCTATCCAGTATGATGAAGAAGGAAAGTTCCCCCACGATATTATGAAAGTCCTTGCAGATTCGGATTTATGTGGAGTTTATATACCTGAAGAGTATGGCGGACTTGGTGGCGGTATACTTGAAATGACCCTTGTGGTGGAAGAACTCAGTCGGGCCTGCGGTGGCATTTCACTGGCATTTGCCGGGACCGGCCTTGGTACCTTTCCAATTATTTTGTTCGGAAATGAAGAGCAGAAGCAGAGATACCTGCCTGATATCGCCTCAGGGAAAAAGCTTGCAGCCTTCGGTCTAACTGAAGCCGACGCAGGTAGTGATGCCGCAGGTGTGCGTACCACAGCAGTCCTGGATGGTGATGAATATGTACTCAACGGTACGAAGCAGTGGATCACAAACGGAGGAGAAGCCGATATTTATACCGTTGTTGCCTGCACTAATAGGAGCAAGGGAGCAAGAGGTTTTTCAGCATTTATTGTTGAAAAGGGCACTCCAGGCTTTTCATTTGGGAAAAAGGAAAACAAAATGGGTATACGAGCATCCTGTACAAGTGAGTTGGTTTTTGAAAACTGCAGGATTCCTAAAGAAAATCTTCTTTCCAGAGAGGGCATGGGATTTATTGTAGCGATGAAAACACTAGACAGGACGAGGCCGGGTGTTGCATCACAGGCTCTTGGTATAGCACAGGGTGCCTTTGAGGAGGCGGTAAAGTATTCTAAGCAAAGAGTCCAATTCGGCCAGCCCATATCCTCATTCCAGGCGATACAGCATATTTTGGCAGATATGGCTATCCAGATAGAAGCCTCCAGGGCGCTTGTTTATCAAACCTGCCGCTTCATAGACAGCGGAGCCAAGGATTTCTCAAAGGAATCGGCAATGTGTAAGGTCTTTGCATCTGATACTGCAATGAAGGTTACTGTCGATGCGGTACAGGTACTTGGAGGGTACGGTTACATGAAGGAATACCCTGTAGAAAAGAGAATGCGTGATGCCAAGATCACCCAAATATATGAGGGCACAAACCAGATACAGAGGAATGTAATAGCTTTGGAGATTATTAAGCAATCTGCAAAAATGTAACGGGGAGAGAATAAGAATATGAATATAGTTGTCTGTGTCAAACAGGTACCGGGAACTACAGAAGTAAAGATGAATAAGGAGACAAACACAATCATCCGCGAGGGTGTTGAATCTATAATAAATCCATTTGATACCTATGCTGTTGAAGAAGGTTTGCGTATAAAGGATAAATCAGGTGGAAGGGTGACTGTGCTCAGTATGGGTATCCCGGCAGTCTCAGAGTTACTGAAGACCACGATAGGCCTGGGAGTAGATGATGCTGTACTGTTAAGTGATAGGGCCTTTGCAGGTGCAGATACCCTTGCTACCGCATATGCACTTTCGATGGGTATAAAAAAAATTGGAGATGCAGATCTGATAATTTGTGGTAAACAGGCAACCGATGGTGATACAGCCCAGGTGGGCCCTAGCCTTGCCGAGAAGCTAGGCTATCCTCATACTACTTATGTAAGAAAAATTGAGGAAATAGGAGAAGATTATATCAGATGTCAGAGGATGACAGAGGATGGATATGAGGTTATTGAAATGCCTTTACCAGCAGTAATCACTGTCGTCAAGGAAATAAATGAGCCAAGGCTTCCGTCCTTAAAGAATATGATGAGGGCAAAGAAGGCAGTTGTAAATGTATGGACGGCTGATGATATAGGTGCAGACAAGAGTCTTTGTGGCTTGAAGGGATCGCCAACTCAGGTTGTAAAAACCTTTGTACCTATGCATGAGGTAGTCAGCGAGATGATAGAGGGCGATGCGGCGCAACAGGCACAGAGGCTTGCAGAAAAGCTGATGGGCATGAAGTTCAATGTTTGTGGATAAGCAATGTTAGTAAATATTTTGGAGGTCTTAGAATGGCTAGAATCAGCATTTTGCTTGAAAAGTGTGTTGGCTGCAGGATATGCGCCGGAGTGTGTCCCTTCAGTGCCATAAAAATAGCAGACAAAAAGGCAGAGATACAGGATAACTGCACATTATGCGGCGCATGTGTTTCTTCATGCAAATTTTCGGCGATTGAATTTGAAAAGGATGAAGAGGCTGCTTCTGTTGATATATCACAATACAAGAATGTGTGGGTTTTTGGGGAGCAAAAAAACGGAGAAGCTGCTAATGTTTCTCTTGAACTACTAGGTGAGGGAAGGAAGCTGGCTGACCAGTTAGGAGTGAAGTTGGCTGCGGTGTTGCTGGGGCAAAATATGGAGGCGGCTGCAAAAACGCTTATATCATACGGAGCAGATGATGTTTACATGGTAGACCATCCAATGCTAAACAACTTCAACGATGAATCCTATTCTGATATTTTTGTTCAGCTCATTAACAAATACAAGCCTGAAATAGTACTTTTGGGAGCGACAACATATGGAAGATCCCTTGCTCCCAGAGTTTCATCAAGATTAAATACGGGTCTTACGGCCGATTGCACTAAGCTTGAAATTGATACTGAAAAAAGGCTACTTCTACAGACTCGTCCTGCTTTTGGAGGTAATCTAATGGCAACGATAATTTGCCCAAACCACAGGCCTCAGATGTCCACTGTTAGACCAAAGGTGATGAAGGCATTAGAACCGGATTCGGCAAGAAATGGTGAAATAATAAGGCCTGATGTGGTTATGCCTGATGATGTTAAGGTTAAGGTCTTAGATATTGTTACGACTTTATGCGAAACAGTTAATTTGACAGAAGCCGATATCATAGTGTCAGGCGGTCGAGGAATGGCTGATCCCAAGAATTTTGTTTTAGTAGAGGAGCTGGCCGGTGTCTTGGGTGGAGCTGTTGGAGCTACCCGTGCAACTGTAGATGCGGGGTGGGTGGATTATAGCCATCAGGTTGGGCAGACAGGCAAGACTGTTGGCCCAAAGGTGTACTTCGCATGTGGTATATCCGGAGCAGTGCAGCACCTAGCAGGAATGTCTTCATCAGATACTATCATAGCAATTAACAAGGATCCGGAGGCTCCAATATTCAAGATAGCTACTATAGGTATAGTGGGAGATGTGTTGGAAGTATTGCCAGCATTGATTTCTGAATTCAAAAAGAGGCTCTCCTGAGGTGTGGCAGGGGGACGGGTGTGTTATCACAATGTGCTGTGACAACACACCTGTCCTCCTGTCACACATTACAATTTCATTATTGCAAGTACTGTTGATTTGTTATGAATGACCAGATGGCCGTTTTTCCTTGTGGCGATTTCACCAATGGATAAAACGCCTTCGACAGTATGATCAAGATTAGCCTGAATGTTGTTAAGCTCATCAGAGAAATACTTACCTAGGAACATTGCCCTTGATATACAGTTGAATAAGAGGAGATAATACTTTTCAGGAGTACAATCTCGACAGACCTGTGAGATTTGCTTCGAGGAATCCAGGAGGGCATTGGTGTTGCCTCTTAGAATGTAAACCTCGGAACCTTCGGGGATACCGGCAATGCAAATGATTTCATCATCATCGTTGACTTCTATCGGATCTCTGACGATTATTGAGCCATCTTCTTCGAGTATCCCAAACGGATGATCCTTTGCATAAATAAAGAAATCATCCTTGAAAAGTGTCAGGTTTTCTTCCTCCTCTATGACATGTCGATAAACATCAAAGGCTTTGTAGCTGTCTAGTTGAGAGATGACATTATCATATGACCTTTTGACGTAAAAAGGACCGGACATCACTTTCCATCCATGCTCCAAAGCCAATTTGGTTTCATTGCTAACTATACAAATGTAGAGAGCATCCTCGCAAAGCTGGTCGTTATTAAATATGCACGGCCTGTGTTTTAGGTCGTAAAAGCCTGCTCCGCCACCTACATAGGTCACTGAAGTTCCAAGCATATTAAAGACTGTAGTGGTTAGGTCCTTCATCCTGCGGGATAAACCGTCAATAAAAATGATTGCAGTCGCTCCGCGAAGTGCATTAATATCTTGCGAAAACTCCATCATAAATGGAAGAACTAAGGATGAATAGATGGGCTGGAGCTTTTCTATAATGAAGCCTTCCTTTTTGCTTTCGTTACCAATGATTAATTCAGGAAAAATGCCGCCAAAGAAGCAAATATTTAGTTCGTTCAGATAGCTCATCATTTCTGTGACCTGGTGGGAGGAGTTATCTCCAACCATGACCATAAGCTTTTCTGAAGGCGAAAATGAGGAGTTGATTACATGATTTTTGAGTTCGTCAAGTGTTCTAAAATACATATTCCCTCCTCGGAGTGATTATCTTGTTTGCTTAGTATATTTTACCATGATTCGTTATCATTAACAAGAAGCTTCCTATATAATCATTAACCAAAATGTTAGTGAAATTTTGGCTATTCCGATCAATCACCTTTTAGGAATTTTACGAAAGCCTTACAAGAGAACCGATTTTCTTTCACTGTTTTATTAGTAAAGCTATATACTGTAATATACATAAAAACTGTCTTGTGGTGGGAACGACAGATGTAGCCTGAAAACCTTGAAACAGGTATACGTAGTGGCTTAGGTATACGGGGGATGGTTCTGTGGGAGCAATAGTTGAAGTGCACAATTTGGGCATGAAATATCACTCGCTAAATGGAGAGGTAACCGCCCTTGAAAATATAAACCTATCGGTGGAGGAGGGCGAATTCATCAGTATCGTCGGCCCCAGCGGCTGTGGAAAGTCAACTCTGCTTTCGATTCTTGCAGGTCTTTTAATACCCACAGAAGGCTCCGTTATCGTAGGAGGCAGACAGGTGACAAAGGCTTTAAGCCAAGTAGGCTACATGCTTCAAAAGGACTTCCTTTTTGAATGGAGATCCATCTTTGACAATGTCATTCTGGGGCTTGAAATAACAAAAACACTGAACAACAGAACTAAAGAGCGTGTATTAAGACTGCTGGAGACCTATGGGCTTTTGGAGTTCAAGGACAAATACCCCAACCAGCTCTCAGGTGGTATGCGCCAGAGAGCAGCCCTAATCAGAACACTTGCTACTAATCCTCAGATACTCCTACTGGACGAAGCATTTTCTGCATTGGATTATCAGACAAGACTGGCTGTAGCGGAAGACATTTATACTATTATCAAGCGTGAAAGAAAAACTGCCATTCTTGTTACACATGACATATCTGAGAGTATCAGCATGGCTGACCGTGTTGTTGTAATGACCAAGAGACCGGGAACGATTAAAAAAACATACAGTATTAGCTTGACCTGTGATAGAAAAACGCCAATGACCTGTAGAGAGGCACCTGAGTTTAGGTATTATTTCAATAAGATATGGAGAGATCTGGATATACATGTTTAACTTTACTGCTGGCATTGGCAACAGCACAAGTGTATTTTAGTGGCAATACCAGTTGATTATGAAAGTATCAAGGGTGTTGCTAAAAGGGGAGGAACTGCTTGAAGCTTGACGTTAACATCTCCAATGACCACAAGGAATTTTTAAGGAAAGTCAGGGTTCACAAAATAATTGTCCTCGTGACAAGGGCTTTTTTATTGGTTGCATTTTTTACATTATGGGAACTGATGGCTGTGCTAAAGCTGATAGATCCTTTTATAATGAGCCAGCCATCACGAATATTTAATACGATTGTCAGTTTATATCAACGAGGAGAACTATTTTATCACATCGGAGTGAGCTGCCTGGAAACGATGGTTGGATTTGTACTGGGAACAATGGTAGGCACTGTTATAGCTGTAGTGCTTTGGTGGTCTGCGTTCTTATCAAAGGTACTTGAACCCTACCTTGTTATATTAAACAGTCTGCCAAAAACGGCACTTGGACCCATTTTTATCGTTTGGATAGGGGCAGGGCCATCATCGATTATCGCTATTGCACTGACCATATCGCTTGTCGTGACAATCCTTGAGGTTCTTAATGGATTTATTTCTGTAGACCAGGAGAAGATTAAGCTAGTCAAGACCTTTGGAGCCAGCCGCAAACAGGTACTAATGAAGGTTGTGCTGCCTTCCTCATACCCAGTGATTATCAATGCGCTGAAGGTAAATGTGGGATTATCATGGGTAGGCGTTATAGTAGGCGAGTTCCTTGTTTCAAAGGCTGGACTAGGATATCTGATTGTATATGGGGGCCAGGTTTTCCAGCTGGACCTGGTAATGACAAGTGTGTTGATGCTGTCTATAGCCGCTGCACTTATGTATCAGGGTGTTGTTTATCTTGAGAAAGCACTAATAACGAGGCGGTGAGTGTGTTTCATGACTCTGTGAGGCCTACAGAAGTAAATGAGTTTTGTACAAAACGTAATAGAATTTGGTAATAATGAAGGGAGGCAGTTTTGTGAAAACTATACGATTACTTTTAATTATGATGCTTATGATAAGTCTTATATTGGTTTTTGGGGCATGTGGAGAAAAAGAACTTATTACTGTAAAGTTGAGTGAAGTTACACATTCGATTTTCTATGCACCTCAGTACGTGGCGTTGAACCTTGGCTATTTCGAGGAAGAAGGGCTTTCTGTTGAGCTTGTTAATGGGCAGGGGGCAGATAAAGTTATGACAGCTGTTCTGTCAGGGCAAGTGGACATAGGCTTCTCTGGTCCGGAGGCTGTCATATACGTTCATAATGAGGGCAAGGAGGACCACGCTGTGGTTTTCGCCCAGCTTACCAAAAGGGATGGGTCATTCCTGGTTGCAAGAGAACCAGATCCTGATTTTATGTGGACCGATGTTAAAGGTAAGTATATTATCGGGGGCAGAAAAGGCGGAGTTCCCGAAATGACTCTGGAGTATGTTCTTAAGCAGAATGGTGTCATACCGGGACTGGATGTGGAGGTTGATACCAGCGTTCAGTTTGCGCTTATGGCAGGGGCATTTACCGGTGGGACCGGTGATTATGTTGCCCTGTTTGAACCGGTGGCATCGACTCTTGAGAAAGAGGGCAGGGGGTACATAGTGGCTTCAATCGGGAAAGACAGTGGTGAAATCCCATATACCGCATACTATGCTAAGAAGAGTTATATGGATAAAAATCCAGAAATAATTCAAAAGTTCACAAATGCTATTTATCGCGGGCAGGTTTATGTCGATACACATACGCCGGAAGAGGTTGCAAAGGTTATTTTAGATTCGTTCCCGGAGTCTGATATGGAACTGATGACTACAGTTGCCAAACGATATAAGGACCAGGATGCATGGAGCAAGGATCCGATAATGACGAAGGACTCCCTTGGACTGCTGCAGGAGGTTATGAAGACCGCTGGCGAGTTGGAGAAGGACGCTCCTTATGAAGACCTGGTAGATAACAGTTTTGCAGAAAAAGCCATTAAAAGTATAACGAAATAAAGGTAAAAAGCAATATGAAATAAATTGTTTTATGGGCCGCCCCTAAATAGTTGAATCTGTTCATGGCCGGCCTTTATTTTTGCTTTCCAAGGTGCGATAATATACATGTGGACGTATCTAGCGTTCCACAATGAAACAGAGGGACAGATACCCTGGGATTCGGTGAGGTGAAGGATGAAAGCGATAGAGGCGATAGTGAGGCTGAAGGCCGGCGAGATGGGTGTGCTAAGGGATGAGAAATGGCTCATGTACTTGGCGTTGACACTGGAGAGGAATGTAAACCTTGAACGGCTTGTTTCTATGGAGGAAATAAAACAGAATTATGTGCTGGGTTATGTGGAGAAAACCCTGGGATATCTTGAGGGCTTTGACTTGAATACAAGAGAGCGGCACATAGTTGAAGAGGTGCTTAAGTGGTCTGAGACTGCAAAGGCGGGGCTGGCGCACCAGCGCAGGCAATGGCAGGCGAAAGGTTACAACCTGTTTGTACATAATATTGGGTCAGCCCAGATTTATAGCGAGGAAGCCAGCAACAGCAGCGATTCTTCTAAAAACAAGCAAATAATTCATGATTTGATTTATACACATGGGCTGATAGGTCAATACATCAGGGGCGAGGTTCCCCTTGACGCAAACGAGCCCTTATATCGGCTTGCCTGTAGAAGCAGTTCCATAGCTAGTGCTCCAGACAGCCAGCAGGAAACACTGGACATCAAAAAAGTTCTGATGGCACTTAATTACTGCATTATAAATGCCGTGGATGAGAGTATCTGGACGGATATCCACGGTGAGGTAGTGGGTGTGATCTGCCAGATAATTGAAGGGAGATTTGATGAGCAGCTGGATCTGAAAGAAAGGATCATGAGACTGAGGGCTGTGTCCATTAAGTATGGAGAAGCCTTTGATGAGGAATATGAAAGGGTGTTGTCAGATCCAATTATTGTCCAGCTTTTTAATGAGCTTCTAGAGCAAAGCGAACTCTGGTATGTGGAAGCAGCGCTATTTGATTTCTCATTTGAGGAATTTGTCAAAGTGTTTTTGCTTATCAATCTGAGTCTTAAACAAAACAAGACCAAGCATGAGGAAGTAAGGCATATCAGCTTTGAGCATATGATGAAGGATCTTTATTACCAGCATGAGGGGAAAAAGAGGATCAATATTTACAAAAAGCGTATCATTGAGAAATATCTCGAAGATAATACAATTGGGGACATACTATCGGGAGATATTAAGGAAAATCCCCATGTTCGCCATGTGCTTGAGCTTGAGGTAAGCAATTCAACTTCGTTTTTTACATTCAGGTTCTCACCGGCAGGAAGCAAACTCATTGAGTTTTGTGTCGAGGCTGAAAGGTCCGATGTACTGTATGAAAGTGCTGTAGTGCTACTGTTTGATCTCTTTGGATTGAGAAGGGACAAATATGATCGTTTTTATGAGGAGGAACGCTATCTTTCAACAATGAACCAATCCATAGACTATAAGAAAATCATACTTGACTATATAACAGGCAGAAGGATACTCGATATTGGCCCCGGAGGTGGCGCGCTGATGGATATTATCGAGGAGCGGTTCCCTGACAAACAGGTGATGGGGGTCGATATTGCACAGAATGTCCTTGATGCATTAAAAAAGAAAAAACAGGTGGAGAACAGAAAATGGGACGTGGTACACGGTGACGCTTTGCATCTTGACCAGTATATTCAAAAGGGAACTGCTGATACAATTATATACTGCTCCATACTGCATGAGTTGTACTCGTATATTGAATATGACGGTAGAAAATTTAACCATGAAACTCTGGCATGCGCATTGAAGAGCGCATTCCAGGTCCTGCCCAGTGGCGGCAGAATCATTATACGAGATGGGATAATGACTGAACCGGTTGAGCAAAAAAGGATCATTCAGTTTTTATCTGAGGACGGTTTGGAATTTCTTGCCCGTTATGCTGGTGATTTTATGGGAAGGCAGATTCAGTATACAATAACTGGCCATAATGAGGTGACTATGCCTGTCAATGACGCTATGGAGTTTTTGTATACGTATACATGGGGCGAGAAATCCTATGTACATGAGGTAAATGAGCAGTTTGGCTATTTTACTCCTTCGGGCTTTAAAGACTTTATTAGGGATTTATTCGGCGATGACGCAAGAATCACCGAGTTTAAGCATTTCTTGCAGGAAGGCTACAGTATCGCACTTTCACCCAAGATTCGGATATTCGATGAAAACAGAAATGCTACCAGACTGCCTGATAGTACCTGCCTAATGATAATAGAAAAAGTTTGAATACGAAAGCAGACAATATAAGGATTTACCTCGTTTAATATGCAGATAGCTATCGGAAAGTGGTACTAAACCAAGCTGAATGTCGAAAAATAAGTTGTAGCAGTAGTTGCTCTATGAGTTATAGAAAGGATGGCGTTATGAGAGGTAATTACAATTCATACATTTACGGTAAGTGGATTAAGTGGGGAGCCCTGGCCACTATTGCCCTTATACTAGTTATAGGCTCCATCTCCACATATAATGGTCTTGTAATCGCAGACCAGGAGGTTCAAAGGGAATGGAGCGAGGTTGAGAACCAGATGCAAAGAAGAGCTGATGTGATTACTAATCAGGTTGAGGTAGTAAAGGGCTATGTAAAGCATGAGGAAAAGATATTCAGTGATATAGCCGCGGCTAGAGCTGTGTTATATGACAATTACTCTGGTATTAACACCAAGATTGCAGCCGATCAGCAAATATCAGACTCCAGCCGGAATATACTTGCGTTGGCAGAGAATTATCCTGAGCTGAAAGCCGATATACTCTTTGTAAATCTGCAGACTGACATTGAAGGCTCTGAGAATAGAGTTACAAGGGCAAGAGGTCGGTTTATTGAGAAGGTACAGGTATACAACACAAGGCTTACGAGATTCCCTGGAAATCTGTTTGCTAAGATGCTAGGCTTTGAAAAAATTGAGTACTTCAAGGCATCGCCGGGAGCTCAGGAAGCACCAAGGGTGGATTTTGGTAGCTGAATTTGTTGATTGCCCAGATGACATAATGGCTCTAAGATTATATGTTGGTGAATTATGATTACAAATCTATTCGGGAAGGAGATTGACTTAATGAAAAAAACTATATCAATTTTTGTTATATTAGTTTTACTTTCAGGTCTATCTTCCTGGGTGTGTGCCAAACAAAACTATCCTTCTGCGACAACTGAGTTCTTTGTAAATGATTTTGCCGGGGTCCTAAGTCGTGAAACACGTAATAATATCCAGCGTCTGGGCGAAAGCCTTGAAGATCTGACCACAGCTCAGGTGGTGGTTGTGATTGTCGATACGTTGGACGGACAGGATATTGACACCTACGCCTTTGAATTGTTTGAGGAGTGGGAATTAGGTCAGAAGGACAAGGACAATGGAGTACTGATACTTAACGCGGTTTCTGAAAGGCTATTGAGGATTGAGGTTGGCTATGGGCTTGAGGGTGCTTTGACTGATATCGAGACAGCAGAGATCAGAAGAGAGTATATGAATCCGTATTTGAAAAATAGCGATTATGACAGCGGGATTCTTTACGGCTATTCGGCTGTTATAGATGCTGTTGCTCAGGAATATGGGATGTCATTGGAGAATATTGGAGGTAATGCCCCTCAAATCCCGCAAAACAGCGAACATTATAACCGATATGCTGAAAATGATAGAAGTGATAACAGTGGTACCAATACCTTTTTCTATTTTATTGCATTTATTTTGTTTTTAGTTTTTGACGGTATTTTCTTTAAATTCAGGATCACTAGCGTTTTGTTGAAAATCGCCTTTTACAGCAGAATATTCTCCGGTGGGGGCGGTGGTCGTGGAGGCCGTGGTGGTCGCGGTGGCGGCTGGGGAGGCGGCGGAAGCTCTGGTGGTGGCTGGGGCGGAGGCGGAGGCAGCTCCGGTGGCGGCTGGGGCGGAGGCGGAGGCAGCTCCGGTGGCGGTGGCAGGTCGGGCGGCGGAGGCAGCAGCGGTGGGTATTGAACATCAAGACTCATTATGCAAAAGCTTACAAGGAAGTTGCCATAATATTGTATATCAAGAATAAATATGATAACATTGTCATAAGTATTTCGCCATAATGGCGATGAAACTGTGTGACATAAAAATAAATATATAAATGGAGGAAAAGTGTATGAAAATGAGGGTCTTAGGTTTGTATATTCTGATCTTGGCAGTGCTTTGCACGGCTTGTGGATCAAAGCAAGCAATAACAAGCGAACAGTTCATTGAAAAGATGGAGGCGGCTGGGTATGAAATAGTAGATGAAACTGAAAAATTTAATGAGGGAGAGGTTGAGGCTATTTTACTGGCAATGAAGGACGATTATCAGCTTGAGTTTTTTGAATTACCGTCCAACGACCAGGCTGTGGCAGCTTTTAACAACAATAAATCAAATTTCGAGCAAATGGAGGGTAATGGCACTAGCAATAGTTCAGTTAGTATGGCTAATTACAACTTCTATAAATTAACAACAAGTGATGGTTATTATGCGGTATCGAGAATAGATAATACTGTGGTTTATGTCAATGTGCCAAAGGAATATAAGAAAGAAGTTCAGGATGTTCTTAAGGAGCTAGGCTACTAATTCACTGGAATAGAATCAGCATAAGAGGATAGTTGAAATACAAACGACTTGAACAGCAAAGCTTACTGTACAAGTCGTTTTTGTCTATGTCTTCATTCATCGCTGATCTCTATAGGTGAGATGAATGATGACTCCCTGATTGAAACGAGTTGACTGCATGTTGATTTGCGGATATTGCTTGATTACATGCAAAAGTTGCTATAAAATAGAAGAGGTACCGACTGTTTGGAGAAAGGATGCTATGAAGAAGCTGGAACAGCAATTCACCACACGTCAGTATATGATAAACAATGATTTTGAATTCTACCACTATAGAGATGAGTCGCCTTTTGAAGTGGAGTATCACAATCACATGTTCTATGAGGTGTTTTTCTTTCTGTCGGGAGATGTTACCTATATTATCGAAGGTAAATCCTACAGAATAAGGCCGGGAGACATCGTTCTGATAAACAACAGGGAGCTTCACAAAACAGTTGTGAATCCTGGAAAAACCTATGAGCGGTATGTTATTTGGCTGGAGCCAGACTTTATAAAATCATTGGGTGAAGATACCGACCTTACGCTTTGCTTTGAGCGATCTGCTGAAAGCAATTATAATATACTTCGCCCTAGAACTGAGTTTTATATGGCGATTAATAAAATACTGTCACGGATTAAAAACGCTGTGTGCAGTAATGGTTATGGTAATAGGATTTTACACAAATGCTACCTGGCTGAATTATTGGTTTACCTCAATCGCGCATTTTTAGATAGCAAGGATGAGGATATTGAGTTGGATGTGGTTTACAATGACAAGGTAAGCAATGTCATCAGGTACATAAATGATAATCTGAATGAAGAGTTATCTCTGGAGATCCTGGCGACTAGATTCTATGTTAGCAAGTACCATCTCTTAAGAGAATTCAAAAAGCATACAGGCTATACAATACATAAATATATACATAAGAAACGTCTTATAATGGCCAGAGTGCTACTGAAGGAGGAGCTGAAGGTGATAGAGGTCTGTCACAAATGCGGATTTGCTGACTATTCAAATTTCATTCGCGCCTTTAAAAATGAATTTGGATGCTCTCCCAAGCACTACAGAAATACAGGTGGCAGGCCAGATGGGGGATGACCCTCATTAGTTGGAGGGAAGGGAACAATTTTAAGAAATATACGTCTATAATTTACTAACCATAGAGAATGTTTACCTACAATAAGCTTTTGACGGAACAACAAAAAAATTTTAGTGGGGTGTAGCTATGAAAAAAATTACAGCCTTTTTACTTGCCATGGTGATGATGGTAGGAATGCTTGGCGGGTTCAGCATGGCATCTTCTGAGGTTCCGGTGACAATCTATCTTGATGGTGAGAAGGTGGAATTTGCCGATGCGGTACCAGTACATACTGGTACAAGAGTATTGGTTCCTGTACGTGGATTTTTTGAGAAAATCGGTGTGACGGTGGATTGGAACAGTGGTGACAAAGTAGTTATAGTCAAGGATGACAGCCAGGAGATAATGCTTGAGGTTGGCAACAGTGCGGTACTTAACAATGGTGCTGTGGAATATTTGGATTGCAGTGTTATTAGTAAAGACAGCCGTACATACATCCCTCTTAGATATGTATCGGAAAGCTTTGGTTACAATGTCCAATGGAACGGGACGACAAAAAGCGTACATATTACAAAGGGGCCGGGAAATACGGGAGGAGAGTTAAGTGATACTAAAGACCTTCCTACAGTGGGCAGCTTGGAGAACTTATACCAATTACTTAGATACAATGACAAAATGGCCGGTCACATGTATTATAATTTTGATGTTTTAAACAATTTAGAAAGGGATTTTACTGATACTGAACCTGCATACACTCAAGATGATTCTTCAAAGGCTGATGCCCCTAGAGCTGCCGCGCCACCAGAAAGCAACGCAGCCGCAGGAGCTGATTTTTCCGGCACCAACAACCAGGTAGAGGGTATTGAAGAGGCAGATCTTATAAAAACAGACGGAAAATATCTGTATATTGCACAAAAGAATAAGGTTATTATAGTAAATGCGGATCCCAACAACATGAAGGTCATTTCGGAGATACCATGTAGCTCCGGTGTAAGTGAAATATTCATTTATAATGATAAGCTTATACTAATAAATGGAAGGTCGTCTCTCGTCCTTAATCCTCGTAATGTTAAGGAAGGCAGAATATTTACGGAATTATTTGGTTCACTGAGGATAAACAGCACAAATGTAAAAGTATATGACATAACTAACAGGGCGACGCCTGTGACTGTTAGTGATAAGGACTATGAAGGCTCATATATCTCATCGAGAATGATAGAGGATGATTTGTATATGGTCACAAATGCCAGAGTCAGATTTTATGCAGATTTTGGCTACGATGAAATAATAGATATATTAAGCAATAATAATAAAAAAGCTTTTATGCAAGAGATAGCAATGGAGGGTGAGGAGGCTAAGGAGTTTTTGGACGAAATGGGCTTTGTAAGCATGGAAGAGCTGTACGATACCTTAAGAAGCTCCTTTGAGAACTATGTTACACCCAGATATAGAGATAACAAGGCAGGTAGAGATTATGAAATAAGCCTGGATAAAATTCCTTACTTCAAGGATATGGTCCGACCAAATTATATGATGACTATAGGCATCGATGTTGATAGTGGCAAAGATGATGTAAGTGCATATCTGGGAAGCTCCGGCCAGCTATATGTATCGGCAGACGATATGTATACTACTCTTGCGAGTTACGAGTACAATGTACTTAAAAGCAAGCTGCAAAAGTATCCTGTTTATGATTACCTGACATCAGTGCACAGATTCGGCCTAAGGGACGGAAAAATCACATATGAGGCCAGGGGAAAGATTCCAGGGACTATTTTAAATCAGTTTTCAATGGACGAATACAAGGGCGTTTTCAGAATTGCCACCACAACTGATAGTAACCGCAGTAGTTCAGAGAACAATGTGTATTCTCTTGATGAAAGCATGAAGATTATTGGCAGGCTTGAGGGTATCGCGCCAGGTGAAAAAATTTACAGTACCCGCTTTGCAGGTGAGCGTATTTACATGGTCACCTTCCGCCAGATGGATCCATTTTTTGTGATAGATGCAGCTAATCCTAAGAAACTTAGTGTTCTTGGGTATCTGAAAATCCCGGGATTCAGCTCCTATATGCATATATTGGATAAGGACCATGTCCTCGGATTTGGTTATGATACAGATGATAGACAAGGCTGGGGCATTGATACAACTGGCTTCAAGCTATCGCTTTTCGATGTGTCTGATGTTGCGAAGCCTGTTGAGGTGAAAAATGAGATAATAGGAGAGCTGGCGGAATCTCCTGTTGGAAGTGATCACAAGGCGCTGATGATTTCGTTGGATAAAGGTATTATGGGCTTCCCGCTTATTTACTTAAACTCCGACTCGGACTATTTCGTAGGTTATTACCTGTATAATGTATCAAGCAAGGATTTCTCCTTCAAGGGACGAGTGAGTCATATTGCTAAAGATTCCTCTATATATGATGTCAAAGAAGATGACATAATATATAGAGGCGTATATATAAACGATTATCTATATACCTTCTCAGAAAACAAGCTTCAGGCATATGATTTGGGCACCCTTAAGGTGAAAGGAAGCATAAGTATTAAGTAGAACCTAATAGAGTCATTTGCATTAGCTAATTCTACGCAGACTCTTCGTTTGTGAGTTTGTCATCCTTGGTGGTGTCAAGGGCAGGCTTTATGACTAATTTTTTTGTATAATAGAGTTAGGTTCGTTGGGAGTGAATAATATGAGTGATTTGCTTAAATTCAGAGAGTGGGTTGAAGGGTGTAGCAATATAGTTTTTTTTGGAGGAGCCGGTGTCTCTACTGAAAGTGGTATACCGGATTTCAGGAGTGTGGATGGACTTTATAGTCAAAAGTATGCTTATCCTCCTGAGACTATTTTGAGCCAATCCTTTTTTATTCAGAAGCAGTCAGAGTTTTATGAATTTTATAAGGATAAAATGTTATTTCTCAATGCCAAGCCAAACATAACCCATATAAAACTAGCACAGCTTGAATCAGAAGGTAAACTAATAGCTGTTGTGACACAAAATATTGATGGTCTTCATCAGATGGCTGGCAGTAAAAATGTTCTCGAGCTCCATGGATCAGTTCATCGTAATTTTTGTATGAAGTGTGCCAGGCCATACGGTATCGATAAGGTGACTGAAGCTGTAGGAGTCCCGATTTGTGACTGCAGTGGAGTTATCAAGCCAGATGTAGTGCTATATGAGGAGGGGTTGAATCAGGAAATCCTAAATGGTGCAGTACGTTGTATTGAGAAGGCTGACATGTTAATTATCGGTGGAACATCGCTGGCGGTTTACCCTGCGGCGGGCTTGGTGAAGCATTATAAGGGGAATAAGCTTGTTCTCATCAACAAATCGTCAACCTCATATGACAAATATGCTGATTTATTACTCCAATGTAGCCTGGGAACGGTTTTTAGCAGCATTTAGGGCAAAGCTATATCTAAGTTAGTTAAAGCGGTAATTGCGCGGGAGTCTAAATATCTATTCGAGGTGAATATGTACGATATCATTATAGTAGGTGGAGGGCCTGCTGGCGCAACTCTTGCCCGGCTCGTCGGGAACAGGTACAAGGTGCTTTTATTGGATAAACGGTCATTTATGAGGGATATGGAGTTTACCAAGCAAAAGTCCTGTGGTGGGCTACTGGATCCTGATGCACAAAGGATGCTTGCAGGCTTCGGCTTGGGATTACCCAAGTCTGCTTTAGTGAGTCCTCAGCTCTTTGCTGTGCGCACCATTGACATTAAGAACTCAGTGGAACGATATTATCAGCGGCATTACATAAATATTGACAGAAATGAATTTGACAAGTGGCTTGTGGAGATTATACCAGCACAGGTTACAATAATAAGGGACTGTCTATATAAATCATACGAAGAAGCTGATGAACATATAGGAGTCAAATTCTACTGTAACGGAAGAGAGCATACGGAAAAGGCTAGGCTACTAGTTGGCGCTGATGGTGCATTTTCTAGTATTAGAAGGCAATGCTATGGAGGTGCAAATTCTCCTAAGCTCTACATATCAATACAGGAGTGGTTTAGGGTAAGTAACCCAGGAAGCTACTATGGAGCAATTTTTGATAGTGACATAACAGATTTCTATTCCTGGACCATCCCTAAGGAGAATCAAATAATACTTGGATCAGCGTTGTCCCTGGGAAATAATATAATTGGTAAATTTGAGCTTCTAAAGAAGAAAATGGATAAGTATGGTTTTCGCTTTAAGGATAGCATAAGAAGAAAGGGAGCATATCTTTGCAGACCTGTCCAAACCCGCAATATATGTATGGGTAAAGGCAGGGTAATGCTGATTGGCGAAGCGGCAGGCTTTATTAGTCCAAGCTCGGCAGAGGGTGTTAGCTATGCATTCAAAAGTTCCTTGGCACTTGCGAGGGCTCTGGAGACAGGCATTGAAGGTTGTATGATTAGGTACTCTTCGAACGCAGACTCACTGAAGCGAAATATTCTGATGAAAAATTTGAAATCCCCTGTTATGTATAATGGATTACTTAGACAAATTGCTATGAGGTCAGGACTACTTAGTATTGATTTAGTTAAGTGATATTTACGATATAGTAGAAAAAAGAATGAGCAGCGCGGCCAGGCTACAAAAGAAAAAGTGGCTTTGAGAATAGGCTAGATGTGCTCTATAATTCTTCAAAATAATTGACAATAAGCCTTTTTTCCTGAAGTATGAGAGAGTCGATAGTATCTCTAGATGAAAACACACTACTTTTGTATCTAAAGGACATTATAACTCCATACTCAATTCTTCCGAATAAGGAAGATTTTCTAACAATGGATCCCTCCAAATCAAGAACCATGTTCTGCCCAAATACGTTAACATCAACATTATCGTTCACTTCAAGATTACATTCGGCGCAAATACGGATGCCCTCATAGCTTATATCCTTTATCCAGGCAGGCGAAGCGCTTGTTTTTTTTGATGTATTCCTAATAGACCCTAGTAATGATACAGGGTATCTTTCGTTCCTTCTTCTTTCTTCTTTGAATGAAGTCATATCGGGAGAAATGGTGATGTCATTCTCACTTCTTGACAGTATGAAGCCGCCGTATATTCTAGGCTCATTTTCATCTATTTGCACAAAAGTTACAGGATCACCTTTTGTTATATTTAGGTATGAACCAATAGGCCTTTTTATTCTGACCGTAAAAAAGCTCTCCAAATTTCCACTGACAAAGGCGCAGCTAATTGGCTTTGTATGTGAAAAATGGCGTAGTGCTATTTGGGGATTGGGATGTGGGCTCATTTTGTACCTCCCATTGTGTGTAGTTCCAATTGATCTGTCAAAAAGCTTGTATTACCAACTATCAAGAAGTTTGTTGCTGACTTTTTGAAAACCAGATTATAAATAAATTGCAGGAGATATCAGGTAACTTACATAAAATTATATAATGCCACCATGCTGTTGTCAATTTTCACTAGGATATATTATTTTGAGGTCTATAGGTCGGCGGTGAACGAAGACAGTGGAGTTCAGTCTCCATCTGATTTCCTGTGCGAATCGAATTGACAGTCTTGAAGTGAGGCGGCTCTTAATTAAGGCGGTTGGTATCCTTATACAAATGTGGTAAAGTAAATATCAGTAAATATTTTGTATAAAGTATTAGTTACTAAGTATTTGGAGTGCATAATTTGATATATTATAGCTATAGATGGAAGGATAGGAGATATGACAGAACATAATCAAAACATCATCACCTGATGAAATGATCAATATTACTTCGCGGAACTAATGCCGGCACTGTTGTGTGGCTAGGAAGACTGGTGTAAATATTTTATATCGGACTTATGGAGAATTGTTATGAAGAAAAAGAAGACCACATATGAATTAATGAAGGAAATAAGAAAAAGCTGGACTATTAACCCAAGAACAAGAGTGCAGGAAAATGAAATGAAGAATAGGAAGAAACGCCGACAGAAAGAGAAGAAAATAGTGCGGGATGGAGACCTTGACAGATGACTGTTATTGGGACAGAAAGACTTTTTGTAAGGCATATAAAGCCTGATGACTGGAAGGATATGCAGGAATACCTATCCAGGGAGGAAGTTATGAGGTACGAGAGCCCTTGGGATACAAGTGACGAGGGTATGAAGAGAGCGGCAAGGAACCTGGCCGGTGGCGATGCTTTTTGGGCGGTTGAGTTGAAAGAATCCGGAAAAATGATTGGTCACATTTATTTTGGACGTGAACGACCTGAGAAGTTCTTAACATGGATGATTGGCTATATATTCAATAATGAGTTTCAGGGGAAGGGTTACGCAACAGAGGCATGTAGAGGCCTAATAGATTATGCTTTTAATAGTATGAATGCTCACAGAATTATCGGAAAATGCAGTCCGGAAAATGTGGCCTCGTGGAAGCTGATGGAACGGCTGAATATGAGACGTGAAGGGCATTCACTTAGGTGTGCAGCAATAAAGGATGACTCAGACGGTAATCCAATATGGTGGGACGAGTACTTATATGCGGTGGTTTCTGATGAATGGCCAGGATACGCCTGATAGCCATAACGAGGCAATAAGAGAGTATGTAAAACTACGAGGGAGATATAGTTTATGGATTTTAAGCTTTGGCTAAAAAAAACCAGTGACCAATAAGTGTCTATGTGACGTGCCTGGCACCGTTAATCGGCACTTCTTAGAAGCTTGCATATGCCCATGATTACGTCTTTTATCCTGAATAGCTCACTTTCCTTGTTTCTTTTGCGCCAGACGGACTTATAGCTTGTAAACCAATATTCTAGCTTTATTGCTAGCTCAGATGGTTTGTATATGAGCCCGGTGGTGGTTTGGTCAAAGTATTTCTTTTTTATCACCAGCAATAGTGCTTGGAAAAGGGCAAGGCCATCGGCTGCAACAAGAAATTCGGCGACATCTATTTTTCTATCTTCGTATACAGCTTGATACAGGGCTGATATATTTTCTTCAATTTCCCTTATTTCGGTGTAAGCTGTCTTTATTTTGCTTTCATCATAGCTCATCATGAGCTTTTTGCTTTGAGCGTAGAATTTGCTGTATATGCCTATATCATGACCACATATTGTATAATACCAAAGCACGACAGTATTCCACTCCATTAAAGGCTGTCTGGATAATTCCCGTACTAAGCCTACAAGACGTTCTGTTTTATCGCCATATTCCAGCATTGATATTTCTTCATCAGTGGGATTATTAGGCTGGTCAGAATTCCATGAAAGCCCTGCACCGTATATTGCGCTGGGTATTGAGCATGCCAGCAGATTAATGTGTCCGAAATCTCCCCAGTCGGTGTTTAGTATTCCCTGGGCACCAAATTTCTTTGCGTGTTCCACAAGGATGCTTATGTTTTTCGTTGCGTTATCCATATCGTTTATTAGCCTGTTCCAGCCATGTACCCCAGGACAGGCGTATTGCTGCAGCCCTGCATCGGAAATCTTTTTGAAGGCTTCATCTGAAGCCTTTGGGTCATAATTGCTGTTGAGTATAATCACATCATCCGGAAGCTCAGGGATGATCTCGGGATACTTTATCAGAATATCACCCCACATCATAACCTTCCTTTTGCGAGTCTTTAAGTGCTCAATTAGATTATTTACAAAGTAAAAAAACAGCTTACCTTTACCAATCTCAGCCATTAGGGCCTTGTTTTTTCCCAGACCAAGGTCATAGGTTTCATCGCAACATATATTAAATTTGTCCGATGTGAAGAGGGGTATGAATTCATCTGTTATTTCCTTGGCAAAGCCAAGACTATTGGGGTCACTAGCATCGAGGGTATAGTGCGCCAGCCTGTCAGTCCATAAAAATGGCTTCTCCTGGACATTCTCGAATTCATTTAGGTGCTTGAAGGTTTCTGATGACAGCACCTGGTACAAATGGCCAAAGACTGAAAGCGCTGGTACCAGCTCAACACCTCTTTTATTGCAATACTCATCCAATATAAGAATTTCTTCTGGACTAAGGGGGTCGGAGTCGGTCCAGACCTCACTGTACTTCTTAAATGCAAATGAGTGTTCTACATAAAGCTGTAGTTGGTTTATTTTATAGAAGGATAGTCTGTCCGTTAAAGCTTTGAGGGTTTCAAGAGTTGGGACCTTCCCTCTAGTGACGTCATGAAAAAGGCCTCTTGCTTCAAATGATGGCTGGTCTTCGATTTCCATACATGGAATCCTGGTAGCAAAATTTCTGACAAGCTGTTTCATGGTTTGGACACCATAAAAGAGGCCTCCGGCGTCATTTCCTGAAATAATTGTGGTCCCTTCGACTATTTTCAATGTATATGCAGCTGATACGCCAGTTTTTTTTATTACGATTATGCCTGCTCCAGACCCGGCTTTAGCTATATACTTACTGTATTTTCCCTTTGTGATGGCAAGCCTGAATCCTGTAGCCCTTTCAATCTCATTTCGCAGGGATAGTACTGATTCTAAATCAGTATAATCACAGCTTGCATCGAGGAATAATTCAGTCATTCCTGAAATACAGAACGTACCTTCGTTTTCTTTAATATTGCTTGGATAAGGAATCAGAATCATGCTTTTTCCTCCTAGTGTATATTACATCCCCAATATATATGAATTCATCGCTGAATAACTAAAGTGTCTTGCCCGATTTTTACATCATATGTTTATGTTATATTTTTACTATGCTGTCAGTCAAGCCTAAAGATGAAAAATAAAATGTTTATCTATGTCTTCAGAAGACACTTACATGCATAGGTTACTTATATTAAGTTTTATCCTCCCTTTGTATTTGATTGCTTTTTATATAATTGGGTCCGCTCTTCGCTAATGACCTTTTTGTCTAGTCTTTCAAATAGTATTTCAACATTTCCAAGCTCTGTGCCCGCCGGGATTGAAACTGGCTTCCATGCTGGCTCATCCAGGGAGAGTGTGGTTCTGAGCTTTTTTGATGAAAAGGGCAGGAAGGGCTCAAGCAAAATGGATAGGTTGGCTATGACATCCACACAGGTACTCAGCGTTATTTTGCATTTTCTCAGGTCATTTTTAACTGTGATCCAAGGCTGCTGCTCGTCAAAGTATTTGTTGGTCCTCCTGATGCAGGCAAATATCGATTCTAGCCCGGCCTTGAAGCAACCCTGCTCGATTAGTGCTCCTACGGATTGATAAAGTGCATGGACCGACTGTAACAATTCTTCACTTTGGGCACTACCCTCATCGCATATTGCAGCCCCAGGCACCTTTCCGCTGAGGAATTTCTGTATGAATACAAGGCTTCGGTTTACAAGATTGCCATATGCCCCCAACAATTCTCCATTGTGGCTGTTAACGAATTCAGTCCATGTGAAATCGGTATCTCTTTGCTCAGGACCGCTGCTGATGAGGAAATACCTTATAGAATCAGGATTGTAACGACTGAGTAGATCCTTGGCCCATATAGCCCAGTTGCCGCTGGTGGAGATCTTTCTGCCTTCTAGAGTAAGGTACTCGCTGGAGATTATATCATCAGGAAGCTTTAGATTAATATCTGTCCGGCCCAGAAGCAGAGAGGGTAGTATGATAGTGTGGAAAGGGATATTATCCTTACCGTGGACATAATATTGTCTGCTGTTGTTCCAAAAATCATAAAAATTCAGCCCTCTTTGGTGACATAGTACAAAGCAGTCTGACACGTAGCCAAGGACATTTTCAGCCCAAATATATATCTTTTTACTCTCAAAGCCATCTTTGGGAACATCAATACCCCAGTCTAGATCTCTCGTAAGGCTTCTGTCCCTTAATCCCTCGTTTATATATCTTTTTGACATCTCACGTGCGTTTTTCCGCCAGTTCTTATGGCTTTCTAAATAACTCTCAAGTTCATTCCTCATTTTAGTTACGGCCAGATAAAGGTGATTCGATGCTTTTAACTCAGGCGGGCTGTTGCATACTGTGCACCTTGCCTCCAACAGGTTTTCCGGCTCAAGTACGCTACCACAGGCTTCGCATTGATCACCTCGGGCATTTTCACTGCAATTGGGGCATATGCCCCTTACAAAACGGTCGGGGAGAAACTGTCTGCAGGTCCCGCAGTATACCTGCTGTGATGCTTTCTCATAGACATAGCCTCCACTATACAGCTTTTGGTGGTATTGCTTCACAAAATCCATATGGTCCTTGCTAGAGGTCTTTGAATAGAGGTCATAGGAGAATCCAAGACGGTCAAAGCACTCTAAAAACTCATTGTGGTATTGGTCGCTAATTTCCCCGGGGGACCTGTTTTCCTGTCTTGCTCTAATTGCAACAGGTGTGCCGTGGCAATCACTGCCTGATACAAAAAATACTGTATCACCCTTTGACCGGTGGTATCTTGCCAAGACATCTCCTGGTAGCAACGCTGCAACATGGCCAATGTGCAGCGACCCATTTGCGTATGGCCACGCATTTCCTATAAGTATATTCATGAGAGCACTTCCTTCCTAGAAAAATTTTATCTATGTCTTCATTCACCGCCGACCTCTATAGGTCGGCGATGAATGAAGACGAATTAATTAACTTCCTTGGTCAGGTGGAGTTCAGTCTCCACCTGACTCCTTGAGCGAAGCGAATTGACTAATGGTACAGCTCTGCTTCACTGGCATTGCAATCTCGCCACATTACAAAAATAAAAAAGCTCTCACCCCCAGGATATTATCCTGGGGACGAGAGCATAAAGCTTCGTGTTACCACCCCGGTTTACCAGTGCTTTACAGCACCAGCCTCAGAAAGAACTTATACAAACAAATTGTCTGTATGCTATTCTTCGGCGTTATAACGGACGCTACCGTCGACAGCTAAAAGATCTGTGTAGACCTGCTCACCGCGAAAAGCTCCAAGACCATCTTCAGTCGTCTGTTCCCTGCTCCATCTCAGCCTGGCTATTGCCCAGGAGCTCTCTGTAAGGGCTTTGGATGACTTACTCTTCTCTTCATTGCATCTGCAATATAATGTTACCCCATATAATAATACAGGTATGTAGAATTTGTCAATAGCCTGATAAATTTTTCCATTTATTATCTGCAAAAAAGTTTCATTTTACTGCCAATAGTGGTATAATCCATAATTGTAATAAACGTTATTAATGTGAGGGTTTAGGACGTTGCGGCAGGTCAGCGTCTTCTAAAAACATGGATAAAGTGAATATGATATGTGGAAATATAAGCAATGATTTGATGAAGGATGCTTGAATAGAGTATTCAACTAATGTCAAAAATAGCAAGACACGTAGTTTAGGAGGAATTTTTAATTGTCAAGAAAACATCAAATAAACATAAAAAGATATTTTACTAATATATTATTGATCATTCTATTTTCGGTAGTTTTGTCTACTTTGGGCATTGTGTTGTCCGATGTTGTGGATATAGTCAATATTCAAAGATATATTTGGAGTCCACTTCTTTTTCTATTGAATATGCTTCCATTAATGCTGCTTATGCTACTGCTATATCATATTAGCTCCAGGCTTTGGGTGGCATTTGGGCTGGGTGGAGGCTTGTACGTAATTATGCATGTAATCAACCGGTTCATGATGGAGCTGAGAGAGGAACCATTTACACCTTCGGATATTATTCTGGGCACTGAGGCTGCTACTGTGATTAATTTTTCTGAGCTGCCATTCAATTTAGTTATTATTTTTAGTCTGATTTTTTGTTTTATCGTGACCATTGCCCTGTTGATATTTGTGAAATCTGAAAAGCTGCGCTGGCCTGCAAGGATAGCTGGTGTAGGAGTAATCGCTATACTATTTACAGCCGCCTTTGTAGGTATTTATAAGAATACAAATCTTTATGACAGCTTTGACGTAACCGGATCCCAATATTCCCGGGTCAATCTTTACAAATCAAGAGGTTTTCTTTACTCATTTATGGTTCGTTCGGGTACGTTTCGATCAATTAAGCCAGATGATTACGACAAGGCGAAGGCAAGACAAGCTCTTGAAGGATATAACCAACCAAATTACAAGACTACTGAGGGAAGTCTGCCAAGCATTATTGCAGTAATGGGAGAAGCGTTTTACGATATGGACAGAATCCCCGGAATTGAGTTCAATGAAGGCTTTGATCCTCTGGCCAACTTCAACCGGATTAAGAAGGAAGCATACTCGGGAAGAATAACCACCAACGTTTTTGGAGGAGGTACCGCCAATACTGAATTTGGCTTTCTTACAGGTCATTCTATGCCTATAATGCCGGAATTGTTTAGCCCCTATTCATACTATATCAGGCGGGATACCTTTTCACTAGCTAGGGTACTTGAGGCAAATGGATATGCCACTATGGCATTCCATCCAGGAGAGTCCTGGTTTTACAACAGGGTTAATGTCTATAACTTTTTCGGTTTTGATAATATCTATTTTAAAAATGATATGGACCTGAGTAAGGTTGTAATGAACCATGGTTATATTTCTGACAGCGATACTTATAAATTTACAATGGAAAGATTTCGTGAGCAGCATGAAAGAGAGCCAGGAAAGCCGTTCTTTCAGTTTGTAGTAGATATTGATAACCATGGACCCTACTCCAAAAAGGATTTGGGCTATCCACAAATATTAAAGCGCTCAGACAGTATGGATGAAGCCGCCTACAATATACTAAATAATTATTTGTATGGAATTATGCGCTGTGATAAGGCCCTGGGCGATTTAGCCGATGCGGTTATGGAATCGGAGGAACCGGTTGTGCTAATGTATTTTTCGGACCATCTTCCTTATCTGGGAGAAAATGATGCAGGTTATAAAGCTCTTGATTTTGAAGTAGGTACCGGCAGAGGCTTGGAGGAGTACCTTAACCATTATGAAACACCTTATTTTATACTTGTCAACAAGGCCGCTGAAAAAATGCTATCGGATAATGGTATTACAGTTAAAAGAGGACAGGCACCACAAATAAGCCCTAATTACCTTGCCACTGAGCTTTTGGAGTCGGTAGGTATCAACGGTGGTAATTATTTTAATTACATTTCTGCCCTTAAGAAAGAGCTGCCAGTGATTACCAGCCGATTTTTCAAGGAACAGGATGAATTTACAGAGGAGCCTTCGCAAAGGACGAAGGATCTGATATACAGCTACAGTGTTCAACAGTATTATATGCTAATGGAGAAGGAAGCTATTACACAATAGATCCGGATCTAACGGTGTGTATACCGGGATGAATGCGCCGGAACTAGTGCACCGGGATGAATTTGCCGGATTTAGCGCGCTGGGATAAATAGGCCGGAACTAGAACGCCGGGACCAATGTGCCGGGATTTAGGCTCAGGAGGCTCAGGCTATATGCCGGGATGAATGCGCCGGAACTAGTGAGCCGGGATGAATGCGCCGGAAATAGTGCACCGGGACAAATAGGCCGGAACTAGTGCGCCGAGACTAATGTGCCGGGATTTAGGCTCAGGAGGCTCAGGCTATATGCCGGGATGAATGCGCCGGAACTAGTGAGCCGGGACAAATAGGCCGGAACTAGTGCGCCGGTATGAATGCGCCGGAAATAGTGCGCTGGGATAAATAGGCCAGGATAAGTGTACAGGGATTAATGCACCTGAAATATGAGATGGTAATGTGAGGATTATTATGGACAGATATTCTGATTTTGAAGAACGATTTAGTAAGCAAAAAAACCTTGAGTCTGAGATGACCAAAAAAGCAAATAGACTGAGCAACCTTCGGCTAATTTGCTTCCTGGCTGGTGTAGCTGCGGGTATTTATGCATTTACTAAAGAAAGCTTTCTCATAGGAACACTGATGGTTTTTGTATCTCTGGCTATTTTTATATACTTAATTTTACAGTACAATAAAATGTCAAAGGCACTGGCTACATCGAAATGCAAGGCGGAAATAAACAGGATGTATATGGAAAGGCTCCGCGGCGGTTGGACAGGGTTCAGCGATTGTGGCGATGACTTTTCTGATGAGTCTCACCATTACACAGATGACTTGGATATTTTCGGACCTAAATCACTGTTCCAGTGGATTAGTACAGCCAATACCTATTATGGAAGGATTGCACTAAGGGACTTGTTTTTAGGTTCTCGCAAGCAGTCTGACGCTATACAGCAAAGACAGAAGGCTGTAAAAGAACTTGTTTTGAAGCTGGATTACTGTGAAAACCTTCAATGCGAGGGTATACAGGCCAAGGGTGTGGCGGAGGACCCTGAGAAGCTGTTAAAATATACTGAGGGACATGCCAGCCACCTCTCTAGAAAGGGCTTTGTAAGCATTTTCTATGTGCTGCCCTTTTTACTGATTTTGTCGATTGTCTTATTTTCACTCGGTGGATCGGTGCCACTGTTTGTACCTGTACTGCTGCTGACTTTGCAAATGGTGATATTTGCTGTGGGCTACAAAAAAAACTCTGATATATGTGGTGCGGTATATGGAATGCGAAAGTATCTTGGCGCATATACAGACCTACTAAAAACCATTGAAAATGAAGAATTCAAAAACGAATATCTTAATGAACTGAAAAAGCAGCTTTTTACAGAGAATACATCTTCGTCAGATTCACTTAAAAAACTTGAAAGCATCGTAAATGCTGTGGATCTTAAGTTCAGTACTGTTTTATATTTTTTACTTAACATTATACTACTGTGGGATTATCATTGCGTATTTGCTCTTGAGGAGTGGAAGGTCCAGTATGGAGGTAATATCAGAAGATGGCTCGAAACTGTTGGGGAAATGGAGGCCTTGTCCAGTCTGGCGGTAATAGGGCACCTGTATCCTGAATGGGCATGGCCGGTAATTAGTAAGAGCACACCAGGCTTTTCTGCTGTGAAGATTGGTCATCCTCTAATTCGGGAGGAGGAATGCGTCCGTAATGACTTCAAGCTTGAAAGTGGAGCATGTGTAATAACTGGCTCCAATATGTCTGGAAAAACAACCCTACTGAGAACTGTTGGTATAAATTTGGTGCTTGCTTATGCTGGAGCGCCTGTGTTTGCTGAGAAGCTGGAGTGCGGGCTTATGGATGTGTTTACTTCCATGAGGGTGCATGATGACCTCAGTGCTGGAATATCAACATTTTATGCTGAATTGTTGCGTGTGAAAAAGATAATAGATTTTTCGAATAAGAAGCTCCCTATGATTTTTCTTATAGACGAGATATTCATGGGAACTAACTCGCCTGACAGGATAATCGGAGCCAGGAGCGTTTTAAAAAATCTCAACAGGGAATGGATAATAGGTCTTATATCAACTCATGATTTTGAATTGTGCGAGCTTGAGCAGGAAAATGCAATGAATATCACGAACTATCATTTTATTGAAGAATATGCCAATGATGAAATTAAATTTGACTATAAGCTAAGACCTGGAAGAAGCAGGACTACAAACGCTAAATACCTAATGAAAATGATTGGAATAGATTTGGAGGGAAAGAAGTGAAGAATAATTTATTAAAGGGAGTCAGCCTATACAAAAACGCAGGGATACGAATGGAGAAGAGCAGGACGATCTATTTTGATCCATATCAGCTCGATGAAAATCCCCAGGATGCAGATTTCATATTTATATCCCATAGCCATTTTGACCACTTGTCAGTTGATGAAATAAAGAAGCTTGTCAAGGAAGACACAATTATCATTGCACCTGAAAACTGTATTGATATTCTAAAGTCTGGCGGATTTGAGAATACATTTGGGGTATTGCCGTCTAAAAGCTATGAAACGGCTGGGCTGAGGTATAAAACTATTCCAATGTATAATGTGAATAAAAGCTTTCACAAAAAAGAGAGCAACTGGGTAGGGTATATTATTTATATTGATGATGCTTCCTATTATTTTGCAGGAGATACAGATATTATACCCGAAATGGAAGGGCTAGAGGTAGATGTGGCGTTTCTCCCAGTTGGCGGGACATATACCATGACAGCAGATGAGGCGGTAAGAGCGGCTGGAATTATAAAGCCACTGGTTGCAGTACCCATGCATTATGGAGATGTAGCGGGAACAAAGGAGGATGGAGAAAGCTTTATTAAGGGACTGGGGCAAGATATTAAAGGAGTCCTGCTAAAGTAGTATTGTTATCATCTTCAAGCTGATAGAGCAATTACTGACTATTTGTCATACTGATAGTAGCCTATGAGCATTGCCATAGAGAATAGCTTTGCGCTCATCTTCGGTAAGCTTCAAAGCATTGAACCTGTCTAACTCTTCTCTGTGATCCCACATAGGGTAATCGGAGCCAAAGAGCATTTTATCAACGCCGTGCTTTCTTATCATTTCCACTGCCCTTTCAGGTTCAATGAATGCTAAAGAGCTTGAGGTATCCATATAAACATTTCTTCCTACTAGGTAATCCCACGAAAGATTCCACATTTGGTAGCCTCCAAAATGGGCTGCAATGACAACTAGTCTTGGGAATTTGTCCAGTATGCAGGCAAGTCTGATAGGGCTTGAGCTATCTACATTTTGGTCACCCATATGTATCAGTACAGGCAATCTGCCCTCTACTGCTTCATATATTGGCATCATATCATCATCATCAATGGCGAAATGCTGGAATTCAGGATGCAGCTTGAGGCCCTTAAGACCCAAAGCTATTATTCTTTCAACCTCAGCAGGTATATCCGGCAAAGCGGGGTGAAGTGTCGCAAAGCCTACGAATTCAGGATGGGCGTCCTTTACACATGAAACATAATTGTTTATTGCTTTGACCTGCTCAACTGTTGTAGCCGAGGAGTGAATAATATATTTGTTGACACCTATGTTGCGTCCGCTTTCCAGTAGTCCATCAACAGTGCCGTTCCTTCTCATTGTTGTGCCGTAATATTTTCCTATAGAATCGACGGCCTTTTCAGCAATTTTGTCTGGAAATATGTGAGCGTGCATATCAATAATATCGTATTCTATGCTTTTATCCATCCTTAAAACCTTCTTTTCATAATAATGTACCTGTTTGTGCTGGATAGGGCGTAGTCTAATAGCGTCCTGCTGGGTTGAGTTCTCTATGCCGCTCTGCTCCTGCAAGGAATTGTCCACACCCCATATATTATAACACTTCAGTATGAAAAAGAAATCCATCAATGTGATTAAATATAATATACTCAAGAATATCAAGACATGGAGGGCAGTATCTCTTTATGAAATTGGGAAAGATGCTTACATACTGCCACTTCACCAAGGATTCACTAAACCATACTGCTGTCTGTTACAATTATCTTCTCCAAGAAGATATAGCCACCTTCCATGGATCCCGTTAAGCTTGAGCCGGACACTATCTGGAAGTCCCAGCTTATTGCGAATAAACTCATGCGTTATTCTGTTTTTATATAGCTCCTGATGAATTCTTGCAAAATCCATGCAGTTACACTTGAAAGGGAGCTCCAACTTTAATACAATGAAAGTGGTTGTTTCCGTACCCTTTACAACCACTTACTGAAGCTTATATTGTCGCAAATTTAAGGATTTACTGAAGAAATGCTTGTCCCATAACAATTAAAAAGCCAAATATAAGGTGGAAAATCAATTAACGAAAGGTCTGTAAACTCAATAATCTATGTTAAAATATATTTTGTTCTATCATGAATATGTAACATGTTTTGAATGATATATGTATAGCCAAGGAACAAGTAGAATATTGGGAGTTATTGATGGAAGTCGAGGAGGGTCAAAATGAATCTGGATATACATAAGCATGCGGGGGGGATTATTTAAAATAATGTATAAAAATATATTAAGAGATGGAGCGTAAATATGGACAACAATTTAGAGTTATCGAAATTAAAAGTGAAATCTTCAGTAATACAGCTTCTTATAGTCATCCTTGGCACATTCGTAGCTTTGTTTGGTTTGTTTATGTTTAATCAACATTTATTGATGTCATTTTCCCTACTAGCACGTATGGTTCTGATGATTGTAACACAATGGTTGCTTTTCATTGTTCCGGGGATATTAATGATTCTGAGCAAGGAAAATCTCGATGATATTGGCTTCAGAAAAGAAAAGGTTCTGTTGCAAATAGGAATCGGATTGTTACTTGCTTTTGCCATGTCATTGGTTTTAACTGTTCTCCCAATTATGCTTGGCTTGAAGGGAATGGTCGGCAACACAGCTTATACACAGACATGGCAATTTGTTTATGAGTTTATTTACGCAATATTTGGGGTTGCCCTTGCAGAAGAATTAGTCTTTCGCGGTTATATATTTAACAAATTGCTGAAAATTAAGAACTCTAAGTGGTTTGCTATAGTTACATCATCTTTGCTTTTTGGGCTGTTTCATGTATTCAACGGGAATATCATTCAGCTTTTTATGACGGCGTTCATTGGATTAGTCTTCTGTATATTTAGAGAGAAAATCAAGGGGTGCACCCTGCTTTCATTAATTATTGCTCACGGTGTGTATGATGGCATGATAGTATTATGGGTTGCTCTATTATAAACAGGATAGGGTGACGGTTTTGGAGCCGGAAGATATTCGGAATGAGCTTTTTCACGTTGTAAATGGCATAAAAAAAATACGCATCAGAAGAATTGTAAATAGGAAGGGGATATCGCGATGAAGAAATGGTATGACGAAGAATATGGATTTGAGGTAGAGGTTATTGGTTTCCTTAGAGGAGATCACACAGAACATTACTGCAGAAACGGTGAAGAGGTTGGAGATAAGTATTTATGTACTTATGGATGTCCGGTGAACAAAGATGGTCAGGGAATCTGTTCTAAGACCATGATGATGCTTTATCCGCTTATGGAAGCAATTAGGAGTGGCGGAGATTTGGAGAATCTTGGTGGCAGCGGGAAATATGTGAAGGATATCGTATGTCCTGATGGTTGCGTAATGTTTAGATTAACAGCAACGCCTCTTGGAAATGAGAATTTCCATAAGGGCGGGTTTTGGAAGTAGCAGTGTGGGTGTGACAGGAGGGAAACTATGAATCATTTAATAGATAATTTAGATAAACTACACACAACAGAGCTCGGAGCATTACGCATCAGAAAGAACCTAGATTTAAGTACGTCGGAGGTTGTTGGCTGGTGCAAAGAAGCTATTATTCAAGCGGATATTATTACGAGGCTAGGTAAGAATTACTATGTATATTATAATGGGTCTGCAATAACGATAAATGCCCATAGTTACACAATTATTACTGCACATAGAATAAACCCAAGGGTTCGTGTTATGCAAAAATCAGATTATGTTTGTTTAAGTGAATTCTTATATCAATCTATCTATATTCCCGAAGGGGTAGACCTTCCGCCAAGAAGTATAATCGATGATCCAGAAATCTTTGTCTACATAGAAGCCTTTGGAAGCCAAGCTGGCGATATAGGTGTAGTTGCAGAACAAAATTGTCAGGTAATCGGTGCAGCATGGACACGCGTTATACCAGCATATGGGTATGTTGATACAACTACACCAGTACTTGCCATTTCCATATTGCCTGAGTTTCGAGGATATGGTGTTGGAACAAGACTTATGAATAAACTGTTCCAGTTACTCAAAGATAATGGATATAAACAGACATCATTATCCGTCCAAAAGGACAACCCCGCTGTTCGCTTTTATCAAAGATTGGGATATGAAATAACAAATGAAAAATTGGATCATGTAGGTAATGAGGATTATTTGATGATGAAGAAATTAGAGCATTATCTATGTCTTCAGAAGACGCCGACCTCTATAGGTCGGCGATGAATGACGACGAATTAATTAGCTTCCCTGGTCAGGTGGAGTTCAGTCTCCACCTGACTCCCTGAGCAAAGCGAATTGACCACCGCTCTTGTCATTACTGCTCAGGTGCTTTCTAATGTGTTTCCGCTTGAACTGATTTACTTTCATAAAGTATTTACTCCTTGGTAATAGTAGGATATGATTTTAGCATAAGAGTTGTATAGGGGCAAAATGTTTTGCAACAGAACCCCAAGAAGCCCCCGACTCTATAAGCGGCGGGAGTACACAGGTGATATAAATATGAGAATAAACAAGTTCATTAGTTCAACAGGGTTATGTACAAGAAGACAGGCTGATCAATTAATTGAACAGAAAAAAGTAACGATTAATGGCAAAACAGCTATAATTGGAGATGTGGTATATTCTGAGGATAGAGTAGAGGTAAGTGGCAAGCTACTAAAGTTACAGGAGACGATTGTTTATATTGCCTTAAATAAACCACCCGGTATTACTTGTACGACTGAGAGGCACATAAAAGGCAATATAATTGACTTTGTAAATCATAATGAGCGTATTTTCCCAATTGGAAGGTTAGACAAGCCGTCAGAGGGACTAATTTTACTTACCAATAATGGAGACATCGTCAATAAAATATTGAGGAATGAAAATGATAATGAGAAGGACTATATCGTAACTGTGAATAAAGATATTACTCCTTATTTTATTAAGGGAATGGCAAGTGGAGTGAAGATTTATAATCCTGTTAGGAATGAATATACTGTGACAAACCGTTGTAAAGTCGAAAAAATAGATGCTAGAACATTCAAAATAACCCTAACACAAGGACTAAACAGACAAATAAGAAGAATGTGTAGTAAATTTGATTATAAGGTAGTGAAACTAAAGCGAATTCGTATTATGAATATTGAATTAAAGGATTTGCCTGTAGGAAAGTGGAGAAACTTAACAGAAGAAGAGGTAAAGACTCTATTAGCAATTATTGAATTTTGAGAGGTAATAAGGAACAAGAGTTACATTACATTTTCCGAAGTGGAGTAACTATTATAACCTTACAAAAATGTAAGTCAAATTTCTATAATGTAATATCAATCGATTTTTGAAATCTTTTTCCTGTTATATAATGTGTATAAGAGTACTAAAAATATTTATTCCATATACATTTTATTTTGGAGGAACAAAGCACAATGAAATTATTAAGCGTTAAGAATATAAAAAAGGTATATAGTTCAAGTCTCGGTGGAAGCCTTTACACTGCTCTTGATGGAGTAAGCTTTGAGGTACAGGAAGGTGAATTCGTAGGAATTATGGGGCCTTCCGGGGCTGGAAAAACCACTTTATTAAATATTATTTCGACGATTGACCGTCCTAATTCAGGTTCAGTACTTCTCGGGGATGAAGATCTTGTAAAGCTTAGAGAACCTGCACTTTCAAATTTCAGGCGCGAAAAGTTAGGATTTATGTTTCAGGATTTTAACCTTCTTGACACTCTTAGTATAAAGGAAAACATTATTCTTCCGCTTGCACTTTCAAGAGTGAAAAATGCTGAAATTGAAAAAAGTGCGTCTAAAATAGCTACTGAACTTGGAATAAGTAACATCCTAGAAAAATATCCATATGAAGTTTCAGGCGGTCAGAAACAACGTGCTGCAGCCGCAAGGGCAGTTATTAGCAACCCAAAACTCATACTTGCCGATGAGCCCACAGGTGCTCTTGATTCCAAGTCATCAGGAGAACTTTTGCAGTGTATGTGTAATTTAAATGAAAAAAGCAAGTCCACTATTTTAATGGTTACTCATGATGCTTTTGCAGCAAGCTTTTGTAAACGTATTTTGTTTATAAAAGATGGCAGACTTTTCTCGGAAATATTCAGAGGTGGCAATAGAAAAGAATTCTTTGATAAAATCCTTTTAGTTCTGTCTGATCTAGGAGGTGATATAAATGTTTTTTCTTAGATTGGCTATAAAGAATATTAGAAAGGAATACAACAGTTATATTACCTACTTTATCAGTACTACTTTCGCAGTTATGATTTTTTATATTTTCTGCTCAATTTTTTATAATGATCAATTTGTAGCACTTATGCAATCAAAAATAAAACTGGACATAATATTTAAAGGTTCTGCTGCAATTGTTGCTATATTTTCAGCTATATTTGTGTGGTATTCAAACAGTTTTTTTATAAACAGGAGAAAGAAAGAGATTGCCACATACAATTTACTTGGAATGAAAAAATATCAAATCGGTATTATGCTTTTTTACGATTACATGAAGGACAGTACGAATGTTGTAAAAAGCAAGAAACACGTGTCTTGGCTCATACTTTGCCTGTCATATTTAGTGATATGGGTGTTTGGGTTAATTGTTTTCTGGTTCTTTACCAATGGATCAGATGCAATGGGATTTGGGTTTGTTTTCCTATGGATTCTGCTTCCGGCTACAACCTTTGTTGTATCCTTATTGACTGCAGTCAATAATTACTGGGGAAGATACAAATGGATTGTAGCCCTAATAATGGGGGCAATGTATATGGTTGCTGAGTACGCTACTTTCAGTGCAGCCAATATGGTAGCTTTTTCAAAAATCAATTTGCCTGAATTCTCTATGATAATTGTTGGAGCTGTAATTTCTTTATTAGGTATGGGAATAGGAGCATTAATACATCGACGGCTGAAATTAAAATGAAACTTCACTTATTTGGCTGACTTTTCAATTAATGGGCGGTTATACCGTGAGAAATTCGCATAAAACCTCATTAGTCCTTCGATAATTGATTTCATCGTGCAATTATGTCAATCAATCCAGCGTTTTTATGCATTATTGTGCCCATTACTTGCAAAGTCATCCACCGGACATTAAATAGCTGAATCCCAGGGGGACTTGTTATCCTCTGGGAACATATGCCGAGCAGACTGTTTCTGTATAGATGGAGGGGCTACTCGGTCTTATCTGTGTCTTGAGAAGACGCTGCCCCCTATAGGTCGGCTATGAATGAAGACAAATTAATTAATTTCTTTATTAGGTATGGGAATAGGAGCATTAATACATCGACGGCTGAAATTAAAATGAAACTTCACTTATTTGGCTGACTTTTCAATTAATGGGCGGTTATACCGTGAGAAATTCGCATAAAACCTCATTAGTCCTTCGATAATTGATTTCATCGTGCAATTATGTCAATCAATCCAGCGTTTTTATGCATTATTGTGCCCATTACTTGCAAAGTCATCCACCGGACATTAAATAGCTGAATCCCAGGGGGACTTGTTATCCTCTGGGAACATATGCCGAGCAGACTGTTTCTGTATAGATGGAGGGGCTACTCGGTCTTATCTGTGTCTTGAGAAGACGTGCCCCCTATAGGTCGGCTATGAATGAAGACAAATTAATTAACTTACTTGTTCAGGTGGAGTTCAGTCTCCACCTGACTCCCTGAGCGAAGCGAATTGACTCATAGGCTTTTTTTGAAAACTTTGCAGCCTTTTCATCGTCAAAAGAGTATATAGGTTAAAGAGGTGAAGCAAATGGCATATAAGTCCTATCGGCCGGGGGACTTGGAGGCGGTTGTAACAAAACATGAAAATAGACTATATCGCACTGCACTCGCTATTACAGGAAACATGTCCGATGCCGAGGACATAGTGCAAGAGGCGTTTTTACGTGCTTATGAGAGGGCGCCTGATTTTGAGACGGAAGAACATGTAAAGGCATGGCTCATAAGGGTTACTGTAAATCTCTGCAAAAGCCGATTGCGATCCCCTTGGCGCAAGCGAATAGTTCCTCTTCTTGACTCTTACCCAGTTTCAGAGCCGGAGCAGCACGAATTACTGGAGCAAATCATGACCTTACCACCCAAATATCGAACCGTCATCCATTTGTTTTATTATGAGGGATATTCTATTAAGGACATTTCTGAGTTGACTGGGCAAAAGGAATCTACTGTAAGGAGTCACCTAACCCGTGCCCGGCAAAAGCTCAAGTCCATTTTAAGGGAGGACGATTATGAAAGCATATAACAAATACATGGATAAGATATCGGTTTCGAATGCATTACACCAAAAAATCATATCATGCACCGATGCCAAACCCAAACGCAGGCCCATTATAATCAAGCGCTGTATCACAGCATTTGCTTGTCTTGCAGTGGTCTTGCTTGGAATATTCACAATACCAAAATTAACGCAAAACGGTATAGCTCCGACACCAGGTGATAAGCCATCTGTCTTAGAACCCGGTACGATCACACCTGCGTCTGACTCTTCAAGCAAATTCACTTTGAATTTCAATGAAGCTGATTCTCAGTCCACAGCCAAAGCCGATATAGCTATTCAAGGTCATTTCTGGCAGGAGCTGACAGACGAAGAACTAAAGGCGATTTTTCCTCGTCTGACAGAGACACACGCTGTAACGGCCACTGCTAATTTCCAAAGCGACGAAAGTGGAGCTTACCTATTTAATATTGACGCCCAAGCTATGTCGTCTACCGGACTCAAGACCTATATCCAACTCGCCCCTGGTGAAGCTGTACTCGACTATGGGTTTGACGTTGAAACTAAAGCCTCAGATGTCCTCGGAACGCCAGTCACAGCAGGCTACTTTGAGACAAAGGCAAATAGTAAGGGACTAAAGAATATCATCTATTTTGCGACTTTCAAGCTTTCTGATGTGGCCTATTATGTTGAACTTGGCGGCGCAGAAGCAGATAGGGAGCTTGTTAAGAATGAAATATCGGAGATTATTGGCCTGCTAATTGAAGGAGGTACAACCGACCTTGATTTGTTTCATCCTATCGTACCGGAGTTGCGTAATGATTCCCTAAGTCTTGCTGAAGCTCGAGCAGATGCCGATTTCGGTATATATATACCTGAAACTCTCCCAAAAGGGTTTGGCTTCGAGAGCGCAAACCGATTTATCAATCAGGAGAGGAACACACTGTTTGTTAACTGGACAAAAGGTATGAGTTATATTAGCTGGCAAATCTCGATGATGAAGGATAACGATAAAACACGTATCACTAGTGTTGCTGATACTAGGAATTATGACCTTGCATTTTATCCGATTCCACGAGCTGATTCTGTACCTGACGAATTACGTGAAATTGTGGATAATCCAATTTTCCTTATTGATGAGTTGACACTCGATACAGTACGAGCACGTTCTTATGAGGTTTCAGATTCAGGCGATGTGCAAGGGCCTCGAATGCGGTTTAGTGTATTGTATGGAGATGTTCTGGTTGAACTCAGAGTAAAAGGTGCTTCGCCGGAAGTAATGTTTGATATATTACAACAGATTCTACTGTATCCATAAGGCAAAAATAGTCGAGAGAGCCTTTCTATTAAAATGCTATCATAAAACTGTTGGAGGTGAACAAATGCAGGAACATATACTAGCTGTTCAGCGAATGCAGGATTATATCGAAACGCATCTTTGTGAAGAGATAACTATTGCAGATTTAGCAAAAGTATCGTTATTCTCTCCTTGGTATGCAAGACGGCTGTTTATTCAGTGGACTAATTTTTCGCCAGCAGATTATATCCGTAGACTACGGCTCAGTAAGTCTGCAATTCGCTTACGGGACGTAAACTGCCGCATTATCGATGTGGCCTTGGATATGGGATTTGGTAGCGTAGATGGCTATCAAAGAGCTTTCGCAAGGGAATTTGGTTGTAATCCGAAGCAATATGCTGCAAATCCAGTTCCGCTCTATTTGTTTACTCCTTTTGGTGTCAAATCTCGTTATCGTGAAAGGAGCAATGAAAAAATGGAAAAGGTAAAAAGTGTATTCGTTCAGGTAATCGAAAAGCCAGATCGCAAGGCCATTATTAAGCGTGGAGTCAAAGCAACTCATTATTTCGATTACTGCGAAGAAGTTGGCTGTGATGTGTGGAGTTTGTTGACTAGTATCAAATCTATCAGCGGAGAGCCGGTATGCCTATGGCTGCCAGAGCATTACCGCAAACCCAGTACAAGCGAATATGTGCAGGGTGTAGAAGTATCTGTAGATTATGATGGCATAATTCCTGATGACTTTGACATCATCGAACTGCCAGCTGCAAAGTATTTGATGTTTCAGGGGGAGCCCTTTGCAGAAGAAGACTATGAACGTGCTATTGAAGAGATATGGGAAGCCGAAAAGAAATATAATCCATCAGTCATTGGATATGTTTGGGATCAGGACAATCCGCGTATTCAGTTAGAGCCCATCGGTACTCGTGGATACATTGAGCTTCTTGCAATTAAGCCTGTGTAAGTATATTACGCAGGTGACAGGGGGACGGGGGTAGTGTAACATTTCATTGTGACACTACCCCTGTCCCCCTGTCACCTCCCGTTACTCGACTTTAACCTATGATATGTGTTTTGAGGAACATATCGTGGGTGATTTTTATTCACACCCCCGTTCCATTGTCAGTCCCCCCGGATTTCATAAAGTGTTTACTCCTTGGCAATAGTAGTATATGATTTTTACATGAGAGTTGTATAACGAAGCGATATATGTCTCCCACCTCTATAGGTGGCAGGTACCGATTCGCCTTTCAGGGGGTGAGCATATCTCCCGCCTCGTTGAAACACTGCTGAGGTAAAAAAATTTTGCTACAAACGAAAAATATTCTTTGAACCGAAGTGTTATAAGATTAAAAGTTTTTCAACAGAGACCGAAGTGGAGAAAATTCAAAGAATGATTTTTTCTAGGTGGTGAATGATGAACGCTAATGAAGCTCTGAAAGTATATTTTGGATATGATTCCTTCAGAGAAGGACAGGAACGTATCATAAACACTATAATGGCAGGAAGAGACACACTAGCTATAATGCCAACAGGAGCAGGTAAATCTATCTGCTATCAGGTGCCAGCATTAATACTTCCTGGTCTTACGATAGTTATTTCTCCATTGATTTCTCTGATGCAGGATCAGGTTAAGGCATTGAATGAAGCCGGAATTCATGCAGCATTTATTAACTCATCGCTCTCTGACTATCAGATAAGACAGGCTCTAAGTGCAGCTGGGCAAGGGACTTATAAGATTATATATGTTGCGCCAGAGCGTCTTGAAAGTTGGGAATTCACTGATTTTGCTCATAATGCAGACATATCAATGGTAACTGTAGATGAAGCTCATTGTATTTCTCAGTGGGGGCAGGACTTCAGACCAAGTTATTTAAAGATAGTTGACTTTATTAATGGGCTTAAGAAGAGACCTATTATAAGTGCATTTACTGCTACAGCAACTGAAGATATTAGAAATGACATTGCATGTATTTTGAAACTCAATAATCCTAATATTGTTGTTACCGGATTTGATAGAGAGAACCTATATTATCGCATAGAGAGTATCAAAAGAAAGGATGATTTTGTTGTTGAGTATATTGAAAAGCATCCTAATGATAGTGGCATAATATATTGCGCTACTCGCAAAAATGTTGATGCACTTCATGAATTACTATTTAAAAGAGGTGCCCCTGTAACAAAATATCATGCTGGAGTTGATAATAATACTAGAAAGAAAAATCAAAATGATTTTATTTATGACCGTACTCCTATAATTGTGGCAACGAATGCATTCGGAATGGGCATTGATAAGTCGAATGTTCGCTATGTAATTCATTACAATATGCCACAGAGTATGGAAAATTATTATCAGGAGGCTGGTCGTGCCGGACGTGATGGTGAACCATCTCAGTGCGTTCTTCTTTTCTCTGCCCAGGATATTATGATCAATAAATTCCTGCTAGAACGAAAAGATTTTTCTGAGGTAGCACCCGAGAATATTGAGCTTATTCAACAGCGAGATGCAAGAAGACTTCAAGTAATGGAACGCTATTGCCGAACCACAAGCTGTCTTCGTAATTATATTTTGGATTATTTTGGTGAAAGGACAGGAGCGCCATGTGATAATTGCGGTAATTGCCATAGAGAATACCGAGAAGTAGATATGACCAAGGAAGCAAAGTGGGTTATTAACTGTCTTGCTGAAACAAAAGGTAGATATGGGCTTAATATTGTTCTTGGAACATTGCTTGGTGCAAATAGGGCACGTCTTAAAGAACTGGGTACAGTGGATTATAAATCATATGGTATTTTAAAGGATAATAGTGAGTCTGAACTTAGACTTCTGATAAGCCAGATGATTCTTGATGGATATATTTATCAAACTGAGAGTCAATATAGTGTTTTAAGGATGGGAAACATTACTCCATTACGAGATGAAAATAATCGTGTGATTATTCGTATGTATGAAGAGAAAGAGCCTGAGAGAAGGGGAAAGTCTGGGAAAAAGAAAAGTACAGATTCTCTCACAAGTGCAGGATATATATTATTTGAAAAACTGCGTGGTCTTCGTCTGAAGATTGCAGGAGAAGAATCCATGCCACCATATATAATTTTTAGTGATAAGACATTGATTGATATGTGTGTTAGAGTACCTCGAAATAAGTCTGAAATGCTTAATGTGTCTGGAGTTGGCGAGGCAAAGTTTGACAAGTATGGACAGAGATTTATTGATACGATTAGGGACTATCAGGAGGCGAATCCACACTCTGTAATTAGTATAAAGGGAAATGACGAGGAATCATTTACCACTGGAAAACCAGAAAATGCAAAGAAGAAAAAGAGTAAAATTAAGCCCAAGCAAAATAAGGTTGGCAGTAAGAGAAAGTATGCTGACTGGGTTGCAGAGTATCCAGATACTGTTGTAGTGAAAAAGGAAGGTTTGTTCTTTACTGTAAGAGGTAACTCAGCAAGAGTAGTGGGGGATATTACTGAACTTAATGTTAGTGAAGGATCTAATCCTGTAACGGGGACTCCTAATAAAGCTAGAATTACTGAAGCTTTGATAAATAATCAGATTAATTATATTGTTGTGGTTGATGATGAGATTGTGGAACAAGAAACATACGAACGGAATCACTATTTTCAGTGAGGCTGAATAAAAGTCCGTGTAGATGCTGATAATTTCCACACGAGCGAATGGAGCTTATGTAAATGAGACATCAAAAAACATTCTTACGGACAAGGAGATGGAATTGATAGGTACGCCGATGGATGTTTTTATATGTGTGGATTAACAGCTGATTTATAGAATACGAGGGAGAAATATATGAATAGAGGAAAAGCAGAAATATCATTAGAAGAAGCAAGGAGCTTTCTGGTGAATTATCACAACCTAAATGAAGTAAGAGAATATAGGGGAATAGATGGGGTAATTCAGTGCTTTCGGCAAATAAAGAGTATACAATATGATCCACTGAATGTGGTAGGTCGTAATGCGGACTTGGTGTTACAATCACGAGTGAGTGACTATGAGCCTTCAATGCTATATGATTTACTGTACCGACAGCACAAATTAGTTGATGGATTTGATAAAGAGATGTGCATTTACGAAACAAATGAATATGCTAGTTTTACTAGAATTAGAAAAGCAAATGCAGAACGTACAAAAGCCACATTGGCATATAGAGGACAGTTAGATGCTTTGAATGTATTGGAAGAGGTAAGAGATTATATTAGGAAAAATGGTATGACCAGTAGCAAGGATCTATCAATTGGAGAGGGCAGAGTAAGTAGATGGGGACATAAAAAGCTATCAAGTGCAGCCTTAGATTACTTATATTGCAGGGGAGA
>CAZEIH010000023.1:0-49507 GCA_964512095.1 uncultured Oscillospiraceae bacterium
TCTATTGTTTTCCCTTTTTATTACATTTGTTCCCCTACGATAACTTTACGCTAACTTGTAAGGAGACTATAGATGCCCATTATTTCATAACTTTATACAACTCATCACTCCCTGGCGTTTCAATATCTATAATGCTATCCTTAGAAATCAACCTTCTTTCGCCGGAATTATTCACCCGACCTATTTCACAAGCTAGGATCCCCTTGGAGTTTAGTTTTTTAACAAGTCCCTCTCCATCAGCAGTCGATATTAGCATACACCCGCTTGAAATTAGCTTAAAGGGATCTATACTATAATATTCACATATTTTACGTGTTGCCATATTTACAGGTACTTTTTCAAAATAAATATCAGCGCCGTTTCCCGATGCCTCACAAAGCTCCCAAACAGCACCAAGTATGCCTCCTTCAGTCACATCATGCATGGCATTAACACCATAGTCTGCTGCAATCAAACCATCTTTAACTACACTGATCTGGTCAATGAATGACCTTGCTTCAGCCACTGTATCTTTACCCAAAGCCTCAATTAGCTCAATTTCTCTTTCGTGAGCAATTATTGATGCTCCCTCCAGACCGGCATGCTTGGTGATGACCAGACTGTCCCCGACCTTTGAGTTGTCGGTGGTTATAAGCTTCTCCTTCAGGCATCGTCCAATAGCAGTGCATGAAACAACAAATCGCGTAACCGCATTTGTAATTTCTGTATGTCCCCCTAGAATATCTACATTTACAGCTTTTGCTGCCGATGCCAGCTGGTCCATAATCATTTCAAGCTCCCTTTCAGATGAACCTACAGGACACAAGATAGTAACTAACAACCCTAAGGGTTCAACTCCGCAGGAGGCAATGTCATTACAGTTTATGTGAACAGCAAGACGTCCAATCTCCTTTGCTGTGCCTGTTATAGGATCGCTTGATAAAACGCAGGCATATTCGCCAAAATCAACAGCAGTGCAATCCATACCTATTCCAGGCCGAATTATAACTTCGCTTCGATTCTTTTCCAATTTATTTAATATGATTTTTTCTAATGTACAATTAGGAACCTTGCCTATCTCCATAACTACACCATCCATCTATTTTAACTTTTCCTTTACCATCTGGAATTGATCTCTTGCAGTCTCGATCAATGCTGGCATTTTCCTAGCTTCAGGTGAACCAATAAGGCGACTGAACCATTTTACGGATTCCTGATAGTTCTCTAATCGTAAATTCAATTCAGCTATCATAAACATACACGTAGATTCATCTAACTTGTCCACTGGAAAGCTTTCTTTCTCATATGTATCAGAATAATACTTCAGTGCATAGCCTATAAACCTGGTTTCCTCTTCCTTATCGTCTTTATACCTGTACATCCAGGCTAAACGCATACATACCCTGGCATAATCGCTAGACTTGGCTTCTCGAAGCTGGTTGCTGATAAGGATAAGCTTAAAGGCTTCAATTGCAGTATCAACATCTCTCTCTCCCTCAAAGCTGTGCTTTTTCCATCTAGGCTTAAGCTTTTCCCTAAATAAATCTGATTCTTTTGGAGATATATCGAGAAACTTGTCTGATTGTGATGCATAACCACAGTTCTCACATACCCATGCATCATAATATATCGGATTTACAGTTTCATAATGGACACAGAAATCCGAATCTCTCTTTAAAACCTTACAGGCTCTGGATTTTACCTTTGTTACAGTAAACTTTTTTGAACAGACCGGACAAACAAGCTCTTTGCTATACAAATTATCATTCATTGACCCTCTTCCCCAGTTCTATAGTTATCTTTTATCTATCCTTGCGTGCTTTTACTTGACATATTCTGTATCTGGTATTGATAGTACAAATCACTGCTTACTTTTGTAATTCGCTGGAGTGGCCTGTAATAGTCCTCTGTTAATTTTTCACGCCACTGGAGTTTTCCAGCTTTGTAGGCCTCTCTGTACAAAATTACGCGGATACCGTTCCTTTCCTTTCGCTCTACCACCTTTTGTCCTACCTGTAATGAGTGATCAACTACAATTTTCTCCGGCTTTGGTTTATATACACGCACAACTTGGGTTTTAAGCTTTATCTCCGTATCATCGTCAGGCTTTTTACCCAGTATTTTGATAACCAGCTTGTTGCCTTTGACTATGGCACTTATACAGATCGGAAATTCCTTATTATTAACAAATTTAAAGTCAATAGTTTCTTCAGTAATAGTTGCATCTCTGCCTGGACTAATGTAGCTCAGTGTCATTGAATGATGCTCTCTTTCTATCACATCAAGCCCTGCCAGTAGAACTGAATTGTACAAAGTCGAGGATACCTGGCATACGCCGCCACCAGTACCTGGCACCAGCTCATTCTTAAAAATGACTGGCGCCTGCTTGTATCCATTCTTATAGGTGCGAGGTCCCAACACACTGTTCATTGAAAAGGTATCTCCAGGCATCATCAGTAAGTTGTTTATTCTACTACAGGCTAACTTTATATTATCAGTTCGGTTAATGTCATTTTTATTAAAGCTAGTACTAAAGTCCGATATTACACTATCAATAACCTTAATTTTATCATAAGTAATTTGGGGTTCCTTTTCCACTACAACTAATTCTATTTCATTAAAATTTCTCTCTAGTAATTGATTTTCTATCAATTCAAGGCTTCTGTCAATATCCAGGTTTCTGTAAACACTATCTCGTTTATATGAAAACTTTCCATTGTCATACGCCATTTCAGCATTTTGGGCTGTAGAATCACATTCCTTTTTTATTGACTCCATTATACCCCTAAGCTTTTCTCTGTTATAGCTTTCCTCCACATCAAAACGCTGTCCATTTCTGGAAATTAACATGGATTTGTAGACCTTCTGGAATATGCCACCATCCCTTCCCAGGGAATACGCTTGATCTATAACACTATCTACTAAATAATCATAATCTATGTCACCGAGATCTACATCCCATTTTTGTTGGCCACTAACCAAAGTTATTTTTCCTTCAGGGCAGCTCTCTTTTAATTTATTGCTAACAAGCACCTTAGCATCCTTAGCTGATAACCAGGATACATCTGTTTCCTCGATACTAATCCCCTTTCTGATAGTATCACCAGTATAGTAATGTGAAAGTATCATAAAAGCAGATGCAATGACTGTTATTACAGCCACTAAAGCAACAACTACCCTAAACAGGCTATTCCTGTAATCACCAGCCATTGACAACAACCTTTCTATATTCCTTATATGTATATTATTTTGTTGTCAAATGTATATATTATGCATGGTAATCACTCGGTAATAATCATAGTTTCGGTATCATTAACAGCTTTATCCACCATTTCCTCCAACAGAAGCCCACTTTCATGACCTAATATATCTACCAGTTTGGGCTTTGTTTTGGGATGCTTTGCTACAAATACTGTGCAGCAGTCCTCGTATGGCAGAATTGATGTCTCATAGGTATCGATTTTTCGAGCTATATCTATAACCTCATTTTTATCCATTCCAATCAATGGTCTAAATACCGGCATTCCAACTGCTGCATTAGATACTGAAAGCGCATGGAGAGTCTGACTTGCAACCTGACCAAGGCTCTCCCCGGTAATTAAAGCTAGGGCACCATTTTTTCTTGCTATTATTTCAGATATTTTCATCATTGCTCTTCGCATTATTATTGTTATCTGCTCTTCGGGGCACTTATCATTTATCTCCATCTGAATCTGTGTAAATGGCACTATATGAAGCTTTACATGATAACAATAACGTGACAGTATCTTAGCCAATGAAATTACCTTCTCCTTTGCCCGTTCACTTGTATATGGATAGCTATAAAAATGAACAGCCTCAATCTCAAGGCCCCTTTTAGCCATCATCCACCCAGCGACGGGGCTGTCAATGCCACCTGAAAGAAGTAGCATGGCTTTACCATTTGTACCTATAGGAAGTCCACCATTAGAAGGTATAATATCACAATATATGTAGGTGCTTTCCCTAACCTCTACATAAAAAACAAAGTCCGGTGAATGCACATCAACCCTAAGGGCAGGAATACTCTCCAGTAGATGCTCCCCTAACTGTGCGCATATCTCCGGAGACTGCAGTGGAAAGCTTTTGTCTCCTCTTTTAGCTTCAACCTTGAAGCTAATGGATCCGGGTAAATTCCTTGACATGGCTGAAGAGCCGTGATTTAAAGCGTTTAGACTTATTAGTTTGTCTAAATGCTCCTGGGCAATCGCTACTGAATGCTTCTTAATTTCTTCAAAATCAGATTCAATCTTTAAGACAATGCTCACCGATACGATTCCGAACACTCGTGAAAGCTTTTTAACGGCTACACCAAAATCAAAGGCTTCATCGGCAGGCTCAACAAATATCCTAGCCTGAGAACGTCTTACAGAAACCTTGCCTAAATTATGAAGTGACTTTTTAATGTTGCTCATTAACCTGTCTTCAAAAAACGGCCTGTTTAAGCCCTTTAATATTATCTCACCATATCTGACAAGAATAACCTTTTTCATTGCTTCCTCCCGATTTTTCTGTTTCTGTTAATATCTATTATTGGAATAATATCCTTCAATGCCTCAACTGTCAAGATAATCTCTTCTTGTGTAGTATGCCCTGAAAAACTAAATCTGACAGCGCCATCAATTAACCTGGAAGGAATATTCATGGCAGAAAGCACATGGCTTTTATTTTTTTTATTAGAAGAGCAGGCAGAGCCTGTTGAAACAAAAATACCCCTTTGCTCAAGATGATGAAGCAGAACCTCTGAGCGCACATTTCCAAAGGAAACATTTACTATATAAGGCAGAGCATCATTATGAGAGTTTACACTGCATACAATTCCCGATTCAGACAGCTTTTCTATGAACAGCTGCCTTAATAAGCTTGCTTTATTGTAATTCTCTTCTCTTTTTTTCCAGATCATTTCTGCAGCCAACCCAAAGCCAGCTATTCCAGGTACATTTTCAGTCCCGGAGCGTAATAAAGTCTCCTGTCCCCCGCCATAGAACAAGGGGTTGATTTTTATCCTTTTTGATACATATAATGCACCAACACCCTTTGGTCCATGGATTTTATGTGAACTGATTGACATAAGAGCTATACCCTCTTTTTCAGGTAAAATTTCCATTTTCCCATACGCCTGTACAGCATCTACATGTATGACTGTCCGGGGGTTTTTTGCATTTCTTATTGAAACAATATCACTAATAGGCTGTATACTGCCGGTTTCGTTGTTGACCAGCATTACACTGATTAAAGCCGTTTCACTACATACTTTTTCTTCAAGCTGGTCAAGAAGAATAATCCCGTTTTCATCCACATCAATATAATCCACCCTCCACCCCTTTGTTTCAAGATGGTGATATACTTCGAGTACAGATGGGTGTTCGATTTTCGTGGTTAATATATGGCTACCTTTTCTTGGATTTGCTTCAAGATAGCCTATTATTGCTAGATTGTTGGATTCTGTGCCTCCTGAAGTAAAATATATCTCTGTGGGGTCTGCTCCAATTGTGGAGGCAATTGCTTCTCTGGCTTTTATTGCCAGTTTCTCAGCCTCAATTCCTTTTGTATGGAGAGATGAAGGATTGCCATATTTGTTTGCTGATACATCCGCTATCAATTCAGTAACTTCATTGTACTGTCGTGTTGTCGCACTATTATCAAGATATATTTCCAATTCCATTATAAACCTCTTTACATAGTCATTTTGAGCTATTCGGGCCATGGCTGACCCATTTATTATATCATAATGCCCCTATATATTGCAGTTATTCATTCCCATATGGTAAAATTATGATGAGCTTTGTCATATTCTTAGATATTGTGGAGCGATAATGATTGAAAAAATAAAACAAAACTTAAATCTAATTATCTGTCTAGTACTATTTGCATTAGTAGTAGCTCTATCCATGCTATCATATACACAGTATATGAAAAATATCAAGCCTATTTCCGACAAATCACAGCCATTTTCAGATGTACCTACAGATAGCTATGCCTATGAATCAATACTCCAGCTTCGTACTATGGGTATAACCGAAGGTATTGGCTCAAATCGTTTTGGATACGGTAAGACAATGACTAGAGGTGAATTTATAACATCATTGGTTAAAGCATTGAAATTTGAAATGTCTGCACCTGTCAATGGTTCCTTCTTAGATAATCAGAATTCAGATAAATTTTATTATGCTTATATTGAGGCAGCCCTCAACCATGGTATCATAACTAATGAAAATGAAACCTTTAGGCCGGATTATCCAATCACCTGTCAAGATGCTGTTAATATGATTATTAATGGACTTGGATACAAGGAGCTGGCAGAGAAGCTATACTATTTGAATAATTCATTTGAAAATGTGGCTAGTGATAATGGGTATATCACTATGGCAGAGGACTTTGGCATAATAAGTACAGACTCTGCATTTGACCCAACAGGCAACATTACCAGAGAACAGGCGGCTACAATGCTTGTAAGAATGCTGGGGACAATGGATAGAAAAATAGAAAATCTTAATGGTTTTTATGCAATCAGCTCCTCCTCTCAAAAAGAAAAAATAGAGGATTTCACATCCGTGTGCTTTGGTTGGTGCAAATTGATATATGACAAGAATGGCCAAAGCCTCATACTTAACATGGACCAGAACGCTTTCGGTTACAATGAGTTTTTTCTTCCTAAAGGATTTAATGAAAGGCTTTCTACCGCAAAATCCGCCGGGGTGCCTTCACTACTTATGGTATATGCCAGCCAGGATACAAAAATCACCAATCCTGCAACCAGTGAGCAAAGTGGTCTTCTTGAATATGTTCTAAAGGATCCTGAAACTTATAGCATTGTTATCGACGATATAATACAAGCCCTGACACAGGTATCCAGAGATGAAGAAACAGGCTCCTTTGATGGTGTGGCAATAGACTTTGAAGGTCTCAGAGGAGAAGAAATGAAAATCAAATTCAATAGCTTTCTTAAAGACCTTAGGGTTGCCCTAGATAAGGAAGGAAGGTTACTTTATGTTGCCGTTCACCCCCTGATGCATCCTATGAGAAGCTCGGTTAGTATTGACGGCTATGACTATAGGGCAATAGGAGATTTGGCTGATAGGGTCATATTAATGGCTCATGATTATGATGCCAAGCGGCTTACAAAATCAGATATGGCGCGAGGTATCAATATTACACCTCTATCACCTATTGAAGATATATATTATGCTCTAAAAGCTATAACTGATAAACGCACTGGCGTACAGGATAAAGACAGGATCATGCTTCAGATTTCCTTTGACTGGACCGTATGGCAGCAGAAGGATGGCAAGACTGTTAACTCATTACCCCTAAGCTATAATCTTGAAAATTTCATGAAGCTTCTTAATAGTAGTAAAGAAATCGATTTTCATTATCATAAGAATTACGAGAATCCATATTTACAATACATGGACAATAAAAATGGCACTAAAAATACCGTATGGTATGAAAACAGCAAAAGTGTAATGGCCAAGACAAGGCTTGCTAGTTTCTTTGGCATCCAAGGGATATCTCTATGGAGAATAGGGCTGATACCTGATTATCAAAACCTAGAAAATAAGGAGTTTGATATGGATGTTTGGCAATGTCTACTGAATGAAATGAGTCAGGGGCGACTTGTACAAACCGGAACTGCTGAATAGACTACTCCCCGATTCTATGTCTACCATTGACAACAATGCAAAATCAATTTGCTTCGTTCAGGAAGTCAGGTAGAGTTAATTATTTATGTCTTCATTCATTGCCGACCTATAGAGGTTAACGATGAATGAAGACATAAATATATATATCTAATTCAGAAAGCATACTGTCAACGGCTTGTGATTTATAAATGATAATATAGGTAATTTAAGTATATCACCCTCATAAATGTTGCTATTAGACATATCATTCAGATCTTTGATTTTTTCTATGTACAGGCGAATATCTGAACTACTGCAGCATTCCTTTGCAATGTCCCATAATGTATCCCCTCGCTCTATAACCACAGTATCAAAGTCACGGTAGGAATCTGCTCCGTTTGCCGTTGTAGCTAATATTGTAATAGTAATCATTACTGTAATAATCATAATAAATATGCTAAAACGTCTGCGATTTTTTAGTACATATCTCCCTTTCATACAACAACCCTCCCTAAGAACATCTGTTCTTAATTCATTATACACGAACATCTGTTCCTGTGTCAATATCTTTTTCGAACATTTGTTTGACTTTTGTTTTTTTTTTTAATATAATTGGTTTAGAAATTTAAAATGTGTATTCCAGTAATATAAAGGAGTGTATGGGATGAAAAAGAAGGTTACAGAAAAGCAGCAGCAGATACTCGATTTTGTAAACAAACAGGTTGAGGAAAAAGGGTATCCACCATCAGTCCGAGAAATATGCAGCGCTGTAGGATTCAAATCCACCTCCACAGTCCATGGTTATCTGGAAAAGCTTAAGAAAAACGGACTAATTACAAAGGATCCTGCAAAGCCAAGGGCTCTGAGAGTCATTGGTGGACAGAGAACGACACCAACTAAGGATATTGATATACAGAAGGATTACTATCCAAGAAGAGAAATGGTTGATGTTCCCATTGTCGGCAAAGTCACAGCCGGCGTACCTATACTGGCTGTAGAAAACATTGAGGACACTTTCCCCCTGCCTGTTGATTTTGTACAAAATTCAACTACATTTATGCTTAGAGTACAGGGAGAAAGTATGATAGAAGCAGGGATACTTGACAATGACCTTGTACTTATCAAACAGCAGCCAACTGCACAAAATGGAGAAATTGTTGTTGCGCTCATTGGAGATGAAGCTACAGTTAAAACCTTTTATAAAGAAAAGGATTATGTTAGGCTTCAGCCACAAAATAGCTACATGGATCCCATCATAGTTCGGGAAAATCTCTCAATACTTGGTAAGGTTATTGGCGTATTCAGAAGACTTTAACATGGCTTGCAAGAAGCCCCCGCCTCTATAGGAGGCGGGAGCACGTCACTACTGACATTGTAAATAATACATAATTCAAAAAAGAGGTTCCGCACAATAAGGATTGTTTAGACCTCTTTTTTACTTCTTTGCGAGTCCTGATTACTCTCATTTTATGTAAAACAACTATATGTATCTACATTATTCATTCAAGCGCCTATTCAGACAGGCAAACACGTTAACAGGCTATAAGTATTAGACTTCATTTATTCCCTGTTATCATTAAAAATGAAATTTACCAGCTTCATTGGGCTGATGGTAGAAATAGCATGTTTATAAACCAGCTGTTGCCTCCCGTCAGTATCAAGGACTACTGTGAAATTGTCAAAGCCTTTAACCAAGCCCTTCAGCTGAAAACCATTGGTAAGGTAAATAGTCACGGGAATGTGTTCCTTCCTTACCTGATTTAAAAATACATCCTGCAAATTAATATTAGCCTTATTCACCTATATATCCTCCTTAATTATATAATCCTTACCAAATCCATCTGATATAAAAACAGTAAGAATCAATTTTATTCTACAAGATAATTCCATATTTTGCAATACAAAGTTGAATTATTTTTTCGGCTAGCCCCCTTATATCCGTTTTTTCATCTATATTCAGCCAGTTTATTTCCTGGATTCTTCTAAACCAGGTTAATTGCCTTTTTGCGTAACGCCTTGTGTCTCTTTTCAGGATATCAATTGTTTCCTCTAATGTTTTCTCGCCTTTTAGGTGCTCTATTACTTCCTTATAGCCTATGGCCTGCATCGAAGTTGTTTCCTTGCCGTAACCCCTTTCCATCAGTTGCCTGACTTCATCAATCAAGCCGTCAGTAATCATTTTTTCAACACGAGCATTAATTCGACTATAGAGCTTTTCCCTATCCCAGTTCAATGCGAAAACAATGTATCTATAAGGAGCAGGTTCCATTCTTGACACTTTAACATGTTCAGATATTGTTTTATTTGTATGAGTGTATACTTCAATTCCCCTGATAACCCTTTTAACATCATTTTCATGTACCTTCAATGCTGCCTCAGGATCCATCTCAAGAAATCTTTCATACAAATATCTATTGCCCTTTTCTTCTGCTTCTTTCTTTAGTGACGCTCTAAGCTCCTCGTCACATATAGTCTCTGAAAAATTAATATTATACAACAGTGAATTGATATAAAGTCCTGTACCGCCTGTAACTACGGGATGCCTTCCGTCTTTAATTACTGTGTCAATGTAAGCCAATGCATGCTCTCTGTATCGTGCAACACTGAAATTCTCATCAGGATCTACTTCATCTATCATATAATGCCTGATACCCGATCTTTCATTTTCATCCGGTTTGGCAGTACCAATATCCATATATCTATATATCTGCATAGAATCAGCAGAAATGATACTTCCGTTTATCAGCTTGGCCAGTTCTATAGATAATCCAGTCTTTCCGGATGCCGTCGGGCCTGCAATTATTATAACAGGCTCCATTAAGGTTCGCTCCCCCCTCTACCTACAAATTGTACCCAGTACATAAGTGTTTATACAATGCGCTTGAACAATTTTTCCAGTTCATAACGTCTTAGCTTAAGTATCGCAGGACGACCATGAGGACATGTATAAGGGTTTTCAAGGGATTCTAGCTTTTGAAGCAATGCCTGGATTTCTCGTGGGTCTAACTTTTTATGTGCTTTGATTGCTGATCTGCAAGCCATGCGGTATAGAGCCTCATCAGCGACAGCTCTTTTCTCTGCGTTGCTTCCACTCATAATAAAGTCCAGTATCTCAAGAAAACCTTCCTTTACAGCGCCTCCGTCATCAATAAATGGAGCTGAACGCAGAATAATTGAGTTCGCTCCAAAGCTCTCAAACGAAAAACCAAGCTTTTCAAATAAGTCCGACTCGCTTAATGCGAATTGGTATTCACTACTTGTAAGGTCGACATGAATTACTGACATCAGCATTTGTGAAAAGGGCAGGTTTTTTTCGTACCCCTCCTTCAATTCTTCATACCTTATTCTCTCATGGGCGGCGTGCTGGTCTAAAAGATATAGCTCATCCTCTCCCTCAAGCATTATATATGTTGAAAATGCCTGACCTATAATCCGTGTGTTCGCAAACAAGTCATGGTAATCCTTTTTATCAACCGACTGCTTATCGCCATCAGGCATCTCCTGATGTTCATTTAGGACCACCCCCTCATTAATTCCTTCCATGCTCGCTACTTTGTGTAAATCTTCAGCAACAATAGGTTCTTTATCCATCTGATTTTTCATGCTGTAGCTACTATCAGCCGACATCTCAAGACACTCCGGAGCTACTTCACCCTGTGATTCTTTAACTAAATTCCCCGATATGGCCGCCTCTCGCTTTTTTTCAAGCTCCCTTTTCACCCATTGGAATTCCTGCTGACTATATGAGGGATTTACATTATTTGACTTATAAGCAGCTCGGTCTGAAGGCCTTCGACTATCCTGATAATTGTGATTATCTGTTAGCTTGTATGAATTATCCGATTTTCCGGCATTAGGCAAGGTTCTGATACCAGACTGAGACAGCAGTGCATTGTTAATTCCATGGTAAACTGCCCTGAAAACATCCTGGTCATTTGAAAACTTTACCTCCATTTTCGAAGGGTGCACATTAACGTCCACATTAGTTGGATTTATTTCAATATCTAGTAATACAAAGGGATATTTATTTTTCATAAGGAATGTGGAATAGGCCTTGTCAATTGCAGAGGTTATAGTTTTATTCCTCACATAGCGTTTGTTAATAAATATTGATTGATGATTCCTGTTTGAACGAGCAATATCAGCCTTTCCGACATATCCCTTTATTCTGAAATTTTCATCCTGGTAATCCACCTCCAGCAACTGCCTGGTAGTTTCTTGGCCATATACACTAAACACTGTGCTTTTAAGGTCGCCATTGCCAGGGGTCTGCAATGCTCTTTTGCCCGAGTTAACCAGTGTGAAGGAAATCTCAGGGTGGGAAAAGGAAATCCGACTAAGGATGTCTATAATGTATCCTGCTTCAGTGGTATCCTTTTTCAAAAACTTATATCGAGCCGGAGTATTAAAAAACAACTCACTTACTGTTATGGACGTACCAACAGGACATCCCACAGGACTAACATCTGTTACACAGCCTCCCGTAACTGTGATAGACACCCCCTGCACTGAATCTTTGACTCTAGTCACAAGCTGTACAGTGGATACAGCGGCGATGCTTGCCAAGGCTTCGCCTCTGAAACCCATACTGGTTATGGACTCCAGATCGTCAGCTCTTCTGATTTTACTTGTGGCATGTCGCTCAAATGCAATCTCCACATCATCTTCTGTCATACCACAGCCGTTATCTGTTATCCTGATAAAAGAGATACCTCCGTTTCGTATCTCCACACTTATGCTTGTGGCCCCTGCATCAATGGAGTTCTCCACCAACTCCTTTATAACAGAAGCAGGCCTTTCCACTACCTCACCTGCAGCTATTTTATTGGCCGTGTTCTCGTCAAGGATAATAATTTTGCCCATATTTAGCCCTTTCTAGTTTTTTGCTGAAGTCTATATAAAACATTCATTGCGTCCAGTGGCGTTATGGCAGACACGTCAAGTGTTTTTAACTCCTCCAGCACTTCTTTCCCCATTTTTTCTTCATTGCCCTGAGGAATAAATAACTCCACCTGCCCATCGAGTTTTGGCTTTTTACGCCTTGCACGCTGTTTGCTAATATCGGCGTCCTCAAGCTCCTTAAGCAGTTCCTTCGCCCTGTCTATAACTAATTGGGGCAGCCCCGCCAGCTTGGCCACTTGTATACCATAGCTTCCATCAGCGCCTCCTCTGATAATTTTTCTAAGGAAAATTATATCGTCGCCCTTTTCTTTAATTGCAATACAGTAGTTTTTTATTCCCGACAGTTTGCCCTCAAGCTCAGTAAGCTCATGATAATGGGTGGCAAAAAGCGTTCTGCTCCCGACCTTCTCCTGGTCGGAAATGTATTCTATGACAGACCAGGCTATACTAAGACCATCAAAGGTACTTGTACCTCTTCCTATTTCATCAAGTACTAGCAGGCTTCTAGCCGTAGCGTTTTCCAGTATTCCTGCAACCTCGGACATCTCTACCATAAATGTGCTTTGACCCGCTGCCAGGTCATCAGATGCTCCGACCCTTGTAAATATCCTGTCAGCAATACCAATAACCGCGGCCTCTGCTGGAACGAAGCTGCCTATTTGCGCCATAAGTAGGATTAGAGCAACCTGCCTCATATATGTTGATTTACCTGCCATATTAGGGCCTGTTATGATGGAGAGTCTATTTTCATCCATATCCAAAATAGTATCATTTGGTACAAATGCTCCTGACTCCAGCATTTTTTCAACTACAGGATGCCTGCCTCCTTCTATCTTAATAAGGCCTTCATCATTGACCACAGGCTTACAGAATTTTTCCCTATCTGCCACCTCAGCCAAAGAGCATAATACATCAAGCCTGGCAATACATGAAGCAGTTGTTTTTATCCTACCTACTTCAGATGCGACAGCTTCGCGAATCTCCGTAAACAACTGATATTCCAACTCTGTAATCTTGTTTTCTGCGCCCAGTATTTTTTCTTCCATTTCCTTAAGCTCTTGAGTAACATACCTCTCGCAGTTTGCTAGTGTCTGTTTTCTTATGTACTCCTGAGGTACCAAATCATAATAAGATTTTGTGACCTCCAGGTAATATCCAAATACCTTATTAAAGCCTATCTTTAAATTCTTTATATTGGTCCTTTCTCTTTCATCAGCTTCCAGGGATGCCATCCATTGCTTACCATTGGCTGTTGCATCTCTTAGGCTGTCCACTTCTTCATTATACTCCTGCTTAATTATGCCTCCATCCTTAACAGATATTGGCGGTTCGTCGTTTATTGAGCTTTCAATCAATGTGGTAATATCATCAACAGCCTCCATCATGCTATTAATCTGCAGAACTGCAGTGGAACCGCAGGCTTCTAAAATACCTTTAATATAAGGCACCTGTCCCAAAGAGTTTTTAATGGCAATTAGATCCCTACAGTTGGCATTTCCTATAACCACCTTACTAATTAATCTTTCTATATCGTAAACTCTTTTTAGAAGCTCTCTCAATTCCATTCGAACCATAAACTTGTCTGCCAGCTCAGCTACCGCTTCAAGACGGTCGTTTATATCTCCGGTGCTCACCAAAGGCTGCTCCACCCAACGTCTAAGTGTCCTTGCTCCCATGGATGTCATTGTTTTGTCCAAAACCCAAAGCAGTGTACCCTTTCGGGCCTTTTCTCGCATTGTTTCTGTAAGCTCCAGATTCCTTCTGGTGGCTATATCAATCATCATGTATTCTTCAAGCTTGTATGGATTAATATGCCTGATATGTTCCAAGCTAGCCTTCTGCGTCTGCTCAAGATAATAGAGCAATGCGCCGCTGGCATTTAGTGAAAGCTCAGACAAATCATCAGGCAGCATTCCTTGTCCCATTCTTTGCTGAATAAGGTCAAGACAAAAGCTGTCATCAAAATACTGATCATCCAAAGCTGATATGTATGAATTAAACCGCTTTTTCAGCTGAGCCATTCCATCTTCCGATGCCATAAGGGCATTATTTGTAATGATTTCAGCTGGCGAATACTTTGCTGTCTCATCAAGAAGCTTTCCTAGTGTATTACCCCAAGTAATCCTTGTAGTGGAAAAATCACCTGTTGATATATCAACGGCAGCAAAACCATACATGTGACCCTTTGCATATATTGACACCAGGTAGTTGTTCTTCTTTTCATCAAGCATGGAGGCATCAGTAATGGTTCCAGGTGTCACAACCCTTGTAACCTCTCTTCGCACCATTCCTTTTGCCTGAGAAGGATCTTCCATTTGCTCACATATTGCTACCTTATAGCCTTTTGAAATAAGCCTTGATATATACCCATCCACTGCATGAAAGGGCACTCCGCACATGGGAGCCCTTTCCTCCAGGCCACAATCACGTCCAGTAAGCGCTATCTCCAGCTCGCGGGATGCAAGTACTGCATCGTCGAAAAACATTTCATAAAAATCCCCGAGCCTATATAAGAGAATACAATCCTTGTATTGCTCCTTTGTATCTACATAGTGTTGCATCATTGGTGATAAAGCCAAACCTACCGACCTCACTTTATCTATGTCTTCAAAAACCGCTGACCTTATAGGTCGACTATGAATGAAGACGAATTAAACTTCAATCTCTAACTGACTCCCTGAGCAAAGCGAATTGACTGTTTTACTAGTGTGAGCTGCAACCCCCGCCGCAAGAAGAACAATTTGAAGGGGAGCATTCCTGGCCTGTCACAGCAAATGCAATAATATCATTTATATTTTTCATTAATCCGTCAAATTCGTCCTTAGCCTCTAGGTACTCATGGGTCAAAGGATATTCATCTATTTCCTTTTGCTTATCCAACAGCATATCCCTAATATCCTTTAGCTCCACTTCTACGCTTTTTTCCCTTGTTGCCTTTATCAATACTAGCTGAAGCTGCCTCTGATCCTCTAGCAGCATCATCCCCTTCTCATCATTTTCCAGAGCCATCTCAGCATTCTTGAGTCTTTTTATCATAGCAGAATCAGCTAACAGCTCCCCTAACTCTTTTGCTTTTATTAATACGTCCATCCATTTGTCCTCCGTTCAATTTCCAATGGGGGCAGGCCCCCATACCCCCTCGCTACGGGCGAAATGAATTCGCCCTACGCTACACTCCGTGCGCCACGCCTAAACGTGGCGTTTGAACAACGTCAGCGGGAGATTGTACTCGCCACTGACAGCTTTATCAATCGGTAACCCCCACCTAAGAGGAGGGGGACTGTGACATTGTTCAATTTCCATATAGTTAGACCTGACTTCCGTCCAAAGACCAAGTACCGGCATTGTCAATATTCACCACAACCAGCCTTCCAGCCAGTTCTGCTTTCCCTTCGAAATTCACTATCTTATTAGAGCTTGTTCGTCCCATCATAATATTTATATTGTTTTTACTAGGACCCTCAACTAATATCTCCAGCTTCTTTCCCAAAAGGGTATTGTTTATTTCCTTGCTAATGCTGTTCTGCAGCTCAAGAAGTGCATCAAATCTCGCCTTCATTTTCTTATCGCTGACCTGGTCACTCTTTTTTGCGGCAGGAGTTCCGGTTCGCTTTGAATACAGGAATGTATAAACATAGTCGAATCTTATTCTTCTTATAAGATCCATAGTCCTGTCAAAATCCTCATCTGTTTCTCCGGGGAAGCCGACAATTATATCTGTGGTTAGTGAAATATTAGGCATCTGATTTCTTATTCTGTCCACGAGATCAATATATTTCTCCCTGGTATATTTCCTGTTCATCTCCTCAAGTATCCTGTTGCTACCCGCCTGTACTGGCAGATGTAAATGTCCACATACCTTGCTGCAGTCTCTCATTGCATATATCAGCTCATCTGACAAATCCTTCGGGTGAGACGTCATGAAGCGTATTCGCTCTATACCATCTACTTCCTCTAGACAACGAAGAAGCCTAGAAAAGCTTGTACCATCCTTAAAGTCCAGGCCAAAGGAGTTGACATTCTGTCCTAGCAGAGTTATCTCCTTATAGCCCTGACGTCCTAATACCCTTGCCTCATCAATTATATCAGAAATCCGACGGCTTCTTTCACGGCCTCTTACATAGGGAACTATACAATATGAGCAAAAATTATTGCAGCCATACATTATAGTCAGCCATGCCTTAACTCCGTGACCACGTTTTATAGGCATTCCCTCAGCGATATACCCTTCCGATGTACTAACGTCAGCTACAGTAGCATCTGTATTTAGTGATTTGTATAATAGCTCGGGAAATTTGTGAAGATTATGGGTACCGAAGATAATATCCACATGCATGTATTTCTTTAAAATATGATTAACCACATCCTGCTGTTGCATCATGCACCCGCAAACAGCAATAATTATATCCGGTCGCCTGAGCTTAAGCGCCTTTAGTGCTCCAAGGTGACCATAGACCTTTAATTCTGCATTTTCTCTAACACAACAGGTATTGAACAGTATTAGATTACTGTCCTCCAATGCAGCTGTGTGCTTATAGCCCATTGATTCCATCATTCCTGCCAGTTTCTCTGAATCGTTTTCATTCATCTGGCAGCCATATGTGTTTATAGTATATCTTTTATCGGCTTGAGGATTCATTTCCAAAACAGAATGCATAAAGGCCTCCTGTTTTACCATCTCATCCTCCGATACAAGTATGCTTTCTCTATTGCTCAACTGTAATATTTCCTCCGAGGTAAAGGGACACACCTATGCATATAGCAAATTTCCTACAGATAAATATCCCTTTAAAATGTATCTCTTTATTTATTATCACCATTATACCATTTGGCCAATTGACCATCAATTTTTTTGTTCAATTCATCTATATCAATAAATTCAATTTTTTCGTCCTTCAGCCCATATTTAGCCTTAAGCTTCAATATTCTGGCGACACTTTCATCTATTCTTGTTTCCTGGATAAAACCTGTTTCAACTGCTGATCTTACAGCATCCATAGCTTCAGTTTGTTTATCATAGCCATGGCAGACCATAATTATGTCACTTCCTGCAACAACTGAACTAACCGCCGCATCACCAATATCATAATTATTAATGATAGCTCCCATCGTCATATCATCAGTAACTACTACTCCTTGAAAGTTCATATCATTTCTCAGAAGATCTGTTATTACAGCCTTTGACATTGTTGCGGGATTTTTCGGATCGATTTTATTCATAAGCAGGTGGGATACCATCACTACCTCTGCATTTTCATTTATAGCCTCTTGAAATGGGACCAACTCAAAAGCAGCCAAACTTTCCATGTCATAATCTATACTAGGTAATTCCTTATGTGAATCCACCCATGTATCTCCATGACCGGGGAAATGCTTAACAACAGGAATAACTCCCTTATTACGGATTCCCTTCATCATCTGTATCCCATGCTTGCTAACAGCCTGTGTTGTATTTCCAAAGGCCCTTTCCTTTATTGCTGTATTATCAGGATTGGTTATTATATCAAGTACAGGGGCAAAGTTCATATTAAAGCCAAAGGATGCTATTTCCTCTGCCAGTAATTCTCCAATTTCACGGGTTATACCGGCATCATCATATTCTCCCAAAAACTCTGCAGATGGAATATCTCTAAGTTCCTTTGGCATTCTGCTTACTCTCCCAGCTTCTTGGTCTACAGAAATAAACAAAGGCTCTCTGCCTTTGTTTATTTCCTTCATCGAATTAATTAAATCCAGTAGCTGCTCAGGGTTTTCTACATTTCGCTTAAAAAGAATTACTCCTCCGGGGGACTTTGTTTCCATCATATTAGTAAGCATCTCATTAGTGTCGGTGCCTTCAAAGCCAAAAATAAACATTTGCCCTACTTTTTCATCTAGGGTCATCTCTTTTATTTTGGATGTAATCATTTCATCGTTTTCATCCAAGTCGTCTTTGCTTTCGGGAACAGTAATCTCCTTGTTTGGCTCTCCTAAAGAATCTGGAATAATTACATTCCCATCCTTCAATCCATTATCATTATGTTGATCCTCAGAAGGAGTCTGTACGTGATTACTTAATAATCCGCAACCGGTCAACCATAGTGCTAGCAGAAGCAATATTACATATACCCTAAATAATCGCATTTGTGTACACCTTTTATCAAATCTCAATCAGTTTCCGCATAATTATACTGTATTTTCGTATTACCTGCTAATGCCCATTCTTTCATAGGTCTAGGCATATCTCCAGAATATCATCAATACACCCTCTACAAATAATATTTCTACATAATTTGACGATTAATACTCAATTTTTGTTGCCAAATCATTTAGTATCTTTAAGCTGACTAGGATGCTTTTTAAAGAAATCTACCCTTGGCTCAAGGAACTTCAGCTTGTGATTATTAGCATCCTCCATAAAATCATAAACAGTATCAAATATTCTCTCCCAGCTCCAAAATTCTTCCCCCAGCTGCATGTATTCTCTTATCATCTCTGTACCCTCTGGTGCAATTGGATGCATAAGCACCGCTGCTGTACGAACCATGTGGAAGGAATTCACCAAAACACTGGATCTAAGTTCAGAATCGTCCTTCTCATCTGCCTCTCGAATATTTTTCGCCCAGTATTTATTTATGCTTCGTATGTATTCATCCATTAAATTCATGACCAGATGGAATTGATGCTGGGACATGAGCCTTTCATACTCTAATATTACATTTCTTGATTCCTCTAGTATTTCACTGCTGATATCAATAACAGGTATTACAGAATCATTGTATTTTTGCACTGTATAAAAGCATGAGCGTACAGCTCTATTGAATACATTTGAAAGCAGATTACCCTCCTTCAGCACAGGGTCACTATCCCTCTCATTCGCCTTTGGATTTAGTGGCTTAGGCTGAAAACCTACACTTCTAATCGCCAGACCAAGGGCAAGAAAATGTGCTCTTAGCTGCTCTGCTGTATAGTAGTCCAACAACTCTTCCGCCTTTGGAGGCTTGATATCTCCACTACTGCTGGCTTTCTTGTTAAGAAACAAAAGGTGATTATTAACAATAAGTTCTGGTAACTGCATTTGTCCTTCTTCAGGCTCTGCTGTCTCTCCATCTTCATTCAAGCCCATAAACATTGCCATCTCGGCAGGTCCATAAAAATACACATTATCTTCTCCTATAAATTGATAAACCTTGGATTCCTTTGAGCACCACCAATCCTTCCAGGTGGTCTTGCCAGAAATATTATATACCGTTTCTTGGACTGTTTCCTCCGTCATATCTCTAGCTTCTTCAAGGCAAGTTTCCGTAAAAGATATGGGTGCCCACAGGGATTCGGGCCATACCCATATCGTCAGAGCTTCCTCATCCTCCAGCACTGGAGCAAAAACTCCCCATTCAATATTTCCTGTGAGTCTGAATGGAACCAGTGTTTTTCCTGTTCTGTAGCGGATCTCTTTATCTGTAAGCACTTTACAGGCTTTCTCTCTGTCCGAGAGCTGTTTGAAAACAATTTTTACTGAGGACTTTTTTTCCTCCTGGACTATTTCATATTCTGGAAGCACCGCCTTAAAAGAATCTATCTGTTCGGTCAATTCCTTTTTCACATAAATAACAGGTGGCTCTAGAAATTCTCTTATACTCTTAGGCACAAAAGTTCTTACACCGGGCTGTTTTTCTATTTTGGCCACCCATTTTTCAAGTAATTCTTGAAATTTTTCAAGCTTGAAATACCAGTTGGTTACTTCCTTCATTTCAGGTTTTTTACCTGATAGAGTGCTAATCGGGTTTATGAGCTCAGAAGGCATATACTGGTGTCCTAGGGAGCATTCGTCAGCATAACCTCTTTCAGAAGCGCAGCCTGCAATAGGGCATCTACCTGTTACTTGACGTCCATTTAGAAAAACCTGGCGCTGTGTATCAAAAAACTGAAGAGTGGAAATTTTCTCAAGATGACCATTGTTATACAGGGTTTTTATAAACCAGTTTGAAAACTCTTGGTGTATTTCAGAAGCCCTGCCTATGCCTGATGCTGCAAAAAGGTTGTTACTTACATTGTATTTTTTCAATATATCCATTTGCTTTTTATGATTCATCATTACAAAATCATTGATGGTTCCCTCAAACTGCCCACCTGCAACCTGTTGTCTATAGCTTTCCAGTATGGGAGACCCGTAGCAATCAGTGCCCGATACAAAAATTACATTTTCCTTTCCTATTCGGTCTCTCAAAAATCTGGTAAAGATGTCTGCATGAACAAATACACCCCCAATGTGTCCGAGATGAAGCTCCTTGTTGCCATATGGCATTCCTGCTGTTACAACAGCTCTTTTGGGAAAACCAGGCCTCTCTGATGTCGCTTGTAGTTTTTCGTCCATGTCTTACCTCCGTAAATTCTTAATAGATTCTTCCTTAAGCATATATCCCTTTATCAATGCAAAGCTGTGCCCGTTCCCTTGTCCTGTTGTCTGCCTTCAATGAATTTTCAATAAACTCTGGGTGTTCCTTCATAAAAACCTTCATTGATTCCTGGGGATCAGCTATATATAGCATAATCATATCATATTGACCTTTGCTTATATGTCCCAGCTCCAGTGCCTTGTTAAAAAATTCTTTGTTAATAGAAACCATCGCAAAGGAGCAAACATTATTTTTTTCAAGGAGTTCAGCCCCACCCTGCAGTCTATCGATAACGACAACGCTTTCTGTCATCTGACCGCAAATATTCTTAATTGCCGGAACCCAAGCTCTTTCATAGCTGGAGCCCACATTGATGAGATCTGCGATATGCAATACTCTGGCACCGCATATAGATTCTGCAACACTGGTCTTGCCTTTTTCAGTTATAACTGCAGATGAATCCTTATAAATAGTTATGTGGGGCCTTTCTAGGCCCTTTGCCACAAGTAGCGAGAAGAACCAGTCACGTCTTTCTCCACCTGACACATAATCGATATTATCTATTTCTATATTGTTTTTAATAAAATCAAGCATGCTATCTATTAGTCCCTTGTAAATCCTGTCCGAAGCATAGTTAGCCTCCACTACCAGCAGTAGCTTTTCTGGGCAGGTTTGCTTATTAGCCTTTTCTGCGTCAATTTTTTCAAGTAGCTCTAAAGCCTTTTCTTCGCTTCCAAAAAGAAAATGAGTATTTATATAATAGGGACCAATGGTTCCTGATGTATACCAAAAAGGCTTTCCTTCGGGACATACTCTAACCGCAGTGGTTTCAAATAACCAGTTGATTAGGTTTTCATTTAACATTCCCAAACACCTCCACAAGATTTTTTAATTCTGTTTCTTCCTCGACCTTACTTTTTTATTGTACTCATTCCACCACTCTTGATTTACTATCGTTCCCAGGTCGGCACCAAGGTGGGTGGCATCTCCTTCTGTTTCAGTGTAGAATACTCCGTCTTCATAATCAATTATTGTTATTGCAGTATTATCGCACCATGCAACATTAATCATTTCTTCCAGTGTACATTCTCTGAAATGGCATATCATTGCCCGCATTGCTGTACCATGGGTCACAATACATATATTTTCCCCCTCATGGCGTTGAATTATTGACATAACTTCATCCAACAGCCTTCTTTGAAAATCTTCCATAGTCTCGCCGTTAGGCATTCGATGCTTATGAGGATCATTTTCCCATGTGCTATACTCTTGAGGCCATCCCTGCTCAAGCTCCCCCCAGGTAAGATCTTCCCAGTCTCCGCCATTTATCTCCTTGAGGTTTTCCGTTGTAATAATCTCCATACCCTTTACTTTTGCAATGTACCCTGCAGTCTGTCTTGTTCTAAGTAGAGAGCTAGAGTAAATCACATCTATATCTGTATCTTTTAGCCTTTGAGCCACCCGCTCAGCCTGGAGATGTCCCTTTTCCGTAATAGGAGAATCAGTCCACCCGTGAAAGCGTCTGACTTTATTCCCCTCCGCTTCTGCATGTCTGACAAATATCAGCCTTGTCTTCAAGTTATCACCTTCAATCCATTTTCATGTGTTCAGCTCAAGCCTGCCTGTTATTTCAGAAGCTCTGGCAAAGCTATGCTTCCTCATATATTGTTCTATCCCATCAGATACTTTTATACAGGCATCAGGATAAATCATTCCTGCTGTTCCTACCATCACTGCAGATGCGCCTGCAAGCATAAATTCTACTGCATCATTTCCGTTGGCTATTCCGCCCATACCAATGACAGGAATTTTAACACTCTGAGCAACTTCATATACCATTCTAACAGCAACTGGCTTAATGGCAGGACCCGATAATCCTCCTGTATTGTTTGCCAGTATTGGCCTTCTGGTATCAATATTAATAGCCATTCCAAGGAGGGTATTAATCAGAGATACTGCGTCGGCACCGGCATCTTCTGCAGCAGTGGCTATTTCTGCAATACTTGCTACATTAGGCGTTAGCTTAACTATTAATGGTTTTTTTGAATATCTTTTTACCTGCTCTGTTATCTGTGCTATACCGGAAGCAGTACCTCCAAAAGCAAGACAGCCTTCCTTTACATTGGGGCAGGAAACATTGAGCTCAATAGCATCTATATCGGTATCAGACAGTATTTCCGTCATTTCACAATATTCTCCAATAGTGTTTCCTGCAATATTTGCAATAACAGCAATAGAGTACTGTCTTAAAAACGGCAGTTCCTTCTCTATGAAATAGTGTACCCCAGGGTTCTGCAATCCCACACTGTTGAGGATACCTGCAGGTGTTTCTGCAACCCTCGGTGGTTTATTGCCCTGTCGCGGCTTCAATGTCAAGCCCTTTACACTAATTCCCCCCAGCTTATTGAGATCAATGTAATTAGCATGCTCTCTACCAAAGCCAAAGGTTCCTGAGGCAGCAATAACCGGGTTTTTTAGCTCAATACCGCAAATTTTCACCGACATATCAAATTTCTTCAATGCTTCCTTCAATACTTTGTCCTTTCCCCATCATCTTATCAAAATCATCTGATGGAAGTCAGATAGTTGTAATCCACTATTCAAAAATTATCTTCTTACTGTCAAACACAGGTCCATCTTTGCATACATGGCTGTACTTCCACTCTTCATCTTCATCCCCGACAGTTTTACACGCACAGGCCAGACAAGTGCCAAAGCCACAGCCCATGCGCTGTTCCAGAGATACTTGGCACTGTATATCAAACTCCTGGGCTATTTGTGATACTATTCTCAGCATAGGCTCAGGACCACAGGCATAAATCAAATCAAACCTTTCGCTGGAGAGATCACGCTTTAACACGTCTGTAGCAAAGCCCTTTGATCCGTAAGAACCGTCATCAGTTGATATTTCCAATGAATTTGCTTTTTGCTTGAACTCATCCTCGAGTACAACCAGATTTGATGTTCTAAAGCCAAGGTAAGCTCTTTTTACAATTGCTCTGCTTTCATTGATGAGAAACAATAGGGGGAATATGCCTATGCCGCCTCCTACAACAGCAACTCTTCGATATTCTATGCCCATATCGAAGCCGTTTCCCAGCGGACCAATCACATCAATGGAATCCCCCGCTTTTTTTCTTGCTAGCAGCTCGGTACCGTTTCCCTTTTTCTGCAAAACGATATCATAGGTGCTATATTTCCTATTTACATCACATATACTTATAGGTCGTCTTAGAAGCGCTTCATTGCCTTCACAGCATTTGATATTAACAAATTGTCCCGGCACTGCATTTGCAGAGATATACTCCGAGAATACTTTTATCCTAAATATATCCTCTGCAATTTCATCGATCCCAGTAATAGTATCCATCAGCTGTTTTGACATTTCTCCTCCTTAGTTAGCTTTAGTATTTTATGTTTCTTCCTTTTCCTTTGTATCAAATACGCTAAGGTCTACAACTTCAATGTGTGAACCACTGTTTTCCAACTCTATACAGTCCAAAATGGCTCTTGCCGTATCAAGTGAGGTCAGGCATGGTATAGACATTTCAACTGCCTTACGCCTTATCTTGAAGCCATCACGTTTAGGCTGACGGCCCTTTGTAGGTGTATTTACCACAAGATTTATTTTACCTGAGGATATTAAATCTAATATGTTTGGTGAGCCCTCATCAATTTTTTTAACAGCATTTGTAGCTATACCGTGCATATTCAGTATATTGGCAGTCCTTCCTGTAGCCCAAAGGGTAAACCCAAGCTTTTCAAACTGCTCTGCAATATTAAGAAGCTCGGTTTTATCGGAATCCCTCACCGTCATAAGTATGCCTCCCCCTTTTGTAGGAAGCTTCATTCCGGTTCCCACTATTCCCTTGTATAGAGCCTCATGGAAGGTCTTGCCTATCCCCAGCACCTCACCTGTGGATTTCATTTCAGGCCCCAGACTTGTATCTACATCAGTAAGCTTTTCGAAGGAGAAAACAGGAACCTTTATGGCAAAATACTCTGTGGATTTATAGAGACCTGTACCATACTTGAAATCACTGAGCTTCATTCCTGCGATTATCTTTGTAGCAACATTAACCATAGGGATTCCCGTTACCTTGCTTATATAGGGAACTGTACGGCTGGATCTGGGATTTACCTCTATAACGTACAATTCGTCGTTATACAAAACATACTGAATATTTACCAATCCAAGTACATTTAACGCTTTTGCTAACCTTTCAGTGTAATCAATTATTTGTTGAACAGTCTTGGGGTTAATAGAAATTGTCGGATACACCGATATACTGTCTCCGGAGTGGACTCCTGCCCGCTCAAGATGCTCCATAATACCGGGGATCAGGATATTTTCGCCATCACATATAGCGTCTACCTCTATCTCCTTACCCATCATATATTTATCTATCAATATGGGATGCTCCTGCTTGACACGGTTTATTATTTCCATAAACTCTATTACATCTTTGTCAGAGTATGCAATTTCCATGCCCTGGCCGCCTAGTACATACGACGGACGCACTAATACAGGATATATAAGCTCATTTGCAGCTTCCAACGCCTGTTCCAGTGTGTGCACTGTTTTTCCCTTTGGACGGGGAATGCCGGTTTCCTCAAGGATGCTGTCAAACTTCTCTCTGTCTTCAGCTGCATCCACATCCTTTGCCTGTGTGCCCAAAATCCTCACACCTGCTTCACTAAGCTGATTGACAAGCTTTATTGCAGTCTGGCCACCGAACTGAACTATAACTCCCTCAGGCTTCTCACATTCAATAATGTTTTCTACATCTTCATAGGTGAGAGGTTCAAAATAGAGCCTATCAGCAGTATCGAAATCAGTGCTTACTGTTTCTGGATTGTTATTTGCAATTATCGTTTCATAGCCCTGTTCCCTTAATGCCCATACAGAGTGGACCGAACAATAGTCAAATTCAACACCCTGGCCAATCCTAATAGGTCCTGAGCCTATTACTAATACCTTTTTTCTGTCCGTTACACTAACCTCATTATTTTGATCGTATGTGGAATAATAATATGGTGATACAGCTTCAAATTGGGCTGCACAAGTATCCACGGTCTTAAATACCGCATTTATTCCATTCTCTCTTCTAATGCTTTTGATGTGTTTTCTATCACTTCCAATATATCCTGCAATTACTACATCGGTAAAACCCATTATTTTGGCTTCCTTCAGTAGTTCAAGACTCATCGTGTCCTTTGTTTCCTTTTTAAGTGCTTCTTCCATTTTTACTATATTTAATATTTTGTTTAGGAAGAACTTGTCAATTTTTGTTATTTTGTTAATCTGCTTAACAGTTATACCTCTTCTAAGTGCTTCAGCTATTACAAACAGCCTTTCGTCATCAATATTGTTAAGCTTTTCTTCAATTTCCACGACATCCATTTTCCTGTATATGTCCTGCTCCAATGTATACCTGCCTAGTTCAAGGGACCTTATAGCCTTCATTATAGCCCCTTCTATAGAGCCACTGATGGACATAACCTCCCCTGTAGCCTTCATCTGTGTGCCAAGTGTTCTTTTTGCTTTGACAAACTTATCAAAAGGCCATTTGGGTATTTTTAAAACTACATAGTCAATTACAGGCTCAAAACATGCAAAGGTCTCTCCTGTGATGGCATTTCTTATCTCGTCCAAAGAATATCCTATAGCAATTTTTGTTGATACCCTAGCTATGGGATACCCGGTGGCCTTTGATGCAAGTGCCGAAGAACGGCTTACACGCGGATTTACTTCTATTACTGCGTATTCATAGCTTGTGGGATGCAGTGCAAATTGAACATTACAACCCCCTTCAATTTTAAGGGCTGTGATTATATTAAGAGCAGCTTTACGTAGCATCTGAAATTCCTTATCCGTTAGTGTCTGACAAGGAGCCGTTACGATGCTGTCTCCCGTATGTACTCCTACTGGATCGATATTTTCCATGCTACAAATAGTAACAGCATTTCCCTTTCTATCCCGCATAACTTCAAACTCTATCTCTTTCCAACCAGATATATTCTTTTCTATAAGCACCTGGCAGACCCTGCTCAGTCGCAATCCGTTTGTAGCTATTTCCCTCAGCTCGGATATGTCATAAGCAATACCTCCTCCTGAGCCTCCAAGAGTATAAGCAGGCCTGACTATAACCGGATAGCCGATTTCCTGCGTAAAGTCCAGTGCCTCATCAACTGTTGATACAACCTTACTTGCAATACATGGTTCTTCTATACTTTCCATAGTATCCTTAAAGGCCTGTCTGTCTTCAGCCATTTTTATTGCTTCAGTTGCAGTCCCCAGGAGCTTTACCCCCTGCTCCTCCAAAAAGCCTGATTCAGCTAACTCCATGGCAAGATTAAGACCTGTCTGTCCTCCCAGTGTAGGAAGCATGCTATCCGGACTCTCTTTAATAATGATCTTTTTAAGTGTTTCTGCATTTAGAGGCTCAATATAAACCTTGTGAGCTATGGTTGTATCAGTCATTATTGTTGCAGGATTACTATTGACCAGAATAACCTCTATGCCCTCTTCCTTTAAAGCCTGACAAGCCTGCGTTCCTGCATAGTCGAATTCCGCCGCCTGACCGATTACTATAGGACCTGAGCCTATCACTATTACCTTGTTGACATCATTACGTCTTGGCATGCTAATCCCCTTTCAATTCTCCTCCTAATGCTCCGTTTTACATCAACTACTTGTTCCCTTAGAATTACTGATTCAAGGCCTCGCGAATCTCATTTCTCATTCTTATTGCCTCAGCTCTGGCAGCCTTATCAAAATCCTCTTCAATGTATTTCCCTTGCCACCTTTCGGCTTTCCATGCGCACATTATGCTTCTTGAGGCGTTTATTATTGCTCCCAGACCATCGTCATTAAATGAACAGACTACATCCCTGGCAGTACCACCCTGGGCTCCATAACCTGGCACTAGGATATATGCCCTTTTCATTATGTTTCTAAGTACAGCGGCCTGTTTGGGCCAGGTTGCTCCAACAACGGCTCCCACGCTACTGTAACCATTATCTCCAACAACTTCACGCCCCCAGTCGTTAACCAGCTGGGCTACCTTTTCAAAAATATGCTTTCCATCCTCAGTTACCAAGTCCTGAAGCTGTCCTGAGGATTTATTTGAAGTTTTCACCAGCACAAATATTCCTTTTTTTGATTCTTTGCAATCATTTACAAAAGGATTAATGCCATCAAATCCAAGATATGGATTTACTGTTAATGCATCTACATCAAAGGCTCTATGCCCTGTACCCTCTATTGCAGCTTTGCCTAGGTATGCAGCTGAATAGGCTTGGGCTGTAGAACCTATATCGTTTCTCTTTCCGTCTGCAATAACAATCAGTCCTTTTGATTTTGCATAGCGGCAGGTCTCATCAAAGGCTCTAATTCCATCAATACCATACATTTCGTAATATGCCAGTTGGGGCTTTACTGCAGGCACTATATCACATAAGGCATCAATCAATCTCTTATTGAACACAATAATTGCTTCTGCTGCACCTTTAAAATTGCTACCATAAGCTTTAAATGTCTGATTTTTAATGCTCTCGGGTATGTAATCAAGCAATGGATCAAGGCCTGCAACAGTGGGATTGTCATATTTTCTTATCGCAGATATTAATCTGTCAACGAACATTTTTTTCTCCTTTATAGTAAAGTATTCTCGTATACAATTGTTTTGCCGCCAACAATAGTACTCCAGACAGAACCTGATAGCTTCATTCCTCCAAAAGGTGAATTCTTCGACTTTGAAGAAAAGCCTTGAGCTTCAACTACAAATTCTTCATTCACATCTACTATGGTAATATCAGCTGAGCCCCCCACCTCCAGTGTTCCTTTACTTATGCAAAGTAATTTTGATGGGTTAAGGCACATTTTTTCTACAAGCTTGTTAATTGTGATTGCTCCAGTCTTTACAAGGTAGGTGATGGCCAGTGGTAATGCTGTCTCAAACCCAACCATACCATTTAGAGCAAGACTGAACTCCACATTTTTTTCGTCACTGTGATGTGGCGCATGGTCTGTAGCAATAATATCTATAGTGTCATCAGCAATACCTTCTATTATTGCCTTCACATCGTCTGCAGTCCTTAGCGGCGGATTGACCTTGGCATTGGTATCATATCCAAGGCAGGCTTCTTCAGTAAGGGAGAAATAATGGGGGCAGGTCTCACATGTAACCTTGGCTCCACGTTTTTTTGCATTTCTAATCAATTCAACTGAGCGGGCAGTACTTACATGGGCAATGTGAACCGGTATTTTTAGATATTCTGCCAAAATCAGATCTCTTGCAACCATTGCCTCCTCAGCTGCCGCAGGTATACCCTTTAGTCCCAATATCGTAGAAGTATATCCCTCATTCATCACGCCATCCTCTGCAAGCTCCAGGTCCTCACAGTGAGATATTACGGCTATATCGAAAATTGAAGCATATTGCATAGCTTTTTTCATTAATGAGGAGTTTTTAACAGGCTTACCATCATCCGATATCGCAACTGCACCGGCAAATTTCATCTCACCGATTTCAGCCAGTTCTTCCCCATTTTGTCCCTTTGAGATAGCACCGATGGGAAACACATTTACATAGCCCTCTTTTTTAGCCTTATCTATTATATATTTAATAACTGGTTCGCTATCTATAACCGGGTTTGTGTTGGGCATACATGCAATAGAAGTAAATCCCCCCTTTGCAGCGCTTTTTGTGCCACTTTCAATATCCTCCTTATACTCAAACCCAGGATCTCTCAAATGGCAATGGGCATCTACAAGCCCCGGTAATACGTATCTTCCGTCAGCATCAATTATCTCACAGCCTTCAGCAACTATATCCTTGGATATCTCGCTTATTATTCCATCCATTACAAGTAGGTCGAATATGCCATCCATTTCGGTTTTTACGTCAATTATATGTCCGTTTTTAATTAGTAGCTTCACTTATTCCCCTCCTGGTCAATAAATATAGAAGAGCCATTCTCACGGCAACACCGTTTGTAACCTGTTCATTTATAACTGAGCTCTCGCTGTCCACTACTGAGCTTGTTAGCTCAACTCCACGGTTTACAGGTCCTGGATGCATGATCAACGCATCCTTTTTAGCCAATTGAAGTCTGTTGTCATCAAGTCCGAAGAATCTAGCATATTCTCTTACTGAGGGAAAGAGTGCTTTTTTCTGTCTTTCCATCTGTAACCTTAGAGAAATCACTACGTCAGCATCGATAAGTGCCTCATGTATCGTGCTGAACACCTTTGCTCCTGTCCTTTCAATATCCGGCGGAAGAAGCGTTGCAGGACCGGCAAGAGAAACCTCTGCCCCCATTTTTGTTAAGCCCCATATATTACTTCTGGCAACCCTGCTATGGTATATATCACCTAATATTGCAACCTTCAGCCCTTTTATCTCGCCCTTCTTCTCCCTAATAGTTAGCATATCCAGCAGGGCTTGGGTCGGATGCTCATTCATTCCATCCCCTGCATTTATTACAGATGCATTAACATTCTTAGCAAGTAAATGAGGCGCTCCAGACTGGGGGTGACGTATGATTATAACATCAGTTCCCATCATGTCTATTGTTCTTCCAGTGTCTATGAGGGATTCACCCTTGGCTACACTGCTGACTGTTGAAGAAATATTCGCAGAGCTTGAGCTCATATACTTTGAGGCAAGCTCGAAGGAAAGCCTTGTTCTTGTGCTGTTTTCATAAAACAGTGTAACTACCGACTTTCCCTGAAGATGTGGCGTTCTTTTGTTATTTGACGTGATAATGTACTTCATTGTTTTTGCAGTGTCCAGAATGTATTCGATCTCTTCAGCTGTAAGATCCTTCAGGCCCAGTAGATCCTTTGATCTAAGATTCATGCTTAATACCGCCTTTACAGAATTTGATACAATTATTTTGGAACAACCTCTGGTGGTATATAAATACATTAAAAAAAAAGTAAGGAAAATTCCTTACTCAGTGCTTCACTCCAAATTCCATATCACTTAATGTAACAATATCCACCTTATCGATGTCAAACAGCTTTACGTTTACCATCTCTAATTTGGATGTAGGAACATTTTTGCCTACATAGTCTGCCCTAATCGGTAGCTCTCTATGGCCTCTGTCTATAAGAATGGCAAGCTGTATCATTTTAGGCCTGCCAATATCCATTACCGCATCAATGGCTGAACGCGCTGTTCTGCCGGTATATATAACATCATCTACTAAAATTACTTTTTTGTCAGTTACAGAAAAGTCTATTTCAGTTCCGTTCACTACCGGATGCTCAGAAAGCATACTGAGGTCGTCTCTGTAAAAGGTGATGTCTAGTATACCTACCGGCACATCTGTCCCCTCTACATCACGTATCTTGGCTGCTATCATTTTTGCCAGGGGCACTCCCCGCCTTTGTATACCAATTAATTGAACATCCTCCACACCCTTATTCTTTTCAATAATCTCATGAGCGATTCTGGTCACTGCTCTCATAATTCCGTTTTCATCCATAATTTCAGCCTTGTCGACCATATGTGGGCCTCCTGTCTTTACACTAAACTAAAAAACTTCCTGCCGACAGCAGGAAGTATGATAATCATAGGTAGTTACCTCTAATATCATTTATGAAATACCCTTCCAGTCTCTCGGGACTAATTAAAAGGCTACTCTTAAATTTTAATTTATATTACCATACCTGTTATTGCTTGTCCATATGTTTTTTAAACAAACTTATATAAATCATTCACTTCTCTCATAACCTAGCAATGCCTCTCAAACTATGCACCAAGGTAGTGAATTCCTCAGGAGGCTCAGCTGTATACTGGACAAACTCCCCAGTGCCAGGGTGCATAAAGCCAAGTGTATTCGCATGCAGTGCCTGGCCCTCTAATTCGTATACTTGCTTTTTTCTTCCATATACACAGTCACCTACCAAGGGATGGCCAATATATGACATATGCACTCTAATTTGATGAGTTCTGCCAGTTTCAAGTCTCAGTTCCAGCAGTGTGGTTTTTTCAAAGCGCTCCAACACCTTAAAATGTGTTACTGCCTTTCTTCCGTTCCTAGTATTAACAGCCATTTTTTTTCTGTCAACTGGATGCCTTCCTATAGGAGCATCCACAGTACCTCGTTCTTCAGTGATAATTCCTTCTGCAACGGCTATGTATATACGGTTTACTTCATGCTCCTTCAGCATTTCAGATAGCAGGGTGTGGGCTCTATTGTTTTTGGCTACAACCAAAACACCTGATGTATCCTTATCAATCCTGTGGACAATACCAGGTCTGATAACACCGTTAATATCGGACAAAGCTCCACTGCAATGACTCAATAGAGCATTGACAAGAGTACCGGTGTAATTGCCCGCAGCTGGATGTACCACCATTCCCCGAGGCTTATTTATAACAATGATATCATCGTCCTCGTGGATTATATCCAAATCAATTTCTTCAGCCTTAACCTCCAGAAGCTTAGGCTCTGGAACATTAACCCGAATCTCGTCACCTGCTTTTAATCTATAACTTGATTTGACCTTTCTTCCATTAACTGTGACCTTCTCATCAGCGATGAGCTTTTCCACATATGATCTGGAAAACTCTATTAAAGTCGCTGTAAGCCAAACATCAAGGCGTTTATCTGAGTCCTCAGGGCTAATGTTAAACAAATTATTCCTCATTCTTTTTATCCTGCTTTTCTGTTTGTGGCTCCTTTTGTGGCTCCTTATATATAAAGAGCACATATATGGCAAGCAATATGGTTCCACAGGTAACAGCTATATCAGCAACATTGAATATAGGAAACGGGTAAGAGCCTATAAAAAATAACAAGAAATCCGTCACCTGTCCCTCAACCAGCCTGTCAATATAGTTTCCCAATGCTCCCCCTAATATCAGTGCAAGGGCAAACCTCATAAACTTGTTATCATTCTTTATTATATAGTACAGCAAAAATAGTGAAACTAACGGCACCAATATGATAAACAACAGGCTACTATTCTGAAAAATGCCCCAGGCACCTCCCTTATTCTTGTGTAGGGTTAGATAGAAGAAATTATCAATGACTGGTATCATTTCAGAAAGGTCAATATTTTTAACCACGACATATTTTGTTAATTGATCAATGACTACAACTAAAACAGTAATTACAATCCAAAACATATTTGCCCTCATTCTCTTATAGTTTTATATGATTATACAATTATCTTCTAGTCCTGTAAACACAATCGTAATAATCAACCCTGCCGCGCATCGCACAAACCGCTAGTACCACTAAAATCACCAACGCCGTTCATTGCGTTCACTGAGAATACGGTTTGTACCATTGAGTCATATCATAGAACTCGTCCCATACATTAGGTGAAATAACCCCTTTAATCTCCTTGCTATAAATCATATAATCCCTCAAAAAGTATAATCCGATATAAGGGCTATCATCCAGCACCTGCTCCTTAATCGCCATAAAAATCGCTTTCTTCTTATTAGGGTCATTCTCAGCAAACAACATATCAATGTATTCATCCACCTCAGCATTATAATAACCAGCCACATCATTAGCACTCCGGACGTTTCCAGAAAAAGTCTCAGGTAGATATCCAGTTGAATACATAAATGAAATATCAGGTATCTGGGGAACTCTGCAACCCATAAAAGCCATATTGTACTTCCCCGAATCAACTCTCTTAAGAAGATCATTCCATTCAAGCGACACAACCTTTGCAGGAATTCCCGCCTCTTCAAGCTGTGTACAAATCCTTTGTGCCACTTTAATACGTGTAGCATTGTTAGAATTAACCATAAGCTCTACCTTCAGGTACCTTCTAGCTCCCTTTATCACCTTATAATAGCCATTATTATTCTTTTTCCAGCCCCCAATAGTAAGTATATCTTCCGGGGTAATAGCATTCATAATATCCTCTTTATCCTGGTCAATATCCTCATAATTATCAACAGGCTCAATACCCTTCAAATCCGAAATCCAACTATTAGGCATTACGGGAAGCTCAGCTGCCTCAACATCCCCCGGTAGAATCTCGCCAATAATTCTATTCTTATCTATGGCTAAAGATACTGCCTTTCTTGCATAAACATCAGAAAACACAGGATCCTTAAGGTTGAAGGAAATAAACTCAAAATCCCTTGAGGTATACTTCTTGATAGTCAAATCAGTCCTACCCTTATACTTATTGTATTCGCTCAAGGATAGGCCTGCAACATCCGCATCCCCTGCCTGAAAGGCCTCCATTGAATCATCTGTACTTTCAATTATATTTGCCTGAATTGCTTCTAAATACATACCCTCTGTCGCCAGCTTCTCATTTACCTTTACATTCCACCAATCATTATTAAGTGTCAGCATTATTTTATCACCCTGGGTATAGGTAATCATCCTGTATGGACCTGTCCCGACAGGATGATTAAAATCCTTAGTTGACAGCACGCCCATGGCAATATACTTATGCCTGGGTATTATGGGAAAACTCATCATCTCAGGCAAGAAGGAATTGGGCTTTTTAAGTGCTAGCCTCACAGTCGAAGAATCCACTGCAATACATGAAGAAATATTCAATACTAATGGCTTGTATATCGAATTAATAGATGGTATCAATATAGTCTGTATTGTAAACTCTACATCGTATGCCGTGAAAGGTTCTCCGTCATGCCATTTAATATCGTCTCTGATATGAAAGTCCCAAATCAGTCCATCATCAGATACCGCCCATCTGTCAGAGAGCATGGGAATAGCCTTCTGCTCCATATCAAGCTTAGTAAGGCCTTCATATATAAAGCTCAGGATATCTGCTGTGAATGCATTTTTTGTTAAAATAGGATTCAACGTATCTGGTTCTGTGGTGAAAAGCTTCAATGTCCCCCCCTTTACCGGCCCGCTATCCAATACGTCAAAGTCATTTATATATTTGCTGTGCTCCATAGTTGTATCATACTTTTTATGGAGCTGCTGAAGCTTCTCTATCTCATAATCTGTCTGACAAGAAGTCAGCTGCATACATATTACTATAGCTATTAATATTCTAGAAATTTTCTTCATTGGAAGCTCCTTGAATTTTCATCTGTATAAATGCCGCCATACTACCAGTCTTTCCTTTATCACCCCTATAAGAGAAAAAAATGTCATTTCTGCATTTTGTACATATTCCGCAGTCATTTATATTTTCTACATTTATTCCCTTGTCTTTCAGCTGTCTCGTAATTATTCCCTTGAGGTTGATATGCCACTTTGCATTACCTTTGTATCTATAAAATTCATTATTACTATATTTCTCTTTAAAAAGATTATAAACATCTTCACTTACTTCAAAACAACAAAAATCTATAGATGGCCCCAGCACTACAATTAATCTATCTGCATCAAACCCCGGAAGCTGTTTCAATTTGTCTATACCACAAGCCGCGATATTCGAAAGCGTTCCCTTCCACCCTGAATGTAGCAAGGCTGCTGCATTTATACCTGGCTCATAAAGAAATACCGGCACGCAATCAGCATGAAATGTCACAAGGGTAACTCCGGGTGTCGATGTACATAAGCCATCAACCCCTATGATATCGCTTTCTCTAGTAAAGCCCTTACCTACGTCAGCTTCATCAACCTGACAAACCTTTGTGCCATGTACCTGATTTGTCATAACCAGACTATCAGTATTCAATCCCACGGTCTTACAAAATAAAGCAAAATTTTCATTTACATTGTCTCTCAAATCATTTCTGCTAAAGCCCAAATTCATTGATTTGTATTTTCCTGTACTGATTCCACCTGACCTGGTGCTCATGCAATGAATCAATGAATCCTTATACTTATTCAGGCATTCAAATTCTATATATTTCACTTGGCCTTCTGTCACTAAAAACGTGCCATTGCCCATTCTTTCATATATTTTCAAAAAGCCGTCCCTCCATATTAAAACTACATTTTAATATTATCATATCCATACTTCATTCTCAATAATGGAACACAGGAGATAAAGAGAAATATCACACTGAAAAAATGCTATCGATCTAATTATAAATCGACAGCATTCTTTTTTATAGTACTAATTGTCTAATAGTCACTTCCTTGGTTCAACTATTAGCTTAATTGCAGTTCTTTCCTCTCCATCAATAAGAATGTCGGTAAATGCTGGAATACAAATCAGTTCCATCCCAGATGGCGCTACGAACCCCCTTGCAATAGCGACAGCCTTAACTGCCTGGTTTAGAGCCCCGGCTCCAATTGCCTGCATTTCTGCAAATCCTTTTTCCCTAATAACTCCAGCCAGTGCTCCTGCTATGGAATTTGGGTTTGATTTTGCTGAAATTTTTAAAATATCCATAATACCTCCCCTATTGCATTCAATATCCTTTGCTAAAAAATTCTACATTTAAACCCAAATTCCTCTTTATTAAGCTAATATTTAGTATAAAATACGAAATTATTACGTTTCGTTAAGATATGTTTTTGTTACATGTTATTTATTGTAATTCTATTACTTTAAATATACGCTTTATATCAACTGTCTTGCCATTTTCCTCATTAATATCCAAAATCACAGCACTAAACTGAACAGTTCCTTTTGCGATTTCAAATCTGACTGGCTTGGAATAAATAAACTTCTCCATAATTATTTCTCTATCAACACCTATAACACCTTCGTAAGGACCTGTCATTCCCACATCCGTCAAAAGTGCGGTACCAAATGGCAAAATGCGTTCATCAGCAGTTTGCACATGGGTATGTGTTCCAATGACACCGCTTACCCTTCCGTCAGCGTGCCATGCAAGAGCGCATTTTTCCGAGGTTGCTTCTGCATGAATATCAACTATTACAGCCTTTACATGCTTTTTAACCTTTTCCAACTCAACATCCAATGTTCTGAAGGGACAATCGACAGGATCCATATATACCCTGCCTAGAAGGTTAATGACACCCAGCCTTCCATCAACTATAGCCGACCCCTTTCCCGGAAGACCCGGGGGATAATTTGCTGGGCGCACAATTTTCGTATCGCTATCGATGAAATTAGTGACTTCCCTTTTTGACCATGTGTGGTTCCCTAAGGTAATGCAATGTATTCCGTAGCTATAGAGCTCCTTTGCTATTACACATGTAATGCCTAAGCCTCCTGCTGCATTTTCACCATTGGCAATGCAGTAATCAAAACCATATTCCCTGTGAACCTGGCGAATATACTGCTTAACTGCTCTACGGCCAGGCCCTCCTACAATATCTCCTATAAATAAAACCCTCAATATATGAACCTCCATCTAATAATATGTTCAAGCTATTGTTTTTAATATATCACAAAAACTGATAACAGAATATTTTTCAATATAAAAAGCGTGCAGTGCACGCTTTTTATTATTGCCTTGTTCTTATTTTGCATATTCAATAGCTCTGGTTTCACGAATAACGTTTACCTTTATTTGTCCGGGATACTCAAGCTCACTTTCAATCTTTTTAACAATTTCTCTTGCCTTCAGCACCATTTCATCGTCCGAAACATCCTCCGGCTTGACAATGATTCTGACTTCTCTTCCTGCCTGTATTGCGTAGCACTTCTCTACACCAGGGAAGGAATTTGCTATCTCTTCAAGCTTCTCTATCCTCTTAATATACGATTCAAGAGTCTCTCTTCTAGCTCCCGGTCTTGCTGCAGATACTGAATCAGCAGCCTGTACAAGTACTGCAATTAGCGATGTGGGTTCCACATCTCCGTGATGCGACATAATCGCATTTACAACATCATTGCCTTCTTTATACTTTTTAGCAAGATCTCCGCCTATAGTGATATGTGAGCCTTCCATTTCGTGGTCCACAGCCTTTCCTATATCATGGAGAAGTCCTGCTCTTTTGGCAAGTAATACATCTGCACCAAGCTCTGCTGCCATTAACCCTGCCAGTGTTGAAACCTCAATTGAGTGATTGAGGACATTCTGCCCATAACTTGTCCTGAATCTCAGCCTACCAAGAAGCTTAATAATTTCAGGATGCAATCCATGTACTCCAGTCTCAAAGGTAGCTCTATCACCTTCCTGACGGATTGTGTTTTCAACCTCTTTTTTGGCCTTTTCAACCATTTCCTCTATTCGTGCTGGATGTATCCTTCCGTCCATAATAAGCTTTTCAAGGGTTATTCTGGCCACTTCTCTTCTAATGGGGTCAAATCCCGAAAGGATGACTGCCTCAGGAGTATCATCTATTATGAGGTCAATCCCAGTAAGAGTTTCAAGGGTTCTGATGTTTCTGCCTTCACGGCCGATTATGCGGCCTTTCATTTCATCATTAGGCAGTGGAACAACCGATACGGTGGTTTCAGATACATGGTCTGCGGCACATTTTTGAATTGCTGTGGCGACGATGTCTCTTGCTTTTCTGTCAGCTTCTTCCTTCGCTTTGGCTTCAAGGTCTTTAACCATTATTGCCAATTCATGCTTTACTTCAGACTCAACATTTCTTATGAGGTACTGTTTTGCGTCCTCAATGGAAAGTCCGGATATCCTCTCCAGCTCCTCTAGCTGTCTATTGTGAAGCTCCGTTACTTTCTCCTGTGTCACCTGTGCTTCCTTGATTTTTTTGTTCAGCGCTTCATCCTTTTGCTCAAGGGTTTCGACTTTTTTATCGAGAGACTCCTCTTTCTGAACAAGTCTTCTTTCCTGTCTTTGAATTTCACTTCTTCTCTCTTTGATTTCCCTGTCAAGTTCAATTCTGCTTCTGTGAACCTCTTCCTTTGCTTCAATAAGAGCTTCTCTTTTTTTACTTTCAGCTGCCTTTAGAGCTTCATTCACGATTCTTTTGGATTCCTGCTCAGCACTCCCAATTTCAGCTTCTGCATCAATCTTTCTTCGTTTGTATCCAATTCGAAACGATATAAAAGAAGCAACTACTGCTCCGATTACAAGGCCAATCAAAATTCCAATAGCCAAATCAAAAATAATACACACCTCCTAATATTCAGTTTTCAATGGTCATACCAGTTTTGTAAACAATTAGATGACCTAAGTCAACTGTCAGTATGGTCTAAAACTGGCTATTCATAAAGTACAGACAGCATTGGCTGTCTGTGATTATACGAAACACAGATTAATTGTAAACTCTTTTATTTTTTATGTCAAGAAAAACAAAACTTCCTCATAGCTTCCATAAAAAGCTCTTAATAATTCAGCTCTGTATTCTTTACTTTTTACCCCTAAGGCTACGCTTTTTCTTTACCTTTTCCATCCTTCTACCCCTATGAGATTCCTTCGCTAAGCCTTTTCCAATGCTCTTCTTGGTATTTGAATATGGCAATTTAGTATAGCTACCCCTTCTAAACTGCTCAGGCCAGACAAGACATTCCTTGCCATAGCCAATTAGCTCTTCGCGACCTGTTAGGCGAAGAGCCTCCCTTACAAGCTTATGGTTCTCCTTACGCTTAAACTGCAGTAATGCACGTTGCATAGCCTTCTCTTTAGGGTCAACCGGAACATATACCTTCTTCATAGTCCTTGGGTCAAGAGATGTATAGAACATACACGTGGATAATGTACCGGGAGTGGGATAAAAATCCTGAACCTGTTCCGGAGTATAACCTGTTTTCTTTAGATAAACAGCCAATTCAACAGCCGCCTTCAAATCACTTCCCGGGTGGCTTGAAATTAAATATGGTACAAGGTACTGCTCCTTTCCCAGTTCCCTATTAATCTCATAAAACCTCTTTACAAAAGCGTCATAAACCTTTCTGCCCGGCTTGCCCATTTTCTCAAGAACTCTGTCCACAATATGCTCAGGTGCAACCTTAAGCTGGCCGCTAACATGGTGCTGGCATAGCTCTTTGAAAAAATCATCATTTTTATCCAGCATTAAATAATCATATCGTATCCCTGATCTTATAAACACCTTTTTAATCTCGGGTATATCTCTCAGCTTCCGCAGTAACTCCAAATATTCGCTATGATCTACCTTTAGGTTTTTACAAGGCTGGGGATACAAGCACTGTCTGCTTTTACATGTGCCATACTTCCCCTGCCGATCACAGGACGTGTTCCTGAAGTTTGCAGTCGGCCCTCCCACATCATGAATGTACCCCTTAAAGCCAGGCTGCCAAACCAGCTTTTTTGCTTCGTTAAGTATAGACGCCTGACTTCGCTTTTGAATGTTTCTTCCCTGATGGAAATTCAAAGCACAAAAGGAGCATCCACCATAACAGCCTCTATGGCTAGTGATACTGAATTCAACCTCCGTAATTGCTACTATACCACCCGCCTCTTCATAAGATGGATGATATGTCCTCTCGTAAGGAAGAGCATATATCCTATCCAGTTCCTTAACGGACATAGGATAGGCTGGCGGGTTCTGAACAACAAACTTATCTCCATGAGGTTGAACAAGAATCTTTCCCGTCATAGCATCCTGTTCGTTGTATTGGACCATAAAAGCCTTGGCATATGACCTCTTGCTCTCGCTGACGTCTTTAAAGGATGGCAATAGAAGCCTACCGTCATTTTCTTTATACTCATCGCAAATGTACGTAGTACCCCGTATATCTCTAATATTATTAATATTTGCACCCTTTGCCAGCAGAGCTGCCAACTCAGAAATTGGTTTCTCCCCCATACCATAAACAAGTAAATCAGCCTTGCTATCAAGCAGCACAGAACGTCTCACCTTGTTTTCCCAATAGTCATAATGGGCAAACCTTCTCAAGCTGGCTTCCAAGCCACCAATGATAACCGGAATCCCCTTAAATATCTCTCGGGCCTTATTAGCGTACACGATCACAGCCCTATCAGGCCTGTGCCCGCTTTCGCCCCCAGGAGAATAGCTATCATTGCGCCTCGGCCTTTTGCTAGCTGTATAATGGTTAACCATTGAATCAATTACGCCAGAAGATATCAGTACGGCGTAGTTAGGACATCCTAACCTCATAAAGTCTTTATTTGTTTTCCAATCCGGTTGTGCCACAATCCCAACACGATAGCCTTCGCTTTCAAGCATCCTTGTGATAATAGCGTGTCCAAAGCTGGGATGGTCCACATATGCGTCACCACTTATATAAAGAAAGTCAATACTATCCCAGCCCCGCTCCTGCATTTCTTTTTTGGTAGTTGGTAAAAAAGCCATATTTACTCCTGTAATAATTATTGTAACATCCACTACTATTGCTACTAATTCTAACACAAAAATTTAGGTTTAAACATGGCTTGCTATAATAGTTCGTGCATAGCACTATCCAAAGCAGCACGTTCAGTATCTCATTAGCAAGGACCGACATCACTGTTTGTGGAGCTTGTGTTTCCTGCTTCGAAGCCCATCTACAAGGGATCATCAGTGGAGGTGGGGCTACTCGAATAGAGCTAGTGCAGTAGGTGCATGGAAACACAAGTGGAATAAACAGAGTTGGCGGTCCCTGGCACAATATCAATTACTCTCCTTCTCCGAAAGCTGCATCTCCTGCCACTGCTGCTTAGTAATAAGTAGTTGCCTAGGCTTGCTACCCTCAAAGCCGCCAACAACACCTCGCTCCTCCATCTGATCAACAATCCTAGCAGCTCTCGCATATCCAACTCTAAACTTCCGCTGAATCAGTGAAACAGAAGCCTGGCCGGCATCCACAACCATCTCAATAGCCCTCGACAAAAGCTCGTCACAATCGCCGGCATCATTACTAACAGAAGTATCCTCGCTGTTAATCTCCTCAATTATATCCTCATCATACTCAGCATTACCCTGGGCCTTCACATACTCCACAACCTTCTCAACCTCAGTATCAGTAATAAAAGCCCCCTGCACACGCAAAGGCTTCGCCTTACCCACAGGATGCAGAAGCATATCTCCCCTGCCCAGCAACTTCTCCGCCCCTGCCATATCCAATATCGTCCTGGAATCTATCTGTGAAGACACTGCAAAAGATATCCTAGACGGAATATTCGCCTTGATAACACCAGTAATAACGTCAACAGACGGCCTCTGGGTAGCTATAACAAGATGCATCCCGGCAGCCCTTGCCATCTGAGCAAGTCTACAAATAGCATCCTCAACATCATTTGGCGCAACCATCATAAGATCTGCCAACTCATCAATAATAATCACTATCTGAGGCATAATCGACTGATCGCCAGTCTTGGCCATCAATTCATTATAGCCCTTAATATCCCTAACAGCCTTATCAGCAAAAAGCTTGTACCTACTCACCATCTCCTGAACTGCCCAATTAAGAGCGCCTGCTGCCTTCTTTGGTTCTGTCACCACAGGAATAAGAAGATGAGGTATACCATTATATACTCCCAGTTCAACAACCTTTGGATCAATCATAAGCAGCTTTACCTCATCCGGTGATGATTTATAAAGCAGGCTAACAATAAGGCTGTTAATACAAACACTCTTGCCCGATCCAGTAGCACCGGCAATCAACAAATGAGGCATTTTAGAAATATCAGAGATAACGGTATCCCCTGAAACATCCTTACCAACTGCAAATGCCACCTTTGAAGGGTATTGAGCAAATTCATTTGATTCAATCACGTCCCTAAGCCGAACCATATTTACTTCCTTATTAGGAACCTCTATTCCTATAGCAGCCTTACCCGGTATTGGAGCCTCTATCCTTATCCCCGGTGCCGCTAGATTTAGAGCTATATCATCAGACAGATTCACAATTCTGCTAACCTTTACACCTGCGCTAGGAGACAGCTCATACCTAGTAACAGTTGGCCCTCTTGTTACATTTATTACCTTAGCCGAAACACCAAAACTTGTCAGGGTTTCCTCCAGCTTCTTAGCCCCTTCCAGCACTTGATTGCGATAATTCTTAGTATTTCCTCCATCAGAGGTGTCTTCGTAAAGAAGCTCATATGGAGGGTATGCATACTTCATTTTAGACTTAACAGGGGCTGCACCCTTAATAATTATCTCCTGAAGTCCTGGTTCATCATTTTCAATCTTATTAGGCTTAGCTTTTTCCCTGACTGGCTTAGGTCTTTCACTAGTCTTTTTCATATCACCAATAATAAGCTCCAGTGGCATATCCTCAGGTGAATTTTCAATAACCATAGGTTCTTCTTCAGCAAACTCTTTTTTCTTGGCACCTTCCTTAATTTTTACCTTGCTCTTAGTCTCTCTTGCCGTCTTTTCTATTTTAAAATCAATTACCTTTGGCTTCTTGTTTGCACGTAAAGGAATTTCAGGCAACATATCTTCATTGTCGTATTCAGAAGACCTTATACTATTAACTCTCTCTGCAAAAAGACTCTTTATGCTTATAAGGAATATAGCAATAGACTTATTTGTTATCATTATTATGTCAATTAGAGAAAGGGCGGTTAAAATAATTATCGTCCCCAATACACGAAAGGTGACCAAGAACGGAAGGCTTAAAAGACCCCCAAGTACACCTCCGCCTGCTAACTCTACACCATCAGTGTAGAATTGCCCAAGAGCCTTTAGAGGGGACATCCCTGTATAATTTTCCGGCTTGTAATGACCTGTTTGTATCATCGCAGATACCAGAATAAACAGTATAAATATGTAAAGGGGTTTATTTTTAAGATTGATTTTATTATGAGCAAAAATTAGGAAAATAGCATAAATAATAATTATCAGTGGAATTAAAAAAGCCGGCATGCCTAACAATCCCAGCGATACCTCCCTGATAAATACACCGAATTGTCCAATAGAATTCTGGAAATAAAAGCTCAGCAACATGAGTATTCCAAGAGCTAGAATCATTATTCCCTGTATTTCATTAATATAATTATCTTGACTCTTATTTTTGGTCTTGTAGTTTTTCTTTTGTATCTTTTTAGCTTTCAAAACTTCACCCCCGGTGTAATTTGCGACCTTGAAAAATGGACCAGAAAGGTCACTTAACGGCCACAGCTATGCTTCCCTCTAAGGAATATCCCTTTACCACTATATCACGATTTCACATCATATTCCAGCCATATTTGATGTCATACAATACTGTGGAGTGAAAATTAAAGCACATTTTTGAGTAAAATATAGTATTTTAGCTAAACAAAAGAGGATTTTACGATTTTTTGTCTAAATATAACATAAGTATACCAACAACATCTTGTGAAAGCTGGTTTTTTATGAAAACTCTAACAATATTAACTGAATTCTTTAAAAAGGCTATTCAAATTGTAAAAGGGCTACCTAGATTTTCCACCAACTTCAAAAAAATCAGAACAAAGCTGATTTTGTCATTTATAGTCCCTATATTCTTAATTGTTTTTCAAGGAACCACCACCTATATGAACTCTTCTAAAATGTCAACCACTAATATTAAAAACAGTATTGTTGCATCTATGGATGATACTGCGAATTATCTAGAGGTTGTAACCAAATCTATTGAAAACCAGGCCTCTCAAATATTCTCAAATCAAGATATACAGGAGTATCTTACAAATAAGTATAATGAATATGATCAAATGACAGTATTAACCAAGGTCCAAAGAACCTTAAGGAACATTGCATCCAACAGCGATGAAATCAACTGCATTGTACTCGTTCCCACTGATGAAAGTATAAAGTCTCAATTTTCTTCATCATACACCCCTATTAGTATGAACCAGCTAAAGGATTCACCCTTCATCAAGAAGCTGGAGTCGGAAAAAGCTAGCAATGCATGGATAGGTTACCATAAGGAATTGGACGAGATAAGAGGTGAAAATCATGAACCCTATTCTTTTTCATTTGTTCAATATATACGCAGTAATACCACGCTAAAAACATTAGGTCTACTTATCATCGATGTTAATCCTGAGGTTGTCAGCAAAGTAACTGATTCCATGATGGCCCTCAACGGACAACAATTCATTTTGGTAACTCCTGATAACAGAGTTCTTACAAATGGTACTGATTCAACTGACACCAGCACCCTTGTAAACCAGACGTTCTTTACAGAGGCTTACTCAGGTAAGGATAGTACGGGCTCTATAGATGGTATTGATTACAATGGAATAGAGTATCTTTTCATTTATGAGAAAATTGCTGATACAGGAAATATGCTGGTTGGATTAGTACCTCTTGCAGAGATGTATGCTTCAATAAGACCAATATTAGTTCTAACAGTTGTATTATCTCTGGTTGCAGTTGCTCTAGCCATTTTGACCGGTATCATTATTGCTAACAGCATGAGCAGAACAATAAACAGGATTATAGAGGCTTCGACCAAAGCGGCTTCCGGAGACCTTACCATATCGCTGAGGTCCAGGAGACAGGATGAACTTGGGACCTTGACAAGAAGTATAAATTCTATGATAACCAATATGCGCAATTTAATTGAACAAACTATAGATGTATCTGAAAAGGTTAGCAATTCGGCTAAAACTGTAACAAGAACCTCGCTACAGGTTTCAAATGTATCTCAAGACATTTCTAGAGCCATTCAGGAAATATCCCTTGGAGCAACAGAGCAGGCTACCGATGCCGAACAGGGTGTCAGAAAAATTTCCTCCCTTGCAGAAAAGATTAATAATGTCACAGCCAATGCTAAACATATCAGCAAATTGACAGATGACACAAAAGCAATGACTCAGAATGGTCTCTTGACGGTGGAGGATCTTGATGTCAAAGCAGGAAAGACTACAGAGATTACAAGAGAAATAGTTGAGGATATTAGCCAGCTGGATATTCAATCAAAATCAATAGGTAAAATAGTAAAGGTTATAAACAGCATAGCAAACCAGACAAACTTACTGGCATTAAATGCAACCATAGAGGCTGCAATGGCAGGCGAATCAGGCAAAGGCTTTGCCGTCGTTGCCGCTGAGGTTCGAAAACTGGCTGAACGTTCCATGGAATCCACACGCGAGATAACCAACATCATTAAAGCTACTCAGGATCAGACAACAAAAACTGTGAAAAAAGCAACTGCTTCCGAATCCATATTGAAATCACAAAATGAAGCTGTCTTAAGTACTAATAAGATATTCAAAAAAATTATGGAATCAATGGAAAACCTTCTAGAGCAGGTCAACCAAATTATGAGCAGTATTGCAGAAATGGACGGAAACAAAGCTCAGGCGGTAAGTTCAATTCAAAACATATCAGCAGTTTCCGAGGAAACTGCCGCATCCTCACAGGAGGTTACAGCTTCTACCCAGGAACAGCTCTCCTGTATAGAAGAGCTTTCACGGTTCTCAGAAGATCTTAGAGTAGCATCTGATGAACTGCAGCGCTCAATAGCAATGTTCACACTTGAATAGAATTAATATCGAAGAGTGCTGCTCTTAGGGTAGCACTCTTTTTATTTCAATTCCCTTGCATCCACTACACATCCGGGCTGGAAAGCCGGATCAAGAAATGATGATGGCTTGGTACTTAGAAGCCTGGAAATATTGTAGCTACCATCAATCATTTGGGCAACAATCACCTTCTCCCCCCTATATTCACCTTCAATGTATTTCATGTTGCCGGTGGCATCATCAAGGCCCTTAAAAACCACTTCAGGAGGCACTATTGAATATAGGATCACTGTAGTTCCCCCCCTGTCTCAACTGTCTTATCAGCTTTCGCTCTAACCCTTCTTTCCCTGATTAAATCATAAAGCTTAATCATTGCATCTGACAGTCCTCCCACTTTATTAATTAGTCTGCTCTTTACAGCATCCTCTCCGAAGAGTATAGTGCCAACATCATTTGCAAGCTCACCTGTTTTAAGCATAAGTTGCCGGAATTCCTCTTTAGAGATACCTGAGTTATTAGAAACAAACTTGACAACTCTCTCCTGCATTTTATCAAAGTATTCATATGTTTGTGGAACACCAATTACAAGTCCATTAAGCCTTATGGGATGTATTGTCATTGTTGCGGAGGGTGCAATAAAGGAATAGTCAGTAGATACTGCCATTGGAACACCAATACTATGGCCTCCGCCCAAAACAAGAGATACCTTAGGCTTTTCCATACTAGCAACCATCTCTGCAATAGCCAGGCCCGCCTCCACATCTCCTCCAACAGTATTGAGAATCAATAGCAATCCCTCTATTTCAGTATTCTCCTCTATTGCCACTAGCTGTGGAATTACATGTTCATATTTTGTGGTTTTATTCTGTGGTGGCAGGATGATATGTCCTTCGATTTGACCTATAATTGTCAAGCAGTGTATATTCCCCCTTGGATTTGTTACTGCCACCCTACCGAGCTCCTTAATCTCATCTATTTTAGCGTTTTCCTTATTCATATCTGCTTGTTCAGGCTGCACCATGTTTTCGTTTTTTGACATAAGCACCTCATTATCGCTTGGTATATTTGTACTTAGTATTATGTCTTTAAACAAAAAAAATGCAAAAACACCAGCCTTTAAGCTGGTGTTTTTGATAATTTAATGAGTAAGTCTATAAGCCGGGTTCTGTATTAGATAATCATCTATCTAGGCCATGCATTTCTGTACAGCTCCAGCCACCTACCCGGGACTGACGGGCAGCCAATATGTCCCTCTGCGGTGTTGCTCCGGATGGGGTTTACATAGACCGACAAGTCGCCATGCCGCTGGTGAGCTCTTACCTCACCTTTCCACCCTTACCAGCCTAAGGAAAAACCTTCAACTGGCGGTATATCTCTGTTGCACTATCCTTGAAGTCGCCTTCACCGGGAGTTACCCGGCACCCTTGCCCTATGGAGCCCGGACTTTCCTCAGATACGGCCTTTCGACACTGTACCTGCGATTATCTGGCTTACTCATACTTATGATAATCCATTTCAGTACCCATAGTCAATAGGCGATGAATGGGTCTGCTTCCTGTTTAAAATGAATGACCTCTATTTCCGGGAACCTTTTAGACAGTCCAGCAGTGAGATATGGCAAAATTACTCTCTCAGTGGCGAAATGTCCGGCATCCACCAGACAAAGACCTGCTTGCCTAGCATCAAGGGCTGTGTGATATTTCAAATCTCCAGTTACTATGGCATCAACATCAGATTCCAGCAAAGTAACCAGATCGTTATCAAAGCTACCACTAAATACTCCCACCTTATAAATACCTGATGCAACGCTGCCGACTACCCTTACAAAGGGTACATCAAGTTTTGTTTTGATGTGGGATATGAAATCTTCAAGACCCATTCTTTTACTTAGGACACCTAAACGGCCAGGTCCTCTGCCTAGATTTACTAGCCCACTTAGTCCAAGTACAGCCGCCAGCTGCTCATTCACTCCATTATCAGCATAATCAAGGTTGGTATGAGCCGAGAGTACGCTAATGCCATTACTGATAGCTGTATAAAGCTGCCTTCCCTTTATATCGTCATCGCATATCCTATTAATCTTACCAAATATTACTGGATGATGTGTGACAATTAAATCGACCCCTTTATTCACAGCAAACGCCAACACTTCAGATGTAACATCCAAACTAACCAGTATCCTTGAAACACTGCGTTGTCTTCCTCCCAATAGCAAACCAATATTGTCCCATTCCTCAGCAAGCTCTACCGGAGCAAGCTCTTCAATATAATCTATTATATCCTGACACTTAACCATCAATTATTTTCCTCCCTTACTTTTTCCTTTATAAAAGTAACAAGCCTATCCCTAATCTCAATGCACACCGCAGTATCCATCGAAGTCTCCTCTTCAATCCTCTGAATCTTATCAGCATCAGATTTGGCTCGCCCTGATATAATTGTGTTCAATTCATTAAGCTTTTTTACTAAATATCTCTCAAGCAACAAAGGTTCATTGTCGCTTAAAACCTTTTCTCCGATATAGCAGTAATAATCCTCCTTAGTTGTCCTTTCACCTGTCCAATGAGCTTCTATCAAGCAATACAGCTTGCTGCTATCTTCTACTAGTCTCTCTCTACAAATCTCAAAGCCATTCTCATAGAGCCAACGTCTAAGAGCATCAGCTGCATTATTAGGCTGCAGCAGTAACCTGGTAGCTATTTGAGCCTTACTTATTGAATCTGACAATATTCTTCTAATCAATGGGCCGCCCATACCAGCAATGACTATGACCTCGCACTCCTCTACTTCTATAGACTCCAGCCCATCACTCAGCCTTGTTTCTATAAGGTCCTCCTGGCCATATTTCTTAATATTTTCCTGAGCCCTTTTGAGAGGGCCCGGTCTCAAATCTGCTGCCAGCGCCCTTTTACATATTCCCAGCAACGTCGAATAAATTGGTATATATGCGTGATCTGTTCCTATATCTACAAGCAAACCACACGGTGGTATGCTGTCCGTTATGAGCTTAAGTCTCCCTTTTAACTTCATACTGTTCTCCAAATCAATTGTATTAAACGACAAACATTTGCACAAGCTTAATTATACACCAAAGGGCATACCTTTGGCTTAGAATGTATGCAATATGAAAGGAACAAGTTTATGGGAAGGAATTATTTCAAAAAACCATCCAAGGATGTGGAAGCTGCATCGGAAACTATCATTCCTGGAGAGCTTGGCAGCAGCATACTGAAAAAAATAAGTGAAGCGGCTCCTACACTACCTGTCTCTGCTAGCCTGTACTCTAGCCCCGAATTTGATGATTTTCGTGATAAAAAAACAAATTAAATCTCATTCAATTCAGAATCGCCCTTCAAAGCAGATAAAAACCACCTAAGATAAAATGCTTTTTATCAATAGGTGGTAGTTTTCTGGCAAAGGACACGAGTTTGATACAAAATGCACCCGATAGCCTTGTTTCCGTTTG
>CAZEIH010000024.1:0-46114 GCA_964512095.1 uncultured Oscillospiraceae bacterium
AGCATCGGCACATGGCTTTTGTCTTTGCCAATGGGGGGGCGTTTCCTGTGGCACGAAGGCAGCTTCTTAGCCATAGCTACGCTTGCGGCCCTGTCTGTGTTGTTCCTGCGGCGGCTCACGCCGCCTCCGACAATGAAAGGCAGTGGGGACATACATGCAGGTCTGAATACGAAAGGCATTTGCCTTGCCGTGGCGGTGCTCTTTCTGTTGTCGATGGAAAATACGTTAGGCTTTGCCTTCCCGCTCCGGGGCGCGGCGGATAGCGTATATATAGAGTTCACCCGTATTTTCTATGGCGCAGGCCTTATCATTGCAGGCCTTGTAAGTGACAGGAACCGCCGCTGGGGCGCAATTTGCTGTCTGGCTGCGCTGGCCTTTCCATTTGCTGCGCTGTCGCTGGGCAGTAACGTCACCGGAGAAACCGTCATGTGGGTACTGGCGTATCTGTTTTTAGGTTTCTGGTCAGTACATCGAATCCTTGTTTTCTCGGATATATCAAGTAATTCTGGGTTGCCTGCCTTTGCTGTACTTGGGTTACTAGCAGGTCGTCTTGGAGAGGCGGCGGGAACGTTGGGTGTGGGCCTGTTTACGGGCGCGCCGCTGGTTATTCTCTCCAGTGTGGTGTTCGTTTTGGTAATCGGACTTTTCTTTCTGCTGTATCAAAAGCTTTACAATACCGTTTCAAGCCCGGAGGAAGCTGAGAAACGTCGGCAGATGGAGTATATGAGCCGCTTCGGCCTGTCGGCGAGAGAACAGGAGATTTTTACCCTTATCATTCAAGGCATGTCCAACATGGAGATTGCCAACGCACTGTATATCACCGAAAGTACGGTTAAGTTCCATGTCAGTAATATCTTCAAAAAGACTAGTCTCGGAAGTCGTCTGGCGCTGATTACCGATTACAAGTTGGGGGACAAGCGCTGATGTGCATCATTCGTTGATTGTTCCTACAGACGTATACACCGTGCTATTTATAGATGTAGCCACCGATTGTCCGAGGATAAAGATCGTAGCTGTCGTATAAGCTGAAAATTGGGATTGATGTATTTGTTGCAGTTGTGTTAAAAGTAGACATAACACAAAGTTGTTTGCGGAAGATTTTCAGGGGTATTAATTATCATAACGAAAATTACTCATGGATTTTGTTAATCTATTTAGTGAATGAAGACGAATTAATTAGCTTCCATGGTCAGGTGGAGTTCAGTTTCCACTTGACTCCCTGAGCGAAGCGAATTGACTATTGCACTAATTTTAAGGGGGCTTTTGTTATGTACTTTAAGTGGAAAGAAGAATATTGCACGGGTATTGATGTTATTGACAAGCAGCATAAACAGCTATTGGAAATTGGTGCAAGGATATTTGATTTGGCAAATGCCAAGGATGGGTATGATCGTTATGATGAAATACTGGAAGTCCTTTATGAATTAAAGGATTACACGGTTTACCATTTTGGCTTTGAAGAGGAGCTTATGGTGAAGCATGGTTATGAGCATTATGAGCCCCACAAGTTTCAGCACTATTTTGTAATAAAAAAGATAAATAAGTTTCAAAATGAGGATATAGATAGTGAACAAGGGGAAACGATACTGAAGCTTGCTGAATTTATATCAGATTGGATTAGTAATCATATTTTGGTAGAGGATATGAAATACAAAGAGTTTTTCATAGGAAATGGTGTCGGATAAAAAACTACTGTCAAGCAAGATTTTTATTGATTCTTATCATCACATAATCTATAATACTATCCAGAGGGCATATAGAGGAACACGAAAGTGCCCTCTGACTTTACTTTCAGAAATGACAGAGTAGGTTATTGCGCGTTAAGTGCCAGTCGGACGGGAAGTTGCCGCTGGACGAAAAATCCTAAGGATTTGCGGTGCAATAGTCGCATTCCGCTGTCACATGAGGGCATTTCCTTCCTTCTGTGACGCAGTGTCGTTGAGAAGGGACATCCGTTTCCGGAGAGTCTTCCGGTATTCGGTGCCTATAAAAGGAAAGGAGGTGCTTTTATGAAAAAGACAAGAGTTCTTACGTTCATGAGTCTTCTAGTAGCAATGAATGTTTTGCTCACACACATCGTTCCTGTTATTATGATAGATGTTACCAGGGTCAGTTTTGGATTTATCCCTATGTCACTGTCGTCTATACTCTTCGGACCATTAATCGGAGGGGTAGGTGCAGCTGTCAGCGATCTAATGGGCATGATAATCGCCCCCAAAGGGGCGTATTTTCCCGGATTCACTTTAAGTGCATTTCTGTCAGGGGCAATTTATGGGTTACTTTTATACAAAAAAGACAAAAGCCTGCCAAGGATAATAGTTGCTGTGTTGTGCGTATCAGTGTTCGTCAATATTGGGCTCAATACATATTGGCTCACGATAATCAACGGTAAAGGCTATCTTGCGCTGCTGCCGGCGCGCATTATACAAAATGCAATAACCTCACTGGTACAAATAGTAGTAATACCGTTGGTGTGGAGGTATGTTGGCAGAAACTTGGAAAGTGATTATTTGAGACAGCTAGCTTAAAATGTGGTGCCAGGCACGTCACTTAGACACTTATTGAAGCATTTATGCTTCAATAAGTGTCTAAGTGACGTGCCTGGCACCTACTATTTCATTATATCAAAGCTGTATCCGCTGCCTTCGTTATCATCAATATTATTATTATTGGATGGATCGCTGAAGCTTAGCTTCAAATAATCCTCCTTGAGAGCTGAGACGGTTGCTTCATGACAGGTATCACCTCTTACCATCGGAATATCCTGCTCCTTTTCCCGGTTGTTACCATAACCTAGATGCAATAAAATCTCCGGAACACCGTTTTTTGATAAAGCGCCATCATACAAAATGGTTATTTTATCACCTACCGTAGGAGTTGCTGGACTTATTGCTACGCCCTTATCAAGATAATCAAGATTCTTCAGCGTTTTTTTCTGCATTATGCCACCTCGTATATCCATTATTTAACAAGTAATAATATAGCTTTTGATATTTATTCTATATTGCTTAGCATATACTTCGTATAATAAGAAAATTCACACTCCCATATTTTACAGAATTATTTTTGCGTTACTGCCTAAAAATATAAACGAATGTGCAACTAATACTAAACCGAGGAGACATAAGAATATGAAGGCAGTGATTATGGCAGGCGGTGAAGGCACAAGACTCAGGCCGCTTACGTGCAACAGACCAAAACCCATGGTCCCTGTGGCTGGAAAGCCCGTAATGGAGCATATCACAACCTTGCTTAAGAACCATGGCATATATGATATAGCTGTGACTTTACAGTACTTACCTGATCTAATAAGGGAGCATTTTGGGGACGGTGGGATGTACGGCGTCAAAATGAGGTACTACATTGAGCATGAACCTCTTGGAACCGCAGGCAGTGTTAAAAATGCCGAGAGCTTTCTAGATGACACATTTTTAGTAATAAGTGGTGATGCTCTCACAGATATCGATCTTACTAAAGCTGTTCAATTCCATAAGGAAAGAGAAGCAATGGCGACGCTTTTGCTAAAAAGGGTAGATATACCTTTGGAATATGGCGTAGTTGTAACTGACAGTAGTGGTAGAGTAATTCGCTTTCTTGAAAAGCCGGAATGGGGCGAGGTGATAAGCGATACTGTAAACACGGGAATATATATACTATCGCCGGAAATATTCAAGTACTATAGCTCAAATAAGAAGTTTGATTTTAGCAGAGATCTGTTTCCAATCCTACTGAAGGAAAATAAACGAATGTATGGATACATCATAGAGGAATATTGGTGTGATATCGGTGATATTACTGCATATATGCAGGCGAATTTCGATGTACTTGACAAAAAGGTAAAGGCAACTATTCCTGGAAAAGAAATTGCCGACGGTATATGGATAGGTCAGGATACGATAATAGATCAAAATGTAAAGCTTGAGGCGCCATGCGCAATAGGGTCCGGGTGCCATATAAGAGAAAACTCAGTTATAGGTAGTCACTCAGTAATTGGAAATAACACGGAAATAGCAGCTAGAAGCAGTATCAAAAGAAGTATTATATGGAAAAATGCCGACATAGGTAACAATGGACAGCTCAGAAGAAGCATAATATGCAGCCGAGTGCATCTGGAGCCTAGAGTATCCGTATTTGAGAATTCTGTAGTAGGGGAAAATTCTATTGTTGGGGAGCGTTCTATAATAAGACCTAATATAAAGATTTGGCCATGTAAATCAGTAGGGCAGGGTGCTGAGGTGGAGTCTAATATTGTATGGGGTACAAGGGCGGACAGGCAGCTTTTTGGGAACAGAGGAGTATCGGGCACGATAAATGTCGATATGACACCGGAATTTGCTGCAAAGCTTGGCGCTTCATTCGGAGCTGTAATAAAAAGCAAGGGAATTGTCGGAGTGGGCTGTGACAATTCGACAGCTGCAGTGATGATAAAAAATGCAATTATATCTGGACTTGTGTCTTCAGGTGTTCATGTTAATGACTATAATGTTTTACTTCTTCCATCAATGAGGTCGGCAGTTAGGTTTTACAAGCTAGATGGAGGGATATACGCGGGTTCTTGTAACGGTAGCAGCCTCAGGCTGACCCTTGACTTTATTGATAAAACTGGTAGTAGCATAAACAGGGCCGTTGAAAGAAAGATCGAAAGTGCATTTTTGCGTGATGATTTCGCCAGGTGTAAAGGCGATTGTCTTAAAGGGATATCGGTGCTACAAGGTTATCAGGATTTCCATATCAAAAATATAATTAATGAAATGAAATCGGAGAGGCTTGATTTTAAAATATTAATGAATGAAAATTCAACTCTGGGTACCTGTACGATTAAGACTCTATTGTTGGAGCTGGGCTGTAATGTTGATAGCGTAAAAATAGGCAGTGAAGGGGAAAATAGTCTGCCTAGTATGGGGCATTTCTGCAGATTAGTAAAAAGCGGAGGCTTTGACCTTGGTGTCTCAATTGAGGATTCAAGTGAGAAAATGCTATTGGTAGATTCTAAAGGTAAGCTTTTGACTGAGGATATGTTTATTGCATTGATATCAATGATTATTTTTAGAAGGCTCACAGGCGGAACGGTAGTTGTTCCTGTATCAGCTACCCAAGCGATAGACAGGATGGCAGATGAGTATCGTGGAAATGTGATTAGGACTAAAACCTCTTCTAGAGATATAATGGACAAACTGCTTGGCAGAGATGCGAAGGAAGAGCTCCTTGAACAGTTTTCAATGCATTTTGATGCTGTTACAGGACTAATAAAGCTACTGGACTTTTTGAAGATCAATAGCTGGAGCTTGCACGATATGGTTGAAATGCTCCCGGAAATCCATATGCACAGGCAGGAGGTAGAATGCAGCTGGGATAGAAAGGGGACAGTGATAAGAAAAATTATTCAAGAGCATGGTAGTGGCAGGATGGATACCTTGGAGGGAGTCAAGGTATACGATGAAAGGGGATGGGTATTGGTGCTGCCAGATAGGGAAAGGCCCGTGTGCAGTGTAATAGGAGAGGGTGCCAGTGAAGAGTTTGCTCAGGAGCTGACCAATATTTATGCCAGAAAGGTACGAGAAATCAGCAGAAGTTAATTTATCTATGTCTTCATCCATCGCCGGCCTATAGAGGTCAATATCTATTCATCGCTGGCCTATAGAGGTCAATATCTATTCATCGCCGGCCTATAGAGGTCAATATCTTCTGAAATACAATAGATGAAAATACAGCTGAGAAAGGGGTGTAGTAGTACACCTTTTTCTGTGTTTGCAGAATGTTGCATATTAGCCATTACGATGCAATCCTGAAGGATTAATACATTCTACTTGAAATAATCCGCTAATAAAAGTAGAATTGAGTTATAGCGATAATTCATTGTGTTTTGGTGAGCTGTAAAATCATTAGAGTTAGTGGAGAAGATATGAATAAGCCAGGCAGTCGTTATATCCTACTGGTAGTATTTATGATATTTGGGATTATTATGTCCGTTCAACTAAAAAGCGTTCTGTCTTCCAGAAAGGCTACTGCATCTGACAAGCTTAGTGCTGATGCACTAAAGTCTCAGATTGCAGAGGTTACAAAGGAAGTTGAGATGCTTAAAGTTGCTATAGACGATAATGTAGTAATACAAAATAATTTAGTCAAGGAGTATATTTCAATGCAGAATGATGTGCTTCTTGCTGACGAATGGGAAATAATCAAGCTGCATACAGGACTAGTTGACGTTAAAGGACCGGGAATAACAATCACTCTTGATGATGCTCCCGTTCGTAGACCTGATACACCCCTTAAATGGCTGATAATTCACGACTATGATGTTAGGATTATATTAAATGACCTTAAAAAGGCAGGTGCCCAGGCTATTGCGGTTAACGGCGAAAGGTTGGTGCCAATGAGTGAGCAGGTGTGCGCAGGGCCGACTATACTGATAAACGGAAATAGGCATCCTGTTCCGTACTATATAGAGGCTATTGGAGATCCGGACGTCTTGTATGAATGCATAAGCATGAGCAGCAAAATAGCTGAACTAAATGAGTTCAATATAAGTGTTGAGATAAACAAATCAAAAGAGATTAGGATAGCCAAGTTCAGTGGTGTCGGTAATTTGGATAGGCGCATTACAGGGATGGAGGTATATGCAAAATGAAAATAGCACGTAATATAGCCATGATGGTAGTGTGCATTCTTCTGGGGATTATGTTGTCCCTACAGTATAAAAGCGTGAATTACAACCAGAGCATGTCCAGTCTGGAGAATAAAAGGCTTGAAGAACTGAAGGAGGATTTGATTAAGCTACAGAATCAAAAAAATGAGCTTCAGGACAGACTCATAAAGCTGGAGGAAGAGAACCAAACCTATGCAAAGGTGAAGGCGGGTGATGGTGAGGCTGCTTTACAGATTCAAAACAATTTGATGAAAGCCCGTGTATTCGCCGGCCTTGAAGCAGTAAAGGGCGCTGGTATCGTTGTTACTCTTGATAATAATGAATTCATTTATGTAATGGATTATGACATACTAAATGTAGTAAATGAATTAAGGGCTAGCGGAGCTCAGGCTATATCCGTCAATGATGAGAGAGTAGTAGCGATGACGGAAATACGTGATGCAGGACAATATGTTATCATAAACGGAAAACAGTTTAAAGCACCTTTTGTAATAAAGGCTATCGCTGACCCGGATGATCTAGAACGTTCTCTTATGTTGATGGGTGGGGTAGTGGAGTATCTTGAGGGGGAGCAGCTCAAGGTAAGTATAAAGAAACAGGATGAGTTAATTATTGACAAATTCATTAATGACGGCACATCTATAAAGACAGATCTCTTAACTCCTATGGAGTGATGCTCATTCAAAATATAGTGGGTATATTTTCTGTCCTCCATAATACAAATATATAACGAGGAGCTATGGAGGTCATTTTCATGATGAATTTCTATGCAAAGAAAAATATGCTGATTGTAGCAGGTATAATCCTGGTGGCTGTAATAGCTTGTATGGCTATCGGGATGGAGGATTACTTGGAAACAAAGAGTATGAGTAGTTCTCTTAGTGATTTGGGAGGAGTATATGCAAGCCAGTTCAGCGATTTGAATCTGGAAGTGGAGATAAGCGGAAGGCTATCTGAGTCAGAGGGGATATGGGAGGAAAAAGTCAGTGATAGCTGGAGTCCTGATGTAGAAATCAGGGATCAGGCTGTGACTGATGGTGGCTTATCAGGGCAGGAACCTAGTAATAAGCTGTTGAGATGGGGCATATCTAGAAGGCCTGAGAACAAAACTCCGGCTGCTGATCCCGGGGCTCCGGAGCTTTTGAGCAAATATGGTGGAGTGTGGTTGGGAGATACGGAGAAAAGTGTTATATATCTAACCTTCGATGAGGGATACGAAAATGGGTATACCCCGCAAATATTAGATACACTTGCTGATAATAATGCTAAGGCTGTGTTTTTTATTACAGGACCGTATTTGAAGGAGCATCAGGAGATTGTTCGTAGAATGAAGGAAGAGGGCCATTTAGTGGGAAATCATACGATTCACCATCCAAGCCTTCCTGAGCTAGGCAACAGCCAGCTTGAGGAGGAGGTATTGGGCCTTGACAGAGCTTATCAGGAAAAGTTCGGCCAACACATGCAGTTTTTACGACCGCCAAAGGGTGAGTATAGTGAAAGGTCACTTTCGTTGACAAATAAGCTTGGTTATAGCAACCTATTTTGGAGCTTTGCATATGATGATTGGTATCGTGACAAGAGCAGAGGGGCTCAGTACGCCTATGATATTGTTATGCGCAATTTGCATAACGGGGCTGTGTTGCTGCTTCATGCGGTATCAAAGGATAATGCCCAGGCTCTTGACAGTATAATAAAAGGGGCACAGGAAAAAGGATATTCCATAGGTGACCCCCGAGACCTGTTGCCGCATGATAAGGTTGGAGATGAAGAATATGACCAGGACTAGTGCTTCAAAGAATAAAAAAAAAGCCGAAAGCAAGGATGAAAAGAGAAACGGCAACAAAAAGAGTGCTAAAGAGAAGTTTTTTGAAATGCTAGAGCTTCCGAAGGAATTGGTTCTAAACCGTCCCAAGCTGACTATCATCGGAAACTGCGATGTTATGATTGAGAATTACAAAGGAGTCGTGGAGTATGGCTCTGACCTTCTTAGAATTAAGACAGGGTCGGGTGTCGTAAAGATTTCAGGGACGGGACTTCTTATAAGAGAAATAACTTCAGAGGACATTATCATATCAGGTGCAATCCATACATTGGAATTTGTCAGTGCGGGGTGACGCTCTTGTTGTTGTTCAAATTGTGGAATTATCTACAGGGATATGTTATTATTATAGTCGATGGTTATTTCATAGAAAAGTTTATAAACATCTGCGCAAAGCGCCGTATGTTCCTATGGGACGTCAGAATCCAAAGACGTCAGCTGGCTACTATGAGGATGGGCATTAAGGCTTTTAAGCAGATAAGGCCCGTTGCAAAAAAAACGGGATGCAAGGTAAGACTGTTGAATAAAAGAGGACTTCCGTTTATATTTAACAAATACCGCAGAAGGAAGGCTTTTTATGCAGGAGCTCTTTTATTTATAGTATTAGTCAATTTCCTTGCCTCTTTTATTTGGAGCATAGAGATTACTGGAAACAATGAGCTTGAACAGGCTTTTATAGAGGAGGAGCTAGCAAGGAACGGCATTGCCACTGGAGTGTTCAAATACCGCGTGGATGCGGATAGGGCAATTACACAAATGATGCTCCAAGTAGACAAAATTGTATGGATAAGCATTAATTTGCGAGGAACAAAGGTCAGAGTAGATATTAGGGAAAGGGAAGATATACCTGAAATCGTTCCCAGAGATATGCCGTGCGATATCGTTGCAAATAATGATGGAATTATCAAGCGGGTGATTGCCAAGGAAGGCATTGAAACAGTGGTGGAAGGAGATACTGTAAAAAGGGGTCAGGTGCTGATATCTGGAAGTATTCCGTTAAAGGGCGAAGAGAATCAGTACAAGCTAGTGCATGCAATGGGGATAGTGGAAGCGAGAACCTGGTATGAAGCAGAAGCACCGGTCATTCTTGAGAAAACAGAGAGAGTTAAAACAGGTAGAGGAATAACGGATACTTCATTGATGCTTTTTTCTCAGAAACTAGACTTCTTTCACAAAAGGAATAATTTCCGAGACTATTCTGTTTCAGAGACAGTGAAAAGGCTTTCTATAGGAGATGATCTTGTGTTTCCGATTGAATGGATTACTAAGGTCTATGTTGAAGAAACAGTTGTAAATGCATATGTAAGTACTGATGAAGCTAAAAAAGAAGCAACAGCTGAAGCATTTGCAAAAGCTTTTGACCAGGTGCCGGAAGAAGCACAAATAATAGAAAAAATTGAGAACCTTGTTGAGTACGATGGAGGCATAATAGCTAGAGTAACGCTGGAGTGTCTTGAAGATATTGGCTCGTCCAAAGAGATTGGGGGAAATTGATTGGACAATACTGAAAAGACTGTTGAATTTGAAAAAATCGAGCACCTTATACACTTGTTCGGACAAATTGATGAGAATGCAAGAATAATAGAAGATGGACTAAATGTAAAGCTGGTATCCAGAGATACCGAAATAAAGATTACAGGCTCAAAGGATAATGTTGAAAAAGCATCGACGGTAGTAGGCAAATTGATATCAATGATTTCTCTAGGGGAGGGTGTCACAAGACAGAATGTAAGCTATCTTGTTGATATGGCAGCTGAAGGAAAAATAGACAGGATTAATCAGTATCCCGGTGATTTCATTTGCATGACAGCAAGAGGACGGCAAATAAAATCAAAGACCTACGGACAAAAAAGATATGTTAGTGCTGTTAAGGAAAATACAGTTGTTTTTGGGATTGGACCTGCAGGTACTGGAAAGACATACCTAGCAGTTGCAATGGCTGTAATGGCATTTAGGGACAAGCAGGTCAATAGAATCATTCTAACCCGACCGGCTGTAGAAGCAGGAGAGAAGCTGGGGTTTTTGCCCGGTGATATGCAGAATAAGGTAGACCCATATTTGAGGCCGCTTTATGATGCACTGTATGAAATAATGGGAGCTGAGACCTACCAGAAGTATCTTGAAAAGGGTGTCATAGAAATTGCTCCTTTGGCTTATATGAGGGGACGGACTTTGGATGATTCCTTCATAATACTCGATGAGGCGCAGAACACTACACCGGAACAAATGAAGATGTTTTTGACGCGTATTGGTTTTGGCTCTCAGGCCATAGTAACAGGTGACATAACCCAAATTGATCTGCCAGGAGAGAAGAAATCTGGTCTTAAAGAGGTCGCTAAAATTTTGAAAGATGTCGAAGGACTGGAATTTGTATATTTGACTGAAAAAGACGTTGTGAGACATGAACTTGTACAAAAGATCATTAAGGCCTATGAACAGTTCGACTTGCGTAAGGGTTGATTTTCCGATAGTTATAAATGTATCTCTTTGATGGGGGGCTGAGCTTTGAATACGGTCAAAAAAAAGAAAACCAGAAAGCAATTATTTTCTTTCTTGAGGAATAAGACAATTCAACGGGTGCTTATTGGTTTGATTACTATAGCCATATCAGTAATGATAGTCGAAAACAGCGCCGCTCCGAAAAAGTATAAGCTTGAGCTTGGAGAAAGATCTAAATTCGATATTTCTGCACCCAGAGACATAGAAAATATACTACTGACGGAGAAGCTGGCTAAAGAGGCTGCAGAAAAGGTGCCTCCTGTTATGGAAAAGCTTGATAATATATCCATCGATATTATTAATATTGCCAATGAGTTTTTTACTGATATACGATCAGAAAGGCAGGGCATAGATAATAGCTTGATGGAGCAGGGTATAGCTGTAGGAAGTGAAGATTATCAAGAGCTTTTGGACCAGGAGAGGGTAATGGCTACAAAAGCTCTAGTTCTTAAGCTACAAAAACATAATATACCCCTATCTGAGGATCAAGTAAAGTATCTTGTATCTGATGTAACTGATATAGAAATGGATAGATTTCAAACCATGACAGGTGAGACAATCAGTTCTGTTATGAAGCAGGATGTAGATGAAGGTAGTCTTACGTATCATATTAATTTTATTCAGAACACCTTCCAGCTTAGCGACCTGTCCCAGGAGCTAAAGGCTATAGGAAGCATAACAGCAAGCGCATTGCTTAGGCCCAATAGTGTTATTGATGAGGAAGCGACTAGCAAGGCGAAGTCAGAAGCATATGACGCAGCAATGGAGAACCAACAGATCATAGCAGAGGGCTCCAGAATTATAAGCTATGATGACATTGTAACCGAAGATAAGCTGGCAGTATTACAAGAGCTTAATCTTTTGGAAACTGACAGCTTTGATTATGCTTTTACCGGAGGAACACTTCTGGTGATGTTGATGCTAACAATTCTTCTTGTTTTGTACCTTCGCAGTTTCTGTACCAAAATCATTTCGGGTACAAAGGAAACAGTGCTTTTATGTGTAATAATACTTCTTACCTTAGTATCGGCGTGGCTTATAAATCCTGTAAGGCCTTTGCTCATACCTATTTTTATAGCACCAATGTTAATCACAATCCTGTTGGATTTACGCCTTGGTGTTATGGTTAATGTACTGCTTTCACTTACAGTTTATTTCATTACAAATGGTAATACTGAGTTTTTATTTACATCCATTATAGGTGGTACCATTGCAGCCTTTATTGTGACTGGCGCAAACCAAAGAAGCAGATTATCGGTGTCTGGAGTTATGATCTCCGTCATCAATGCGGTAGTAATTGCGTGTATGGGATTGATATATAAGAACAGCGTGTTTACTATAGCTAACAATGCTGCCATTGTTGCAGTCAATGGAATGCTGTCGACTATATTCACTATAGGTATGCTACCAATCTTTGAGAGCATATTTAATATAATTACTCCTCTAAAGCTTCTTGAGATGGCTAACCCGAACCAGCCCCTAATAAAAAAGCTTCTAATGGAAGCTCCCGGCACATACCACCACAGTCTGATGGTGGGCAATCTTGCTGAGGTCGCAACAGAGGCTATAGATGGAAATGCGTTGCTTGCACGAGTAGGGGCATATTATCATGATGTGGGAAAGCTTAAACGTCCAAATTTCTTTAAGGAAAATCAGCTTTCCGACAATCCTCATGACAGGATGACACCGAATCTGAGCACCCTTGTAATAACATCCCACACTAGCGATGGAGCTGAGATTGCTGAGAAATATAAGGTTCCGCTGGCCGTGAGAAATATAATCAGTCAGCACCATGGCACTACTATGGCTGCATATTTTTATTTCAAGGCTCAAGAGGGAGACAAGGGAGACAATATAAAAGAGGAGGACTTTAGGTATCAAGGGCCAAGGCCATCCTCAAAAGAAGCTGCTGTAGTAATGCTGGCAGATTCTGTTGAGGCAGCAGTTAGATCAATGGTGGAAAAGACCGAAGGGAAGATGGAAGGCCTTATAAGAAAAATAATCAAGGATAAGCTTGATGACGGACAACTGGATTTATGTGAACTAACATTGAAGGATCTGGATATGATAGCAAAAGCCTTTATGAGAGTATTTGGAGGCTATTTTCATGAACGCCAGGAGTACCCCGAAGTAAAGGCGAAAAAGCTTTCAGAAGAATTAAATAGTAACATGGACACACTGCCTGCACAGCCTTTAGAAGAAGAGATTCAGAGCGGTACGTATGTGGATGATAATCAGGTGGAAGTATTAGAGGAGGAAGGGGAGAGAAGGGACATTGAGAAACAACACGTCTAAAGGTATAGAACTGACAACTGTGTATATAGAGAATGAGCAGACACAGATAGAGTTGACAGATGACCATATGGAATTATTGAAGAGAACTACATTGGCTTGTCTTGTGGAAGAAAAAATCAACATTGCCTGTGAAATCAACCTTTTACTTACTGATGATGCATCAATAAGAGAAATAAACCAACAGTTTAGGAATATAGATAATTCAACTGATGTACTCTCCTTTCCCATGGCAGACATCAGAGAGGGGAAAATTGCCGATGAGGGCAGAGACTATGATATGGATGAAGGTCTCCTTATAATAGGAGATATTGTTATTTCAATGGAGACTGCTGTTATGCAAGCCCGGCAATATGGCCATTCCATTGAGAGAGAGCTGGCATTTCTTACTGCTCATGGGATGTTCCACTTACTGGGCTATGATCATATGGAGAGCCAGGAAGAGGCAGTAATGATGACAAAACAGGAAACAGTGATGGATAAGCTGGGATTAAAGAGAGAATGAAGAACAGAACCCTAATTGATAGCTTTAATAATGCCATCAATGGCATAATATCAACAGTCAAGAGCGAGCGAAATATGAAGATTCATCTGATTGCGGCTGTACTGGTGATTATTGCGTCGCTTTTCTATGACCTAACGAGGATAGAGTTTATTATCATTTGCATAGCAATAGCCTTAGTTATAATATGTGAGCTTTTTAATACAGCTATTGAAGTAGTAATCGATACTCTGATTGGAATTTACCATCCAAAGGCCAAGGTGGTAAAGGATACGGCTGCGGCAGCAGTATTCATCTCAGCGCTGCTTTCAGTGGTAGTAGCCTATGTGATTTTCTTTGACAGAGTCAGTACAAGTCTTGAACTTGGCATAGTTAGAATAAAAGAGACTCAGATGCACGTTACCATAATTGCAATTATATTGACTATGATAGCAGTTATTATTCTCAAGGCCTTTTCTAAAAAAGGTACGCCCTTTAGTGGTGGTATGCCTAGTGGGCATTCTGCTATTGCTTTTTCAGCTGCAACAGCAGTTGGACTATATGCAAATAATGCAGATATAACGATGCTATTTCTGATTGTTGCACTACTTGTAGTACAAAGTAGGTTAGAGGGAAAAATACATAATGCTATTGAACTAATCGCAGGTGCGATTATTGGTTTTTTAGTTACACTGCTTATGTTCCAGTTTTTTTCGTGATACTGGCATATGAGTATAATAGACAAAAGAAGGCGGAGGTAATGACAATTGTTCAAGTCCGGTTTTGTTACAATAGTAGGACGTCCTAATGTGGGAAAGTCAACCCTGACCAACAGGCTGCTTGGTGAAAAGATTTCTATAGTGTCAAATAAACCACAAACTACAAGAAACACAATACGAACAATAATTACTAGTGAGAACAGTCAGGTAATTATTCTTGATACACCCGGTATACACAAGCCTAAGAACAAGCTGGGAGAGTATATGGTGAACCTAGCAAAAAACACGTTGGATGAGGTGGATATTGTTTTATTTATGGTAGATGCAACTGACGAAAAACCGGGGGCGGGGGACAACTACATTGTTGAGCAGCTTAAAAACCTTAAAACGCCGGTAATTCAAATATTGAACAAGGTTGATCTCATTAAAAAGGAATCGATTCTTGAGAGGGTTAAAAACTTCTCTCAGCTCATGGATTTTATGGCTGTTATCCCCATATCTGCTCTGAGTGATGAAGGTACAGCCATTGTGATGAAGGAGATAACAAAAGTATTGCCGGAAGGACCTAAGTATTTTCCTGATGACATAATTACAGATCAGCCTGAAAAAATGGTTGTTGCCGAGCTTATCAGAGAAAAAATATTGGAACTGATACAAGAGGAAGTGCCACATGGTACCGGCGTTGAGGTAACATCCTTCAAAGAACGCCAAGGCAGAGATTTGATTGATATTGAAGCAACGATATATTGTGAGAGGGACACACATAAAGGGATAATTATTGGCAAAGAAGGCAGTATGCTGAAAAAGATAGGTTCTCTTTCTAGAACGGAGATAGAGAATCTTCTTGGCGTAAAAGTATTTCTACAGCTGTGGGTAAAAGTTAAGCCTGATTGGCGAAACAGTGATAATATGCTTAAAACACTGGGATATAAATAAGGCTTAATGAAGGTGATCGATGCAAATATTGCAAGTATACAAACTCCTTTTTTGAGAAACCTAGAAAGAAGAAAGAAGTAAGTAAGCAAGAAAAAAAGAGGGGGAGTTGTAATGTTGAAGGATTATGCATGGGATACCTTTGTTTATAACGGCATTCTTGAATCTTATGTATTTTATAGAGAAATGGAAGAAAGGGATAGGGCTGCAGAGCAAAGAAACCTTGCCGAGGATGAGGCGGCTCCAATTGTGAGCGATGCCTGATGAATTTCAAGGTGATACAGCCTAATAATTTATTATGGGGTTGCTGAAAACCAAGGGGATAGTTATCAAAGAGGTCAGTACTGGCGAAGCTGATAAAATCATAACAATATTTACAGGTAATCAGGGCCGTATATCTGCTCTTTCAAGGGGTGGGAAGCGGCCTAAATCTAAGTTGTCTGCAGGATCTCAGATACTATGCTACGGAGAATTCGTTCTTTACAGTGGTAAAGATATGTATAGCGTAAACAGCTGTGATGTTATTGAATCATTTTATAACATTCGAAATGATATGGTAAGACTGACATATGCAGCTCATTTCATGGATATAGTACTTGAGCTGATACAGGAAAACCAACCATCTACCAGACTACTAAAGCTGCTTCTCAATACTTTGCATATGCTTGCGAAAACACAAAAGCAGCCAGAGCTTGTTGCCTGTATTTTTGAACTGAGAGCTGTATCCATTGCAGGGTATGCACCACACGTCCACAGCTGTATGAAATGCGGTAAGGCACCTGGAAACTACTATTCCTTCAGCTTTTCAAAATGTGGCTTTTTATGCGACAATGAGAAATGCCTAGGTGAAGATGGAGCTTCTGTACAACTGTCCCAAGGCGCATCAAGAGCCATACAGCATATAGTTTACGCACCTATGGAGGAGCTGTTTGGTTTTGGGCTGTCACAGGAGGTTTTGTATGAATTAGGACGAATTACAAAAAGATACTTGCGGGAGCAGCTTGAAAAAGATTTTACTAAGCTAGACTTCCTGAAGGGCATTTAGACATAAAAAAAAGAAAGGCTATTAGCCTCTCTTTTTTTGGTGCGGTCGGTGGGACTTGAACCCACACGGTCTCCCATACGCCCCTCAAACGTACGCGTCTGCCAGTTCCGCCACGACCGCACATCATGCCTGGTGCCCTTATTTAACAAGTCCGGCGACAGTCAGCAAAATCAATTATACTAACATAAGCTTTCAGTGTCAATACCTTTTTGATGAAAAACATTAGGCAATTAATCCTGCGCTGAGTAAACAAAAGAGCATTATGAAAAGTTAATTAATTCGAGAGGTCAGCGTCTTCTCAAGAAATAGATAAATTACTAGATATATTTGATGTATTGAATTATTATTATGCTATGATAAAATAATTACGAAGACAATGAAGCATAAGGTGCATAATATAAATTATTTTGAATAAGAAACGGAGATAATTAAATGGCAGGATTGTTTGGATTATTTGATTATAGCAAACCAGGGCCTGGTGTTCCAAAGGATGCACCGCCAAAGCCGTCATTTTATGTTTTTTTTGAGATACTTCAAAGGAAGTTCTGGAATCTTATAAAAATAAACATGATGTTTGTTCTGTTTAATCTGCCGGCCTTAGTCCTTGGTATGTTCATAATGCTAGCGTTTTTCCCTAATATATTACCGGATGCATTTGAGAGCGGAGACAGTTTGATGTACGATATTATTGTCAAATATGCTCTGTTAACACTGATGATGTGTGTCCCTATGATAACAACGGGACCTGCTCAGGCCGGTTTCACCTATATTTTAAGGAATTACGCCCGTGAAGAGCATGCATTTCTTTGGAGTGATTTTAAGGAAACGGCATTGAAGAATTTTAAGCAGAGCTCTATTGTAAGTGTTATCAACTTTGCAGCAACATTCCTAATTCTGTTTTCTATTAGAGCTTACTGGGTGCTTATCGGCACTGGCGGTATTGCCAATCTGCCTGGAACCATTGGATTAGCTATTATGGTAATGGTGCTTATTGTATTAGCGTGTATGAATATATATATTTATCCAATGATGGTCACATTTGAGCTTACTCTGAAGCAGCTATATAAAAATGCATTGATATTTGCCATAATTAAATTCCTGCCCAATTTATTGATATTGATATTGAATTCATTTATTGTTCTATTGTCCTTTGGATTAATCATATCATTCAATCCGGTGATAGGATTATTCCCATATGTTTTATTAACCCTAAGTCTGACGGGATTTATTCTGAACTTCTATGCTTATCCTAAGCTGAAAAAGTACATGCTTTCTAGAATTGAGGAAGAAGATGAGTACGAGGATGATGACGAAGACGAAGACGAAGATGAAGATGAAGATGATGGTGATGAGAATGCGGATGAGGATGAGGAAAATGAGGGTACAGACGGGGAAACTAGTGACGAAATCGATGTGATAGCAGATTCATGTGACGATAACGAAGAAAAATGCGTGGATGATAAATGAGCCGGCAAAATGCAGGCTCATTTTTTACATATTATGAAGGTCATATTCTGTTTTAATAGCATTTATGGCCTTATCAACATCTTTTTCATAAATTAGGTAGGAAATATCTGTTTCAGAGGTAGTGACTAGTTTTATTTCAATGCCTTCATTTGCCAAAATGGAAAAAAGGTTAGCAGCAACACCTGGTATGTTTCGCATGCCCTCGCCATACACCTGCAGTTTTGTATTGTCGGCATCAACCTCCACTCTTAGATCCTCTGCCGTTGTTCTGAACTCATTCAAAGCGCTGAGTGCATTAACAAGATCACTGGATAGAATACTGAATGAAATATTGATGCTGCCTCTAAATGGAGGGGCCTGGCTTATCATGTCAATGTTTATGTTCTTCTTTGCAAGAGCATTGAAAATATCTGATAGAAGCCTGGTGTCATTGGGTAGCTTGCCAATGGTTACAAGAGCAACATTATAAGTCACATTGATGCTTGAAACTGGTTTATCAGTCATGGTAACACCTCCGTTTTATTTATAGTACGGGACAGTATGATTTATTCTTCATTTATAAGGTCATTCATATTGTACATTCCAGGGTCATTACCATACAAGAATCTTGCGGCCCGTAGAGCACCAGTGGCGAATATGTCTCTTGACATGGCAGAATGATTAATTTCGATTATTTCATCATTCCCGGCAAAAATTACTGAGTGCTCTCCAACTATTGTGCCGCCTCTTATTGCATGTAGACCTATTTCCGTCTTGCTTCTTTTTTTTCTGCGGGAATGTCTATCGTAGATATATTCCTGCTTTTGTGATAAGACGGAGTTAATGGAATCAGCAATAGCGAGTGCTGTACCGCTTGGAGCATCCAGCTTCTGATTGTGGTGTTTTTCGATTATCTCAATGTCATAGTTTTGCTCAAGGAGCTTAGCAGCTTTTTTTACCAGATCAATTAGAAGGTTCATGCCAAGTGACATATTTGCTGAGAAAAAAATAGGTATGCTTTCTGAAGCCTTTTCCAACAGCTTGATTTGGGACTGAGATAGCCCAGTGGTAGCAATGACAGCAGGGATTTTGTTTTTTACTGAATAACTGATTACCGTGTCCAGTGCTAATGGATTGGAAAAATCGATTACAACATCAGGCTTAAATTCACAATTTGTTAAATCTGTGTATACTGGATATGTATTTGTACCGCTATCGGCAATGTCATACCCTGCAGAGATAGCAAGATCAGTGTATTCCTTTGCGAGCCTGGTTACAGCCTGTCCCATCTTTCCGTTGCATCCGCTTAATAATATCTTTATCAAAATACTACACATCCTTTTAATATTGTTAGAGGGACACTTCTCAGCGGAAACAGTGTTTTGCTGACTGAGAAATGTCCCATTTCAACTTCATATCAATCTATAGTTCTGTAATGCTTTAATTAGTACCTGTTTATTATTGTCATTCATATCCACCAGTGGCATACGGCATTTTCCAACATTCATTCCCATTAGATTCATAGCTTCCTTTACAGGGATAGGATTGACTTCTACGAAAAGTGCCTTAATAAGCTCTGCAACTCTAAGCTGTAACTTCCTGGCACCTTCCACATCTCCGGCTAGATAGTTTGAAGCTAAGTTGTGGGTATCCTGTGGAATAATGTTTGCCATAACTGAAATCACACCCTTGCCACCCAGGGAGAGCAGAGGGACTACAAGTCCATCTTCTCCAGAATATACTGCAAAGTCGTTGCCACAAAGATTTATGATATCGGCAACCTGATTTAGGTTGCACTCTTTAATGGCAACAATGTTGTCAATTTCAGAGAGATGCTTAACGGTATCAGGATTAATATTTAAGTTTGTCCTCGATGGTACATTGTATAGCACCATAGGTATACTAATGCTTTCAGCAATTACCTTGAAATGCTCGTACAGCCCACGCTGCGTTGTTTTATTATAGTAAGGACTAACGCTTAGTATTGCGTCTGCGCCAACCCCTTCAGCTCGTTTGCTCAGGCTTATAGCGTGTCTTGTGTCATTGCTGCCGGTTCCGGCAATAACAGGCAGTCTGCCGTTGACCTTTTTCACAGCATAAGCTATTACATCAATATGCTCGTCATCGGGCATAGTAGAAGCCTCTCCGGTAGTGCCACAGATGATTATTGCATCTGATTTTTCTCTTATTTGAAATTCGATGAGCTCTCCAAGCTTTTCGTAATCCACGCTGTCATTTGTGAAGGGAGTTACTATAGCAACCCCAGACCCGGAAAAAATACACTTTTTCATACTTAACAACCTCCATCGGATTATTTTAGTTAATAACTTACAGCCATCCTTCTGCTTTCAGCAGTTCAGCCATCAAAACCCCACCGCCTGCAGCACCTCTAATCGTATTGTGGGACAGGCAGGTAAACTTGTAATCAAACAAATTATCCTGACGCAATCTACCTAACGCTATCCCCATACCGTTTTCCAGATCTCTATCGAGCTTCGTCTGAGGTCTGTCAGCTTGCTCAAAATAGGTAAGGAACTGAGCAGGTGCGCTGGGTAGCTTAAGCTCCTGGGCTTTACCCTTGAATTCCTTCCAGCTGCCAATTATCTCATCCATAGAAGGCTTATTCTTGAAGGATATATATACTGCAGCCATGTGACCATCTAAAACAGGCACTCTATAGCATTGAGCTGATATTATCGGACTGGTTGACGGTACAATTTTACCATTTTCTACTGTACCCCAGATTTTCATTGGCTCTATTTCACTTTTTTCTTCTTCGCCACCTATATAAGGTATTACATTATCTAGTATATCCGGCCATTCACTAAAAACCTTTCCGGCACCGGAAATAGCCTGGTAAGTTGATGCAAGTACCTTTTCGGGACAATAGTGCATCAATGCGTGTACTGGAGGGACGTAGCTTTGCAGTGAACAGTTTGATTTGACTGCAATAAAGCCCCTTTTTGTACCTAATCGTTTCCTCTGGCTTTCAATGACAGCAGTGTGCTCCGGATTTATTTCAGGTATTATCATAGGTACATCCTGTGTCGATCTGTGAGCTGAGTTATTTGAGATTACAGGAATCTCTGCCTTGGCGTATTTCTCTTCAAGTTCACGTATTTCTTCCTTTTTCATATCAACAGCACAGAAAACCATGTCAACTTCATCCGCCATCTTGTCAATGTCGGATGCGTTTTTTACCACAATATCCTTGACACCCTTAGGCATTGGTATTTCCAGTTTCCATCGACCCTCGACAGCTTTTTCAAAGGGAAGCCCAGCTGATCTTTGGCTTGCACCTATAGCTGTTACCTCAAACCAGGGATGGTTTTCCAAAAGGGTTACAAAGCGCTGTCCAACCATGCCTGTTCCGCCTAGTATACCCACTTTAAGCTTTTTATCCATAACTAAAACCTCCTAAAAAAAAATTAAACTGTTGGCGGTAGGCCAACAGTTCTGTATGCGTATCCCTCTAAATGGGGTTCATATGAACTGATAGCGCTCCATCAAATGCTTGATGACAGTTGCAATGCTGTTCGCATTTGCAACCAGGATACGTTCCTGCAGGGAACCGTTCCTTCGGCACTTCACCCTTTCATTCCGTATCATTGGTTCCTGCCACCTTAAGCGGAATTACTAATGAGAAGCGCGCCTCTATCGTTTGTTGCTATTTTTTTTCCTTAGATAAAGCTTTAAATTATAATAACATCGTCATTGTATATTGTCAAACGTTTTGCATCGCATGAAATATTACACTATTATTAAATATTTGAAAAAAGTCTTCTAATGTGCCGATATAGAAGGAGGAAGGGCATATGATGTCGAATTATATTTATGTATGGATAAATAATGCAAATTCTTTTAACTAATGAGAAGGAGATAAAATGACTCGAAAAATACTTGTAAAAGCAACTGCCATTATAGCTGCTATTGCGTTGATAACATCAATATCAAATGTGGCCTCTGGAGCAAATCAGCAGCCTGAGACAGTGAGAGTAGGCTTATATTATAAAGGAAACTCAGTTAATACAGCCCAGTCCTTATTTGATGTATCGGCCCAGTCTGGTATGCAGGTCGGATTTTTTGAGAATGGGAGCTTTGTTGAGATATACAAAAAATCAGGATCATCTGCCTTATACATTCGTAAGGATTCATTTTATTATGACAACGGCAAGGGACTGAAGGAATTTAACCCATCAGGAGCTGATGTCTCCGGCACAAAATATGGACCATACCACATAAAAATTGGATATGATTACGATGATGCCGTAGCAGCAGAAGAACAGGCAGCCGTTTACAGGGAAACCGGAATAGATGCATTTATAGCCTATAATGATGCATGGCAGGTGTGGGCTGGTCTATGCATTGACGAGGCATGTGCAAATGATTTTATTGAAGTCTTAACCCCTGTTTTAGGTGTTGAAGCAGGCTATGAGATTATACAGCCTTCCTCTAAAAGAATAGTTGTTACTGATGGAAAATATATGACTGTGTGTATATTTGATAGTAAAACAGCGAGTTTTCAGGTTCGTCCAGCTCCAGAAAATAATCCACCTGTCATAACAATAAAGGGTAAGCAATACAGGGGGGCAATTGAAGTTAAAAGGCTTTCAAACAGTGACATGACGGTAATAAATGTTGTATCCATTAAAGAGTATCTTTATGGCAATGTGCCTCCGGAGATTGGAGGACGGACGCCAGCCGAAGCACTGAAGGCACAAGCAGTGGCGTCTAAAATGTATGCTATCAACAATAAAGGCAAGCATGGCAGCACCGGCTTTGACATATGCGATACAACCCACTGCCAGGTATACAGGGGCTACAGCGTCGAAATAGAGGGCTGTAACCATGCCATCGATGAAGTTTATGATAAAATACTTTTATATAATGGTAAGCCAGTCAAACATGTTTACTATTTCGCTTCCGGTGGTGGAAGTACAGAGGACGTCAGAAATGTATGGGGTTCTACATATCCCTATCTTGTTAGTGTGGAAGATAAGTATGAAAAAATATACAATTGGACAAAAACACTTCGTGCCTCTGATGTTAAGGCTAAGCTACCACAGCTGGGGAATATACTGGGAATTACAATAACCAGGACCGCACCTACAGGGAGGGTAACTCAGCTGGCAGTTACCGGTGCAAGCAGAGGTGAACCTGAGTATTATTCTAATGAAAAATGTCGTACTTTATTTGGTCTTAACAGTCAGCTATATACTATCATATCGGATGCTGATGTATTTGTTTCCGGGTTATCAGATAAACCAAAGGCGCTAACTTCAAGTAAAGAAGTTGAACAGGAAACAAAGGCGACAACAGGTGCCAAGGCAGCAGAACCGGATTCACAAGCCCAGCCTATTGCTACAAATGGAGAAGCTCAAGCGCCGGATGCTATTTCAGCAGATGGTAGTGAATCGGATTCTTCTATAGATAAAGACCCGGCTGCTACTGCAGAACCTTCAGTAGAGACTGAAAATGGAGGTGCGGTCATGCCGGAGGTATCTGACCCCATGAGGACACAGCTGGGAGGAAAAAAAGTAATTACCGCAGATGGAGTACAGAATCTTAAAGGAAAGAATAACAAGATAACAATCCTTGGTGCAGATGATGGGGTAAATAAAGCTTCTGTTGTGCCAGAGACATATGTATTTACAGGAAAGGGTTGGGGACATGCCGTTGGTATGAGCCAGGAAGGAGCTATAGGCATGGGGAAGGCCGGATTATCATATGAGGAGATATTAATGCATTATTTTCAGGGTACCAAGGTTGAATAGTATTATCGGGCGCTTACGTAGACATTGTATTAGTGTATTGAAAAATTCCATATCATATAGTATGATTTCCTTTGTGATTGTCAATCAAAGCTGCATTATATGCAGCTTTATGTTTGGCTAAGAGGCTTGAGTTGCAGAAGAGCTTGAAATAAGAGTGATTTGACAATCTAGTAATTTTTGATGAGTGTATGCGTTAATAGTATTCAATATGCAAATAATTATTGTGTGTAAGATAATTGACACGGTTATAGGAGAAAAATGAAGTCAAGTGATTTTTATTATGAGCTTCCTCAGGAGCTAATAGCCCAGGAGCCAACTGAACAACGTAGCATGTCCAGACTTTTGGTGCTGGACAAGAAAAGCGGTAGCGTTGAGCATAGGGTTTTTGAAGATATTATTGAGTACTTAAAAAAGGGCGATTGCCTTGTTTTAAACGACACAAGAGTAATTCCTGCAAGACTTCTTGGCGAAAAAGAGGATACAGGGGGCAGGATTGAATTTGTACTGTTGAAAATTATTGAAGGCGATATATGGGAAGTGATTTTGAAGCCCGGTAAAAGGGCAAGACCAGGTGCTCGCTTTGTATTTGGAGGGGGCCAGCTTAGAGCAGAAATAATAGAAGTAATTGAAGGGGGAAACAGGCTGGTTCGTTTTGAATATGACGGGATATTCCAGGAGGTGCTGGACCGGGTAGGTATTGTACCACTGCCGCCGTACATTACCAAGAAGCTTAAGGATTCAGAACGGTATCAGACAGTGTACTCTAAATACAGAGGATCAGCTGCTGCTCCCACAGCCGGTCTTCACTTTACTAAGGAATTGCTAGCAGAGCTGGAGCAGTATGGAATTAGGCTGGCATACCTGACATTGCATGTAGGACTGGGTACCTTTAGGCCAGTTAAGGAGGAAAATATTGAGGAGCATGTGATGCACTCGGAGTATTATAATCTTAATGAGGCTGCGGCTAAAACAATAAATGAAACAAAGGCAGAAGGTGGCAGAGTTATCGCAGTAGGCACAACAAGCTGCCGTGTGCTTGAAACAGTATCTACCCAAGAAGGACGTGTGAAGGAAGCGTCTGGCTGGACAGATATTTTCATTTTTCCAGGCTATAGCTTTAAGCTTGTGGATGCCATGATAACTAATTTCCACCTGCCTGAATCAACGCTTATTATGCTTATAAGTTCATTTGCGGGGAAAGAGCGGATAATGGAGGCATATCGTATTGCCGTAGAGGAAAGATATAGATTTTTCAGCTTTGGAGATGCTATGATGATAAAATAACAGATTAAAGGTGGATGTAATGGCAGCAATAACATATGAGTTAATAAAAAAATGTAAGCAAACGGGGGCAAGGCTTGGCGTGGTGCATACACCCCATGGGTCCTTTGACACGCCTGCTTTTATGCCAGTTGGAACTCAGGCAACTGTAAAGGGAATGTCGCCAGATGAACTAAAGGAAGTCGGTGCAGGCATTATCTTAAGTAATACATACCATCTTTATATGAGGCCTGGAAATGAGCTGATTCGAGAGGCAGGAGGTCTTCACAGCTTTATGAGCTGGGACAGGCCCATATTGACTGATAGTGGTGGCTTTCAGGTATTTAGCCTTAGTAACCTTAGAGATATTAAGGAGGAAGGTGTAACCTTTAGATCTCATATCGATGGATCAAAGCATCTATTTACACCAGAGCTTGCAATGAAGATACAAAACGATTTGGGTTCAGATATCATAATGTCTTTTGATGAGTGTATCCCTTATCCGGCTGATCATGATTATGCTAAAAAGTCCTTGGAGAGAACAACAAGATGGGCCGAAAGATGCAAGATTGCCCATACTAATACAGAAAAACAAGCTTTATTTGGTATCGTGCAAGGTGGTATATATGCGGATTTACGTAAGCAGAGCGCCGAAGAGCTTGTAGAATTGAATTTCCCAGGCTATTCTATTGGAGGGCTAAGTGTTGGTGAGCCAGCCGAAGAAATGTACAAGATGCTAGAGTGTACTCTTCCTCTGCTTCCAGAGGACAGGCCAAGATACCTGATGGGTGTAGGCAGCCCAGACTATCTAGTCGAAGGAGCTATTAGGGGAGTCGATATGTTTGATTGTGTACACCCAACACGTATAGGAAGAAATGGCACGGTTATGACCAGCAGGGGAAGGATCATTGCCCGGGATGCAAAGTATTCTAGAGATTTTTCACCCTTGGATCCGGAATGTGACTGCTATGCCTGCAGGAACTTTACAAGAGCATACATAAGACATCTGCTAAAGGCTAACGAGGTACTTGGTATAAGGCTTACAACATGGCATAACCTAAAATTTTTATTGGACTTGATGAAAAATGTTAGACAAGCTATAATGGATGATAGGCTTGGTGATTTTAGAAATGAATTTTTCGGTGCTTATGGATATAAGCTGTAGATTTAAATTATAATTGTCACAATTTAGCCAATAATTATGTAGGAGGTATTTTTATGCCAGCAGAACAAACTGGAGGAATGTGGCTCTCTGTGGGATCGTTTGTGTTTTTTATACTTATTATGTATTTTCTCATCTTCCTGCCCCAGAAAAAGAGGGACAAGAAAGCAAAGGCCATGCTTGATTCAATGCAGGTAGGTAACCAGGTAACAACCATTGGTGGCATCGCTGGAAAGGTAGTCAATATCAAGGATGATGAAGTCACGATAGAGACAGGTGTCGAGAAGGCTAAGATTAACTTTAAGAAATGGGCCGTAAAAGAGGTTGTGAAGCCCGAGGAAGCTTAACCGATATAGTATATAGTAAAAGGATTTATGAATCCCGCGGCGGCATAAGCAGCGGGATTTTTGCTGGTGTTCTTTATCTAGTTGTGGGGCAAAGAAGGTATCATTGCAGACTTTGGCAAGGTTCTATATCAGACTCCTGTGTAATATCATATTAATATGAATTAATGTACAGGAGTGATATGCATGCTTAAAATTGCAAGCCAGAGTGCAAAGACTGAAGGAAATGAAGGAATGAATCTTCTAACGCTACTCAAGGGATTACTTGCATCCTATATAATCACCATACCAGCATTTATGCTGTTTGCATTGATACTGACAAATCTGGATTTTCCACAAAAAATGATGACACCTGCGGTAATTGTTATAACTGTAATTAGTGTACTTACTGCGGGTTCCTTATCCACAAAAGGAGTCAGGAGCAGAGGCTGGCTCAACGGAAGTCTCGTTGGCTTAATATATATGCTTATACTTTATATGTTCAGCAGCATCCTGTGTAAAAACTTTACAATAGATAGATATGTGATAACTATGACCATCATAGGGGTTCTTACTGGGGCAATAGGAGGAATAATGAGCGTTAATACTAAGGTGAAGAAAAGCCCAAAGGTCCAGTTGAAAAAGTAGATTCCACATTTAGCTGGAGGCATAATCACGATTTTGTGTTAATATATTGACCTTTTCAAAACAGAGCAGGTATGCTATAATAATTCACGCAAACAAAAGATATAAGAAAATTTGAGCAATCGGGGGGATTACATATGAAACATATAAAGACCATCAATACGCCTACAGCAAAGAAGGATCTCAAAAATTCAGGTTGTGGAGAATGTCAGACCTCATGCCAATCAGCCTGCAAGACTAGCTGTACAGTTGCTAACCAGAAATGTGAAAAGAGATAACAGAGCTGAAACCATGACAGCGGGAGGCTTTTGCCTCTCGCTGTTTATCTGTACATAGGTTGCTATTTTAAGGAGTATAACATGATTCATAAGTTTAAAATGCATGGAAGCAATATAGTGTTGGATGTAAACAGCAATGCAGTTCACCTGGTAGATGATATTGCATATGATATAATCGATTATATGGACAAGCCAGATGACGTTGTAGTAAGTGAATTATTAGGTAGATACACTGGTGGGGTTATCAGAGAAACACTTGCTGAGTTGAGACAGTTGAAAGCCGAAGGCCAGCTATTTTCTGAGGACTTTATGGAGGAATATCTTACAGAGCAGGGCGGTTTCATTGATGCAAAGCCTGTTGTTAAGGCATTGTGCCTGCATATTGCCCACGACTGCAATCTAAGGTGTAGATATTGTTTTGCTTCAACAGGAGACTTTGGAACTGCAAGAACCATCATGCCTGCGGAAATAGGAAAAAAAGCAATTGATTTTCTTATTGAAAGCTCCGGCACAAGACGTAATCTTGAGGTAGACTTTTTTGGGGGAGAGCCTCTACTCAATTTTGGTGCAGTAAAGGAGATTGTGCTGTATGCATTGGAGAGACAGAAGGATACTGATAAAAATTTCAGGTTTACCATAACTACCAATGCTGTTTTGCTCAATGAAGACCATAAGCAATTCATAAATAAGTACATGGGCAATGTTGTACTGAGTATTGACGGAAGGCCGGAAGTCAATGACCGGATGCGCTTTCGTGCCGACGGTAGGGGCACATATAAGGATATCCTTCCCAAAATAAAGGATATGGCTGATTCCAGAGGGCAGGACAACTATTATGTTAGGGGAACCTTCACAAGAGAGAATTTGGACTTTTCAAAGGATGTACTCCACCTGGCCGATCTTGGCTTTAAGCAGGTTTCAGTAGAACCTGTTGTAGCGGCTAAGAACACTGGTTTTGATCTTAGGGAACAGGATCTGCCCATTCTATTTAAGGAATACGAAGCTCTAGCATTGGAATATGTAAAGAGACACAAGGAATCTCAGGGCTTTAACTTCTTTCACTTTATGCTGGATCTCGACCAAGGCCCATGCATGATTAAAAAGCTAAGAGGCTGCGGTTCTGGACATGAGTATATGGCTGTTACACCAGAAGGTGACCTTTATCCATGCCACCAGTTTGTCGGTATGGAAGAGTTTAAAATGGGAAATGTTAATCAAGGAACGGGCATAAACATGGCAATTCGTGAGATGTTTGTGAAGCAAAATATATACACAAAGCCCGACTGTAAAAAATGCTGGGCAAGGTTTTTTTGTAGTGGTGGTTGTGCTGCAAATGCGTGGCAATTTAACAACTGTCTGGAAAAGCCGTATGAGATTGGCTGTGAACTGGAAAGAAAAAGGGTGGAATGTGCTCTATGGGCTAAGGCTGTGGAAGCCAGCGAATGATATTAAGGGGTGATATGATGCTGACATTCGAAGATATTAAGAAAAGCGAGGAAGTCAAAACCTTCCTAAACATTGCAGAGACGCAAATGCGAGTGCTTGGCTATACGGAGCATTCCTTCAGGCACGTTACTCTGGTAGCGGAGACTGCCGGTAGAATACTCAGGCAGCTTGGATATCCAGAAAGGGAGATAGAATTAGCAAAGATTGCCGGTTACCTACATGACATTGGAAATGCAGTCAATAGAAATGATCATGCCCATACCGGAGCTATGATGGCATATGATATGCTTACAAGAATGGGCATGAGCTACAAAGAAGCAGCTGAAATAATGATGGCTATAGGAAATCATGATGAGCATACCGGCACATCCGTCAGCAACATATCATCGGCATTGATACTGGCAGACAAATCAGATGTTCATAGAAGTAGAGTCAGAAACACCGATATTGCTACCTTTGATATACACGACAGAGTGAACTATGCTGTTGAAAAATCAACTATTTCTATTGATAAGGATAATAAGGCAGCAGAGCTGGTCTTGAAGATTGATACATCTATTTGTCCAGTAATGGATTATTTTGAGATATTCCTTGTTAGAATGACGATGAATAGAAGAGCAGCTTCTTTTTTAGGACTTCAATTTCAGCTGCTGATAAACGACTCAAGGCTTATTTGATTGCTTAAAACAACCATTTTACCCGTATGGATTTAGTATTGACTCACTAGTTTGATAGTAATATAATAACCACATGTGGTTATGAAAAAAAGGGGGATTTTTACAGATGATAGGAAAAAATGGGCTGAAACTTTTCCTCGTTTTCGCATTGATTGCTGCAATGACATTCATATGCTTTGCAGGCAGTCTTTTCGGCCTGATTAAGATACCTGGTATTAACAACATAGTTCCGGGCATCGATATCAACGGAGGAATAGATGCAATGCTTTACGCCGTCACTGATAGCGGTCAGAAGCCAACCCAGGCAGACCTTGATACAGCCAAGGTTATTATTGGCAAAAGACTGGACAAGGCTGGAATACTTGATAGGAATCTGAGTACCGATGTTAGTGCGGGCAGGATAATATTGCAGATACCGTGGGCTGCGGGGGAGACGGATTTTAACCCTGATAAGACACTTGCGATGATTGGTGAAACGGCTTTATTGACATTCCAGGAGGTTGATGTTGATAAGGTGGATTCAAATAATGATCCGTTGCCTACAGGTAGGATTGTATTACAGGGTATGGATGTAGTAGATGCCGTACCTGTTGTAAATACACAGAACGGCGATGTAATGGTGGATCTTGAGTTGAACGAGAATGGTAAGAGTGCATTTTCTGAGGCTACAAAGAGATTGATTGGACAACAAATTTCTATTTTTATGGATGACCAGTTTATTTCAGCTCCGGTAGTACAGGTTCATATACCAAATGGTGAGGCTGTCATAACACTTGGGCAGGGAAAGACTAGGGAGGAAAAGCTTGTTGAAGCAAAAGAGCTAGCTGATACGATAAGATCTGGTGCTCTTCCTTTTAAGCTTGAGGCAAAGCAGGTCAATGCCATCAGTCCGCTACTAGGAAAAGGAGCGCTGGATATCACAATTAGGGCATTTATTGTAGCATTCCTGATTATTTCTGTATTCCTGATGATCTACTATAGAATACCTGGCTTGATAGCGTCTATTGCGCTATTTGCGTTGGCAATCATGACACTGAACGTAATTTCATGGTTGGGAATAACATTAACCCTTCCCGGTTTGGCAGGTATTATATTGTCAGTAGGTATGGGTGTGGATGCAAACGTAATAATATTTGAGAGAATAAAGGAAGAGCTGCGTGCGGGTAAGACTCTCAGAGCAGCTGTTGATCTTGGCTTTAAAAGAGCATTAGCAGCTATCGTTGACGGTAATGTTACTACAATTATAGTTGCAATCATACTTTACTTCTTCGGGACAGGTTCCATGATATCATTCGCATATACGCTGTTCTTCGGCGTGCTAATAAGCTTCTTTACTGCATTGACACTTTCCAGAACAATGCTTGTTATAGTCACTGATTGGGGCTTAACTAAGAATCTCTGGATGTATGGCGTTAGGGAGGTGAAATGATGGTAGATTTAATGGGAAAGAAAAATTACTATTTTGCGTTGTCAATAATCATTTTCGTAGTCGGTATTGTTGGACTACTTATCAATGGTGTTCATTTGGATATACAGTTCCAGGGCGGTACCATCATGCAGATTGAAATGCCAAACGATACGTTTGACACTGACAGAGCTGAGGACATAGTGATGAGTGCTATTGGCAAACAGGCAAATGTTATGAAATCCTCAACCTACAATCCGGATAATGAAGATACTAATATAAATCTTATGGTTTTGAACATCGCCAGCAATGAAACTTTGAATGATGTAGAGCGTCAAAGTATTTTAGATGCATTGCGCACTGAGTATGGCATAAGGGCAGACGCCAATGTTACGGTAAACAGCGTTGAGCCATTCATAGGGGATGAGATAAAGAGCAATTCTGTTAAAGCGATTCTTATTTCATCCATACTGATAATACTTTATGTATGGTATAGATTCAGGAATATGCATGGGCTGTCCGCAGGTGTCTTTGCAGTTGTAGCACTGATGCATGACATATATGTTATGTTTGCAGTATATGTTCTGTTCAAAATACCGGTTAATGATTCATTTGTGGCGGCAATGCTGACTATCATTGGTTATTCTATAAACGATACGGTAATAATATATGATAGAGTAAGAGAGAACATGAAGATATACCGCAAGATGCCAATAAGAGAGCTGGTTAACAAGAGTGTTCTGCAAACAATTTCAAGATCAATCAACACATCTATTACTACATTGATTGCAATAATGACACTCTATGTATTCTCAGTCATATACAATATTGAGTCCATCAAGGAATTCTCATTGCCTATGGTAGTAGGTATAATAAGTGGTACGTATTCCACAATATTTATTGCTAGCCCGTTGTATATGCTGTGGCAGGAGAGAAAACTAAAAAAGAAGGCAGCGGCACGTAAGCCTGCAAAGGCGTAGGATTAGTGAAGCCGGTACATGTGTACCGGCTTTTTAATTGGGCGAAAGAGAAACAATGGGACGCTGTTTCTCACAGTAGCAATTTGTGGTAAACTATACTGGAAAGTTGTTGAACGGTGAGAGTATGTCTCCCGCCTCATTAAACACTGCCGAGGCAAGAAAAACCTTCTACAACCTAAGTCTGATAAGGAGATGACTTGACATATGACAGCTAAAGAGTGGTTCAGTATAGAAAGAATAACAGAAGATATTATTATGCTGGATGACAAGGGACAGAGTAATATTTATCTTGTTAAGGGTAGCGAAAGGTCATTGCTAATTGATACAGGCTGGGGGATAGGAGACCTTCAAGGACTTATTAAGGATTATACGGATACTCCGGTTATCGTTGTAAATACTCACGGCCATCCAGATCATGTGGGCGGTAATTTTCAATTTGACTCTGCCTATATTGCAAAAGAAGATGATTATTTGCTAAAAGGCTGCTTTGATGAGGAGAAACGAAGTTGGGCAATAAAGTATGTAACAAGAGGTCCATATCCTAATGGATTTTCAAAGGAGGATTGGTCCCGTGCCAAACCAGGCAGAATTATACCGATAGGTGAAAATCAGAAATTTGATCTTGGTGACAAGACAATAGAAGTGATTTCGATACCTGGGCACTCTCCGGGCTGTATTGCGCTTGTCGACAGAAAAAGCAGAATGCTTTTTACTGGAGATTCCATCATTGAAGGCGATGTCTGGATGTACCTGGAAGAGTCCGCACCGCTGGAGGTATATCTGTCCAGCCTGAAAAAGCTGGAATCCATCTCGGACAGGTTTGATATGCTTCTGCCTGCTCATTGTAGAGCACCGATATCCAAGGGAGTAATCACTGAATTGCTTCAGGGAGTTGAAGGAATCCTGGATGGAACGCTTAATGGCGAACATCACAAGACCTTCGCCGGGGAGGGACTGCTTCAGAGGTTTAAGACTTGTGGCGTAATATATAATGAAAGTAAATTATTATCAGAATGAGTATGCTACTGCAATGGACTGGAATTGTGTAATATAGTACATTGTAATAGATGGAAGAAAGGAGTTTGGTATGATTTGTTACCGAAGAGCAGAAACAAAGGATATAGATGATTTGGTGTTAATGCGGCTTCAATTTATAAAAGAAGTACAGCATGTCGAAGATAGTGATAAAGACGATGTTTTGGAAGAAGAATTGATGAAATTCTTCAATGCGATGATGCCTGATGATGGCTTTATAGCTTGGGTAGCTGATGAAAACGGGAAAATTATCAGTACAAGCGGTTTATGCTTTTATACCCTGGCTCCGTCTTATAAGAACATGAGCGGCAAAGTCGCATACATACAGAATATGTACACTCTGCCCGAATACAGAGGCCGAGGAATTGCGAAGGTACTGTTTGATAAGGTACTGACAGAAGCGAAAAAATTGGGTTATAAAAAAATCAGTCTTCATGCAACTGAAATGGGACGTCTAATCTATGAGAAATTTGGATTCAATAATGTGGAGAATGAAATGATCCTCAACATGTAAAAATTTGAAAGGAATGATGAAAGATGCCCAAGGTATTTAAGATGAACGAGATCCAATTTCAACAGAAGCAATCGCCGGTGCCTGAGTTTTCATGGCATACGACTCCAGATCTGTCTAGGATAGTCGGTTCGAGGGATTTGAGCTTTTATGTCAGGTCGCTGGATCCCGGCAAATATTCCTATCCCTACCATTCTCACCGTAATTCGGAGGAGCTTTTTGTGATAATGTCTGGAAAGGCAATGCTAAGGACACCGGCAGGCATAAGCGAATTGGAGGCAGGAAACATTGCATTCTTTGAAATGGGTCCTGAAGGCTCTCATCAGTTATACAACCATACAGATCAACCCTGCTTGTATCTTGATCTTGGGACCGAGAACGGCTTTGACGTCTGTGATTACCCTGATTCCGGCAAGACAAATATATTGCCAGATGGTGAAATATATAAAAAAGATGACAGAACTGACTATTTTGAAGGTGAAAATAATGTAAGTGAAAAATGGCCTGCAGAAGTAGTTGGGAGTAACCGAGAGGCTTGACATGGCAAGGATTGGGAAAGGAAGTTTAGTATGAAGATATTTAAGGAAATACTTGATTGGGTATTGCATATAGCTGGAGGCATTGTGGTAGCCTTGTTGATTGTTATTTTCATTGGTCAGCCTACTCACGTTGATGGCAGTTCAATGGAACCGACATATAAGCATGCTGATCAAATACTTGTCAACAAGCTGCCTCACACTTTCGGTAGCGGGTTTGATTACAGTGATGTTGTTATCATAGACAGTCGTGTAGACAGGCCCCGTACATTAAAGGATGATATATTTGAAACTATTAAATACAATCTGGTAACATATAAACTCTTTAAAATTGAACAGGACCATTACTGGGTAAAAAGAGTTATAGGTATGCCAGGGGATGTGCTTGAATACAAGGATGGCAAGCTATATAGAAATTTCGAGATACTGGAGGAGCCATACATCAAAGAGCAAATGGAGTTTTTTCCTGGAAAGTTAACAGTGCCGGAAGATTGCTTGTTTGTGATGGGTGACAACAGGAATTACAGCTGTGATAGCAGAAACATAGGATTTGTTCCAATAGATCATGTGATTGCTAAGGTAGCAGTGAAATTTTAACATGGAAAAAAGTGTCACTGTCTGAGCGATAATATTGGGCAAAATATTGTTACACAAATGAACAGGGAGATGGCATAAATGGTTATCAGTTCAAACACTCTTTTCCACTTTACAAAGAGCATGGAAGATCTGGTAGGCATATTGGAAAACTGTTTTATTCCAAGGTACTGTCTTGAGAATTACTCTAATCTATTCCATGAAGCTTATAAGGAGTTTGAGATAGCCTTTCCTATGACATGCTTCTGCGACCTGCCATTATCACAGCTTCATGAGCATCTCAATTTCTATGGAGGATACGGTATTGGCTTAAAGAAAGAGTGGGGGATAGACAGAAAAATAAACCCTGTTCTTTATATGCATCAAAACTCTGCCTTCGCGGATTATATAGGTACTTTGATTAATGTCATAAAAGACGCTGGCAATGCCAATAAGAAAGCTTGGCAATATATGATGAACATTATGAGACATATAAAGCTTTATGAAGGATATGTCTCTATTGATGATAAAACAACTTATAAAAGGTTTTATGATGAAAGGGAATGGAGATGGGTGCCATTTCTGACCGACAATGATTGTGATGAAGTTTTAAGCCTGACAAAGGAAGAATTCAACACTGGCGATAAACGAAGTAAAGCTGATTTTAATTTATCAAAAAGGTCAAAGCTTGAGTTTAGTCCTGAGGATATAAAGTATATAATAGTATCTTCAGATAATGAGATTATTGAATTACTTAATAAAATTGGATCACTAGAAAGTAGATATAATGAAAATGATACAAGACTTATATGTACTAAAATAATGTGCTCTGATCAGATAAAAACTGATTTTTAAGATGACATGCAAATGAAAACAAAAACCGGCTCCATTATATGTATGTGCCGGTTTAGATTATTTTTTAAATACATAATCCATCACAAGACCGCCTATAATCGTTTCCGCTGCAATAATGAAGCTTACTTTGACGATCTCCTTAGAAACCATATCAAGATAGTGATTATACGGTAATAGAGTGTTATTGAGTGTTACTAATATCATTCCTATGGCAAAAATACCAGTAAAAACGTATAAACCATACTTTATAAGGGTTTTCGGGAGCTTTTGCATTTTGTTGAAGGCGGATACTATCTTTTCTATACTTTCTATGCGGTTTGACTGCTTTGATTGCATGTCCCACCCCCCTTTCCTTAGTCGGTAGATTTTCATTCAGTGACTACTGTATGTTAACATAATATCTTATTGGTATCAAGTTTTAAACTTTTCCAATCACAAAAGCAGATAACATATATATATAGCTTTCAACCTGGAAAATCAGAAATTACAGAACACATTTGAGTTATCGTGAAAAAAAATCGCAAAAATTTTGCTAAAAGTTATATCAAAACGACAACATATTTATGTTAATTCAATGTTAAATTTGGTTAAGCGTCGAATAGTGTTGCTTTTTAACAGAAGCCCTCGAAACTTTTTTATGGGACAAGTTGGGTAAATAAGTTATAATACCAATGTTAGGAAGCTTTATAATTTCGAGGGGGTAATCATCTATGGCATGCAAATTACTAGAAAAATGCAAGGAAGCCGAAAGAGAAATATTTGATGAGGCTCGGGGAAATAAACTGGAGTTGGAGTACTATCTTTTGATAAGTGAGACAGATGACTATGAAGATGCTGGATTACAAAAAACCTACGGAGTAGAGGTAGTTAAGAAAATCAATGATTTATTTCTTGATAGCAAAGTCTTCCAAAATGTATTTTTAGATCGAGAAAGGGTAAAGGATATTATTAGAACACTTGCAAATAATGCAGTTACACCAGTGACACTGCCATATATTCTAGATGATCTTCTTGGAATGTGATTGTGGATGGTAAAGCTGGCAACGGTGGTTAATTTGGTCTGAAATTTCTGGAGCTAAGAATGCCTTTCTACTAAGGATAAATTTTTAAATGAACATGGTGTTATACACAATCTGATGAGTCAATTCGCTTCGCTTTGGGAGTCAGGTGGAGACTGAACTCCACCTGATCAAGGAAGTTAATTAATTCGTCTTCATTCATCGCCGACCTGTAGATGTCGGCGTCTTCTGAAGACATAGATAAAACCTCATCTGAGCATACTTGGACTGAGGTCTTATTGTTTCTATAATCACAAAAGTTATATAAAGTTATACAAAAAGAAGGAATATAAATAATTGTGTCGAAGATTATTAGAGTATTTTGGTGTGTGTAATCGTATATTATAGTTAGGTATAAGAATGAGCAAGGGGGTTCTACCACACCATAACACAGGAGTTGAAACAAATTGCCTGAATGGCAACAAAAGGATGATGGCTAAATTAGGTATTCGGAAGAACTGATAGAAGAAATCAGAATCAATAATGATGTTGTGGATGTTGTTTCTGAATATGTAAAACTGGAAAAGAGGGGAAAGAACTATTTTGGACTTTGCCCCTTCCATAAGGAAAAGACGCCATCCTTCAGTGTTGAAGAAGGAAAGCAGATTTTCTACTGCTTTGGCTGTGGTAAGGGGGGGAATGTATTCCAGTTTATATCTCTGGCAGAAAAACTAGATTTCATCGAAGCTGTTAGATTATTGGCAGACAGAGCGAAGATAACGCTTCCAGAAAGCGATGATCCCAGGGAGGAGGAAAGATTAAAATTAAAGAAGCTGGTGCTAAGCATAAACCTTGTTGCAGCCAGATACTTTAATAATGCATTAAATTCGAAGCAAGGAGAGGCTGCTACTGCGGCTTATTTAAGAAGAAGGGATTTATCGGAATACACTGTAAGGAAGTTTGGGATTGGATATTCATTTGATAAATGGGACGGATTGTACAAGCATTTGAGTTCACAAGGCGTAAGTGTAGAAGAAATGCTTAAAAGTGGATTGGTACTGAAGAATGAATCTGGAAATATTTATGATCGATTTAGAGGCAGACTTATGTTCCCGATTTTTAGCATAAGAGGCGAGGTTATAGGCTTTGGGGGCAGGGTGTTGGATGATTCTCTTCCCAAATATATGAATTCGCCGGAAACAGCGGCATATAACAAGAGAAAGCATTTGTACGCACTTAACTTTGCGAAGAACTCGGAAAGCCCAGGACTTATTATAGTTGAAGGCTACATGGATGTGATATCACTACACCAGAGGGGTATTACCAACGTAGTGGCCTCACTTGGAACAGCGCTGACAGAGAGCCAGGGTAGGACGTTAAAGAAGTATGCAGAAGAAGTAATTATTTCATATGACGCAGATATGGCTGGTCAGGCGGCAACTATGCGAGGTCTTGAATTATTAAGTGATATCGGTTGTAAGGTTCGGGTGCTTACAGTTCCGGATGGCAAGGATCCAGACGATTATATAAAGAAGAATGGTCCGGATAAATTCAGAAGGCTTGTAGATAATGCCTTACCATTAGTGGAGTATAAGATAAGAGTGCTGAAGAATGAGCATGATCTGGATAAGACTGAGGGCAAAATAGCTTTTCTGAACAAGGCAGCAGGTGTGATGGCAAAGGTTGATAATGTAGTTGAACGGGAAATGTATATTAGGAAGCTATCCCGTGAATATGAGATTTCAGAAGAGGCAATGCTTTCAGAGGTTATACGAAGGAAAAAGCCGTTTGCAAGAAGGCAAAGCTTGAAGCTGGCCAAGGCTGTAGAAGCGTCAAAAAAGGCAGCATCTTCTACAGATAGGGATGAAGAGAAGATAATAAGCGATGAACGATTCATACTATCGTTATTATCTGTTGACAACAGTATATATAATGTGCTAGAGGAGCATTTTAAAGTAGATCAATATATGGGAGAAGCAAACAAAAAAACTGCAGAAGTTATTTATAGAAGAATGGACGAACGTAAGGGCATAACACCAGCAGAGCTGTTAAACATAGTAACTACTGAGAATTCTGGTAAATTCGCAAGAATATTGAATGAAGAATGTCATTGCGATGATAATCAGAAGGCGATAATGGGTAAAATTAGAGATATTGAAAAACTAAAGCTGCAATCCAGGAGGAATAAGGTTTTGGAGTTGTTAAAAAACATAAACGATCTTCCTGAAGAAGAAGCTGTAAAACTGAAACTGGAGTTGAAAAATTTGACACAGGAAATTAGTTTGATGAATGAAAAAAATTTCGTTAAGGAAGGGAGGGACTGAAGATGAAGACACACGAAAATGATACAGTTGGTGTAAGCAGGAAATCAATTCTAAAGGAATTGATTGAAAGGGGCAAATCCAAGGGTATGCTTACCTACAAAGAAATAATGGACACTTTTGAAGAGATTGAACTGGAACCAGAGCAGATTGAAAAGATATATGAAACAGTAGAAAATATGGGTATAGATGTTGTCGGAGACATAGATGAAGAGGTGAAGGAACTTCAGAATTCAGAAGAGGAGCTCGACCTTTCCCTTCCAGAGGGTATCAGTATTGATGACCCGGTAAGGATGTACCTCAAGGAAATAGGAAAGGTAGCTCTGTTGACAGCAGAGGAAGAAATAAGTCTGGCCATTAGGATGGAAACAGGCGATAATGAGGCAAAACGTAGGCTTGCTGAGGCAAACCTCAGGCTTGTTGTTAGTATTGCAAAACGTTATGTGGGCAGAGGTATGCTGTTTCTGGATCTTATTCAGGAAGGTAATCTCGGGCTTATAAAGGCCGTTGAGAAATTTGATTACAGGAAGGGCTTCAAATTCAGTACTTATGCAACCTGGTGGATAAGACAAGCCATAACAAGAGCCATTGCTGATCAGGCAAGGACTATAAGGATTCCTGTACACATGGTGGAGACCATCAACAAACTGATAAGAGTATCAAGGCAACTGCTACAGGAGCTTGGAAGAGATCCTCACCCTGAAGAGATAGCAAATGAAATGAGTATGACTGTGGAAAAGGTTAGAGAAATCATGAAGATTTCACAAGAGCCTGTTTCTCTTGAGACTCCTATTGGAGAGGAGGAGGACAGCCATTTGGGTGATTTCATTCCTGATGATGATGCTCCTGCGCCTGCTGAAGCTGCTGCATTCACATTACTCAAGGAGCAGCTACTGGGTGTACTTGATACGCTAACCCCAAGAGAGGAAAAGGTTCTGAAGCTTAGATTCGGTCTCGATGACGGTAGAGCAAGGACGCTGGAAGAGGTCGGCAAGGAATTCAATGTTACTAGGGAGAGAATTAGGCAAATTGAAGCAAAGGCCCTCAGAAAGCTAAGACACCCAAGCAGAAGTAAAAAGCTTAAGGATTATTTGGATTAGAACTTAAGGGCATATTTTAGGTGCTTTTTGGAGCAGGTAAGAAGTAGGCTAACAAAATTGTAAAAAGTTCTTGACCTATGCTTAGTTCGAAAGTATAATATAATTTGTTTCGATCCTCAATAGCTCAGTCGGTAGAGCATGCGGCTGTTAACCGCAGGGTCGTAGGTTCGAGTCCTACTTGAGGAGCCATACGGGCCTTTAGCTCAGTTGGTTAGAGCAACCGGCTCATAACCGGTTGGTCCGGGGTTCGAGTCCCTGAAGGCCCACCATATAAGAACGTCAGTATTGATACAATGCTGGCGTTTTTATTTTGCACACGGTAGCCGTCAAAAGGTCTTGATATCAAGGCTTTTTGACGGCTTTTTTGTTTTCTACCGTTTGCGGAGTGTATAAAAAAGTGCCGTTTACGGAGTGAAACGGTTGATTTTGCCTCGCACTCAACAAACGGAAACTGAAAGGGTGTTCACCCAACAAACGGGAACAAAGCGGATTTGAACAGTGTGTTCACTCGACAAACGGAACAAATATATATATATATTTTCCGTAAACCCCTTGACTTTATTCGTCAAAACGAATAGAATGTATATACGCATTGGATGCGTACGAAAGGATAATGGCGAAGAAAAATGAATAATTATATTACAGCCGATCAAGCTGCAACAATATGGGGTATATCAATACGAAGAGTACAGGTCTTATGCGGTGAAGGGCGAGTGCCAGGTGCAGCAAAACATGGTAATGTCTGGTTTATACCAGAAACCACAACTAAACCTCTCCCGGCGGTCGTCAGGTCTGTGTTCATGCATTCATCGGAAAACTGGCTGACGGAACAATCGCTACTTATCAAACCCTGCCGTGGAATCACAGGGGATGGCATGGCGGTTCTGGATCGAAAGGCTCGGTCAACGATACTCATATCAGTTTTGAAATCTGCGAGGACGGTCTTTCGGACAGCACCTATTTCAGCAAGGTGTATCGGGAGACCGTTGAACTTTGTGTATATCTTTGTAAACTCTATGGCTTAACCGAAAAGAAAATCATTTGCCACAGTGAGGGTTACAAGTTGGGCATTGCCAGCAATCATGCAGATGTGATGCACTGGTTTCCTAAGCATGGAAAGTCAATGGATACTTTCCGCGCTGATGTAAAGTCCGGTCTTATCCCTGACATTCCTGTTGAGCCTCCAGCACCAAAGAAATACTATCGTGTTCAAGTCGGTGCTTACTCTGTCAAAGCAAACGCCGATGCCATGCTCGGCAAGATCAAGGCAGCCGGTTTCACCGATGCCTTCATTAAATATAGCGAATAACGCTCCACTCTTTACGCCCGTCGAGGATTTTTCTTCGGCGGGCATTATTTTTTTGCCCACATACTACGGATTTTCCGTTCTGCCTGTCCAGTACAAAGTGAGGATAAGAAAATATCTCTCCTCGGAACGGAGGAACGAACATGACAGCCGATCAGAAAATTCTTATAGATAAACTGCGACTTGAAGGATACGGATACTTAAAAATTGCAAAGGAAATCGGTGTGTCCGAAAACACTGTGAAGTCTTATTGTCGCAGGAATAAAACAAACAGCAAGGCACTTGAAAACGCTGCCGTTTGTGAACAATGCGGAGAGTCGATGGATATACGCAAACGGAGTGGACGGCGTTTCTGCTCTGACGCTTGCCGTAATAAATGGTGGAATGAACATCCGAAGGCAGAAATGCCGTATTCCATCTCGTGTGCCTGCTGCGGAAAGAAAATACATATGCGTCGCCGCAACGAGAAAAAGTATTGCTCCCATGCCTGTTACATTAAAACTCGTTATGAGGGTGGTGGCGGCAATGAATAATCGTAGCAATATTCAAGCTTATCATTCTGCTATGGCCCAGGTAAAAACCATGCTTGAAAGAGGCATCATTGACGAAAACGACATTGTATCAATTGAGGACAAATTAGCGCAAAAATACGAGCTTAAATTCGGCAGTATATATAGGGAAAATGACTTGCAGACTGTCCGAAAACTACAGGTAACTCTGGAAAATGAGCGCTAAATATGGTATAATTTACGTATCAAAACCACAACGGAGGGTGCTGGTATGGGATATATTCAAGGAGCGGATCGTAATCAGACAATACTTCTTCCCGACACTCTCGATGACTATGTTGGTGTGGATAATGAAGTACGCGCAATAGATGCATTTATAGACTCGCTTGATGTGGGCGCTATAGGGTTTAAAGCGGAGCCGGCGAAAGAAGGTCGGCCAGGTTATGATCCGTGTGACATGTTGAAGTTGTATATGTATGGATATTTGAATCACATTCGTTCGTCCAGACGCCTCCAGAAGGAGGCCGCGAGGAATGTGGAGCTGATGTGGCTTCTCAAAAAAGTAGTACCGGACTTTCGTTGCATTGCTGACTTCAGAAAAGACAACGCGAAGGCGATAAAAGAAGTATTCAAGGCATTTGTGAAGCTCTGCAATGCAGCGGGACTGCTTTCACATGAATCGGTGGTGATCGACGGCTCAAAGTTTCGTGCCGTAAACGCGGATAACAAGAGTTATGTCAGCAGCAATGCGACAAAAGTTCTTCTGGATGTTGAGGAGAAGATCAATCAATACATGAAAGAACTGGATGAAATTGATACAGCTGAAACAAAGGCGGGAGCGCTAACAAAAGAAGATATCACCGGGGTGTTGGATTATTTGGAGTGTAGAAAGGCGCAGCTGACAGAAGCTTTAGCGCAGATGGAAAGCAGTGGGGAGAACCATATCTGCACCACAGATCCTGAAAGCCGCCTGATGAAGACAAGGGATGGCATTCGTCCGAGCTTCAATGTGCAAACCGCAGTAGAATCGGATAACCATCTGATCGTGCATTATGATGTAACGAGCGAATGCACGGATTGGAATCTGCTCGAAGATGGCATTACGGGGGCTAAGATTGCGCTTGGCGTAGAAAACCTTGAGGGCATAGCAGATAGGGGTTATGGCAATAGCGATGAAGTGCTACAATGCCTGCTGAACGGGGATACCCCCACAACGCATCCCAACAAAGGCGAAAAAAGCAGGATTTTTCGGTTTCAAAAAATCGATGCGGAAATAACAGAAGAGATGCTATCTTCGAAAGACAAATGTACGCTTCTGAAGTGCATTTCAGCGGGTGAACTGCCCGAGGTTCTGCAGCGGGATGATGTGGAGATAGAAATTCTGAAGCGGCGGGAACAAGGGACAGGCCTATATCTGAATAAGGAAACCGGTGAACTGGTTTCTTATGCGGAAATGAAAGCGATGGGTGGCTTGCAAACAGCACCCGTTGATGTGAAGCGGGATCCGCCATTGCAGCCGTATTTTAAACGCGATATTGAAAAAGACATCGTCATATGCCCGATGGGCCAGACTTTATTCTATGCGGGGCCTGGCCAGCCGAACGGGAAAAAGGATACGACCATCCGCAGATACCATCGGCTCTCGGCATGTTCCAAATGCCAGAACAAATGCACCTTAGGCAAGAGACGAATTATCTCTTTTAAGGAAGGCGAAACACGTAAGGATGAACCGTTTTATGACAGGGCCCGCGAAAACAAGATTGTTCGGAAAACGAATCACAAATTTAAAGCGATTGCGTTATCTGAAGAAGAAAGTTCATGGGACGAATGGGTGATTATACGGTATTATCCCAATCAGCAGCATTTGCGAAAGCGGAACACGGTGGTAGAACATCCGTACGGAACGGTGAAAAGATGGCACGGGGCAAGTTACCTGCTGACAAAAGGCAAGCTGAAGGTAGCCGCTGAAACCGGGCTTTCTTTCCTTGCCTATAATTTCCGAAGAGCCATGAACCTCCTCGGAACAAAGAAAATGATGGAGTTAGTCAGGGCTTGAAAAGGCTCTTTTTTGTTGCCTTGTGCTTGAACATCGGATATATGTAAAATATTTCATAGCCGGCAGTCATTTGTCGGATATTTACAAATGATAAGCTGGTTTTTCTGCACCTTTTTTATGATTTTTCGGACAGTCTGCTTGATAAATCTCGGTTTTAGAGCGAATATGTCATATACCCAGGAGGTGATATAAGTGCGTAAAAAAGTGAGAAAACTTGAAAAAAAGATGGTTTTAGAAAAGCCGAAACGTGTCGCAGCCTATGCAAGGGTGTCAAGTGGAAAAGATGCAATGTTGCATTCACTCTCTGCACAGGTCAGCCACTACAGTGAGCTGATTCAAGTTCATGAAGGTTGGCAGTACGCAGGTGTGTATGCTGATGAGGCACTCACAGGCACGAATGAAGACCGGGCGGATTTCCAAAGACTCCTGTCCGACTGCCGTGCCGGACTGATAGATATAGTCATAACCAAGTCCATCTCCCGTTTTGCTCGAAACACGGTAACACTTCTTCAAACCGTACGAGAGCTGAAGTCGCTGGGGGTGGACATTTTCTTTGAGGAACAGAACATTCATACGATGAGCACCGAGGGCGAGCTTATGCTAACAATCCTCGCTTCCTATGCCCAAGCGGAGAGCCTATCTGCAAGTGAAAATCAGAAATGGCGTGTCCGAAAAGGTTTTGAAAAGGGCGAATTGATAAATATGCGTTTTCTGTTCGGCTATAGCATTTCTAAAGATAAAATCGAAATTGACTCTGATACCGCGCCAATTGTACAGGAAATCTTCAAGCGGGTTATTGCCGGTGACACCTTTGGTTCAATAAGCAGAGACCTGAACAAAAGGGGCGTTTACGGGGCGCTCGGTGGAAAATGGTGTGTACAGCGCATCCGTGACATTGTCGGCAATGAAAAATACACGGGCAATGCCATGCTGCAGAAACATTATCGCAACAATCATTTGGAAAAGAAAAAATGCCGTAATACGGGCGAATTACCAATGTATTATGCAGAGGATACGCACCCCGCCATAATTGACGAGGACACTTATAAGGCGGCTCAGGTAGTATTGTTGGCAAACAAAAAAGCGAACAGAAATAGACCTAAACCTAAAACGAGTGAGTTTACAGGACATATTTACTGCCCGCACTGCGGGAAGAATTATAAGCGTGTTACCAACAACGGTTCGGCTGGATGGAATTGCTCCACCTATGTTACACAGGGAAAAGTCTACTGCCACGGAAAAAAGATACCCGAAGATACACTCAAAACCGTCTGTGCCGATACGCTTGGTATATCTGAATATGATGTCAAAGTGTTTTCAGAGTGTGTTGAGCGCATTGAAGTGCCTGGCGAAAATCGCCTGCTATTTGTTTTCAAGGATGGCAGAACCGAAGAACGCATATGGGCGGATAAATCGCGGCGGGACAGTTGGACTGCGGAAATGAAACAGGCTGCCGCGGAGAGAGCGAGACAAAGGAGGCAAAGCAATGCGAAAGGTTACAACGATTCCAGCGACAAAGAATAAGTTTACGGCACTGCCGACAAACGCACTCACAAAACGCAGGGTGGCAGGTTATGCCCGTGTTTCTACAGACAGCGATGAGCAATTGACAAGCTACGAAGCTCAGGTTAATTACTATACCGATTACATTAAAAGCCGAACCGATTGGGAGTTTGTTAAAGTCTACACGGACGAAGGCATATCGGCACTCGGCACAAAACACAGAGACGGTTTCAAGAAAATGGTAGCCGATGCTCTCGCAGGCAAGATTGACCTTATTATTACAAAGTCAGTCAGCCGATTTGCGAGGAACACTGTAGATAGTCTTGTTACCATCAGAAAGCTAAAAGAAAAAGGCGTGGAATGCTTCTTCGAGAAGGAGAATATTTACACTTTTGATGGCAAAGGAGAACTTCTGCTCACCATTATGAGTTCGTTAGCACAAGAAGAAAGCCGTAGCATTTCCGAGAACGTCACATGGGGTCAGAGGAAACGTTTCTCGGACGGTAAGGTCAGTGTCGGCTATTCCAATTTTCTCGGCTTCGAAAAGGGAGAAAACGACACGCTGAAGGTCGTAGCTGAAGAGGCAGAAACCGTTCGAATTATCTACAAGCTTTTTCTTGAGGGCAAAACCACCCAAGGCATTGCAAACTACCTTATGGAACACGGAGTCTTAAGTCCTGCAAGAAAGCAGAAATGGCAGGCATCCACGATATCAAGCATCCTCACAAACGAAAAATACAAGGGAGATGCGTTATTACAGAAACGCTTTACAGCTGACTTCTTGACAAAAGAGTTGCGTGTTAACAACGGCGAGGTACCGCAGTACTATGTGGAGGGTTCCCATGAAGCAATTATTTCGCCAGAGGAATTTGATATGGTACAAGACGAAATGGCACGGCGCAAGGAACTCGGAAGAGCTTACAGTGACAAAGCTTTTCACAGCAAGCTCATCTGTGGCGATTGCGGTGGGTTCTATGGTCG
>CAZEIH010000025.1:0-2017 GCA_964512095.1 uncultured Oscillospiraceae bacterium
AATTTAATCTGATGGATGGCGATGTTGTATTCTACCATGCTGGCAAGAAATCCTCTGATGATTACAAGGTCGGCGGGAATAGGTAATATTTTAAAGAATGCAAGTAGTTCGGTCCCTAATCATAGGATTTGGGACTGAACTAGCATTTATGGGTTTCCATTCTACAGTGTCAGGGGGATGTTTTGATGTTCTCGTTTACATAACCTCCATTTATTCATGTGGATGTTATTGACATTTGCACGGGCTTTCATTCAGCCTCCAGGTTACAAAACCATATGGGAGATGCTTGTTGTCAAGGGTGTTTCAGATCCATTAAAATATCAGGATGATTCTTTTCTTCTTTTTCCTACAGTAATTTGGGTCAATTGAAAAGTTGAATTCTAGTTTGCAAAAAGTAAAATCCATAGGAACGCATGTCGATGAATATATTTACGCTTATTCAGTCTGAAAATAGTTTGTTTTAGTGATTTTTGATCATTAGTAGGTTAAAATATTATTTACAGGAGCAAAACCTCCCGCATACAGGGTTTTTAGGTAAAATTATTGCCGTTGCTTGACAGTTGTCAAGTTACTGAAATTGGGCTATAATACTATAGTCGGTATATGTCCCGGTGGCCTAAGGGATAAGGTGATGGATTCCGGTTCCATTGATGCGGGTTCGATTCCTGTCCGGGACACCATATCTCCAAACACCAGTAATCACGAGGTTACTGGTGTTTATTTATAGGCGGACATGGTAATTTACAGGACTTATACAAATATACCGGCTGATGACATCATTTAAACCAAGGGTGAGCCCAAAAGGAAAAAACATCAAATAGATATAATACATTTCCCTGCATGTAAGCTATAATATATGCAGGGTTTTTTTTGACCGTGTGATAAGCTTTTGAGCAAAGTCTCATAATGCGAATAAATGATAATGACGGTAGGTTGATATGAAAATAGGTTCATTAGTACTGGAAAACAACATATTTCTTGCCCCTATGGCGGGAGTGACGGATCTGCCCTTTAGAGTGCTCTGCAGGGAGCAGGGGTGCGGGTTTATTTATTCTGAAATGATTAGCGCCAAGGGTATGTACTACAGGGATGAAAAAAGCTGGAAGCTGGCTGAACTCAGCGAGGCTGAGCTGCCTGCAGCCATACAGATATTCGGATCTGAGCCGGATATTATGGCATATGCAGCGGACAAGCTAAATGATTCGCCAGCGGCTGTTATTGATATAAACATGGGATGCCCGACACCTAAAATCACAAAGAACGGGGAGGGTAGCGCATTGATGCTGAAGCCGGAGCTTGCCGGTGAAATTATCAAGGCAGTTGTGGCTGCATCGAATAAGCCTGTTACAGTAAAAATACGTAAGGGCTGGGATGATGAGCATGTCAATGCAGTGGAGCTTGCCATGGTGGCTGAAGAAAGCGGCGCCAGTGTCGTAGCTGTGCATGGTAGAACCAGGCAGCAATTTTATAGTGGCAAGGCGGACTGGGATATTATCCACAGTGTCAAGAAGGCAGTCTCCATACCCGTTATTGGAAACGGGGATGTATATACGCCGGAGGATGCAGTAAGGATGCTGGAGTATACAGGCTGTGATGCTGTTATGGTTGGCAGGGGTGCGCAGGGAAATCCCTGGATATTTAAAAGGATTAACCATTATATCGAAACTGGACATATCTTGCCGGGACCGGGTATAAATGATAGGAAATCCATTATGCTGCGCCATTTGAATATGCTTGTTGAGCTAAAGGGTGAGCATATAGCTGTGCGGGAAATGCGAAAGCATATTTCCTGGTATACTAAGGGCTGTAGGAATTCTGGTCAATTCAAAGACCATGTGTTTAGAGCAATGTCCAAGGATGAGATGGAAGGGCTTATAGACGAGTTTGGTGCAGATGCTGTAATTGTGTAAGGGTACCTAGCTTTAGCTTATGTCTCCTATATATATGGCAGGAACGTCCCATTAAATACAGATGTTAGGAGTGTCCCCCTAGATGCAGATGTCATGAGTATCCCCTA
>CAZEIH010000025.1:2117-44716 GCA_964512095.1 uncultured Oscillospiraceae bacterium
TAAATACAGATGTTAGGAGTGTCCCCCTAGATGCAGATGTCATGAGTATCCCCTAAATACAGATGTTAGGAGTATCCCCTAAATGCAGATGTCATGAGTATCCCCTAAATACAGATGTTAGGAGTGCCCCCCTACATACTGATAGCAAAAATGGCCCCATGCATACAGCCGAAGGGTGACGTATAGCTGAGATAAGCTGTATTGCCAGTCCGAGCAGAATCCTTCCTTTACATTGCGTCAGATTTGTTTTAAAATATTAAAAGAATATATGTTCGGGAGGGTCGCTATGAACCTTGAACAAATGCTACAGCATTTCAAAGCATCTGAGAAGATGATGCAGAATATAACATCATGGGTTGAAATGCCTGCAAAAGAAGCTGTTTATACCGAATTTCCGGAGTTCATTGACGAGCGGATAAAGACTGCCCTTGAAAGACGGGGAGTAAGGAAGCTCTATTCTCACCAAGCCAGTGCTATTCAGGCTGTTCATGACGGTAAAAATATAGTGGTCGTGACTCCTACAGCTTCCGGTAAAACAATGTGCTACAATGTGCCTGTCATGGATGAGATTTTAAAGGATGAGGCTTCAAGGGCACTTTTTCTGTTTCCTACAAAGGCTTTATCTCAGGACCAGACATCGGAGCTTCATGAGCTTATCACTGAAGCTGGAGTTGATGTGAGGACCTTCACCTATGATGGCGATACGCCCCAATCAGCTAGGAGGGCTATCAGGCAAGCGGGTCATATTGTAGTGACCAACCCGGACATGCTCCATAGCGGTATACTGCCTCATCATACCAAGTGGACCAAGCTTTTTGAAAATCTAAAATTCATTGTAATTGATGAAGTTCACCATTACAGAGGTGTATTCGGTAGCCATCTGGCCAATGTTATTAGAAGACTACGGAGGATTTGTGATTTTTACGGCTCGAATCCTCAGTTTATTTGTTGCTCCGCTACTATTGCCAACCCGGCGGAACTGGCTTCCAGGATTACTGGAGCTGATATTGGGCTTATAGATAACAATGGTGCACCAACCTCCGGAAAGCATATTATATTTTACAATCCCCCAGTAGTGAATAAGGAGTTGGGTATCAGAAGGAGCAGTATGCTGGAAGCGGAGCATATTGCAGAATCACTGATTCGCAATGGTATACAAACTATAGTTTTTACAAGAAGCAGGCTCAGCGTTGAGGTCCTGGTCACATATCTCAAAGAGATATATCATGGAGGCAAGGAAGGTGACAAGAGAATTCGTGGCTACAGAGGGGGATACCTACCCAATCTGCGGCGTGAAATAGAAAGGGGGCTGCGTGAGGGTAGTATCACCGGTGTGGTTTCGACAAACGCCCTTGAGCTTGGAATTGACATTGGAGCCTTGGAGGCTAGCATCATATGTGGTTATCCCGGGACCATAGCCAGCACCTGGCAGCAGGCAGGCCGTGCAGGCCGTAGGAGTGGTGCATCTGTGGCCATACTGGTGGCCAATAGCAGCCCCTTGGATCAGTATATAATAAGCAACCCGGATTATTTCTTTGGTAAAACTCCGGAAAATGGGCTGATAAATCCCGACAACCTGGTCATACTTTACAACCACATGAAATGCGCAGCTTTTGAGCTGCCCTTTGAAGATGGTGATAAATTTGGAGTTGAGACAACGGAGGAAATCTTGTCATATATGGAGGAGGCAAGGCTGGTCAGACATGTGGGCAACCGTTGGCACTGGATGTCAGATGTATTTCCCTCTGATACCATTAGTCTGCGGAGTGCCTCTAATGAGAATTTTATTATCATAGATATATCCGAACCAAAGCCTATTGTCATAGGAGAGACAGACAGGTTCAGTGCGCCGATGCTTGTGCATGAGGAAGCTATATATATGCACGAGGGGATTCAGTATCAGGTGGAGAGGCTGGACTTTGATGATAAGAAGGCCTATGTACGTAAGGTTGATGTTGACTACTACACTGATGCAAATCTAGCAGTGGATCTCAAGGTAATCGATGTATTCCGGGAGGATAGGGGGAAGCCAGTTCACAGGAGCAGCGGAGAGGTGTCGGTGAGCTCACTTGTGACTATGTTTAAAAAGATAAAGCTGCATACTCATGAAAATATCGGGTCAGGACCGGTAACACTGCCGGAGCTGGAAATGCATACGACCTCCTACTGGGTGAGTCTGCCAGAAGAAATACCCGGCATGTCCCAGACAGATGTACAAAATGGTCTTCTTGGTATTTCGAATGTTCTTGCAAATACAGCGCCCATTTATCTGATGTGTGATCCGGGTGATATTCGGGTAATCCATCAGGTTAGAGCAACCTTCACCCAGCGGCCTACTGTCTATATTTATGACAGCTATCCCGGTGGTGTAGGCTTTAGCGACAAGCTCTATGAGCTGCATGATGAGCTATTTGATACAGCTGGAGCTATGATTGAAAAATGTAGTTGTGAAACGGGCTGCCCGTCTTGTGTGGGGCCCCTTACCGAGTTTACCGGCACAGGTGATCCAAAGGAGATGTCGATGAAGCTGATTAACATAATTCGCAAAGCGTATACGTGAGAGAATATTCCGTTTGACCTTTCAAGCATCGACTATAGTTCGCCTTGCCAAGTACATTAGTGACACCATACTTTATATCAGGAGAGGTTAGCGTATGGATATCAGGAGCAAGCTGGGTATATACCGGGAAAGTATTGAAAAATCCGGGCAGCAAGCAAAAAAAACTGAGGGACCAGACATTGATGTTTTGATTCCTGGGAAGATATGCGAGAATGACTATGGACGCTGTTATGTTATTGAAAACAAATATCTCTATAATCATATTCATGGAGGGTGTGAAATTGGAGATGCGGTAAATATTGCTGGTGATATATTGACTGCTGTGGGGGGCTCGGATTGTACTGGACTTGAGGCCGAAAGACTTCTATATATTGATACAGAGACGACAGGTCTTTCAGGGGGAGTAGGAACTGTGGCATTTTTAGTCGGAACCGGCTTCTATGAAAATAACAGCTTTGTCATCCGACAGTATTTTATCAGGGACTACGACGAGGAAGGGGCAATGCTGGCGGAGCTGAAGGAGCAGTTGTCATGCGCCAGTGGATTGGTCACCTTCAACGGTAAAGCCTTTGATATGAATCTGCTGCAAAGCCGCTTTATTTCAAACCGCCAAAGGCCATCATTTACAGACATACCTAATATAGACCTTCTCTATGCTTCCAGAAGGGTATGGGGCATGAAACTGGAAAGCTGCCGACTTTCTTCTCTTGAGGAGAATGTTTTAGGCCTGATAAGGCATGACGATATCCCCGGAGCACTGATACCCTCTGTGTTTTTTGAATATCTTGATGACCGGGATGCATCAGAAATAGTAAGAGTTATTAGGCATAATGAGCTAGACATATTGTCTATGGTATCGCTACTAAATAGGCTTAGGACGATGCTGGAAAGCCCACTGGCGGAGACGGATGGAAGCTTTGAGCTGCTAGGTGTCGGTAGGATTTTTGAAGCCAATGGCAAAACTGAAAACATGGTTAAGTGCCTGGAGGCATGCACCGGTTCTGAGCGATTTGATATTAGGATACAAGCGATTAAGCGTTTGTCGGGAGTTTACAAAAGAGCAGGCCACTACGACAGAGCAATGACCCACTGGAATGCCCTTGAGTTAGAAAACCCCGAATTTGAAATGTTCCATCTGATTGAAATGGCAAAGTATTTTGAGCATAGGAAAAAGGATCCGGCAAAAGCACTCCAGCTAGTTGAGAAGGCGTTTCAAAGCTGTCTTAGGGTAGGTGTTTCTACAATTAGGTCAATGGAGGAGCTGAAGAAACGCCGGGACAGGCTAAGAAAAAAGATAGATAAAAGAAAGCATATAAAATCATTTTAATAATAAGAATAAAAATGGAGTAGTTTTCGGGGTTGAAGTTTTGAGAAAGTCTTTTGTGGGTGGTGCTGTCATCTTAATGATAGCGGGACTTGTATCTAGATTATTTGGTTTTGTATACAGGATATACCTCTCGAACCTCATAGGTGCAGAGGGAATTGGACTCTATGAGTTGGTTGTGCCTGTGTATACCGCTATCGTATTGACAATAACATCAGGAATAACCATTGGAGTATCCAAAATGGTAGCTGAGCAAAACGCGCGGATGGATACTGTCAATCCCAGAAGAATAACTGTATGCGCTCTAGCGTTAGTAGCCGCAGCAGGGGTATTTGTATCTATAATCATTTCTTTAAATACGAATATTATTAGTGAAAAAGTCTTAGGAGATGTCAGGACACATGGCGCATTAATGGTACTTGTCCCATGTCTGCCTGCTGTTGTTGCAGCGTCAGCTCTGAAGGGGTATTTTTATGGTATACAACAGGTTATTCCTACCGCATTCTCACAGATTGTGGAGCAGTCCGCGAAGATAGCTATCTTACTTGTATCGACAGTCAGTATAATGGAGAGAGGCGCCGAATATGCATGCACTATTGCAATATTTTCAGCTGCTGTGGGTGAGGTGCTTAATATGCTTACTCTTTTAGCAGTGTTCAGATTCAGGAAAAAGGCCAAGGGGAAGGATAAACGGGCAGTTAAAGCTTTGGGCAAAATCAAAATAATAAGGGAGCTGATTAAGCTGGCTATACCTGTTTCAGCTAACCGGCTAGTAATGTCCAGCCTGGTTGCTGTAGAATTCATTTTGATACCAGCCATGCTTGTATTAGGAGGGTTAAATGAAAAAAGCAGCATGGAGGTTTTTGGGAGGTTAACGGGTATGGCGATGCCGCTAATCATGTTTCCATCTGTTGTAACAAATTCTATTGCAACAACTCTTGTGCCGGCGATATCCGAATCAGTTGCCCTAAAAAAATATAGGGCTTTGAATTATCAAATATCAAAGTCAATACAGATTACCTTTATCCTTGGGATTATGTTCACATCTATATTTTTCTGCTTTTCAGAAGAGATTAGCGCCTTGTTGTACAGAAGTGAGAAAATTGGAGACCTACTATTTCTATTGTCATCCAGCTGTGTTTTCATGTATCTTCAGCAAACCCTTACTGGTGTTTTGAATGGATTGGGCAAGCAAGGTGTTTTATTAAGGAATACGATAATTGGCTCTGCGCTAAGAATAGCGGTTGTATGCCTACTCACTCCTGTGTTTGGTATTAAAATATATATAGTGGGCCTTTCCTTTAGTCTTATACTAACCGAATGTCTTAATTTACTGATAATAAATAGAATCACAGGTCTTGTATTTGACCTAAGGGGATGGCTCCTAAAGCCCGGACTGGTAGGTATTATGACCATACTAACGGCAAGATATGTTTACTACTTTTTTCAAATCTTCAAATTAGGCTCGGTAATTACTACTCTTCTTGCACTGGGCACATGTGGGTTGATTTCTGCTTCATTAATGGTCATTACCAAGGTTATTAGTCTAACAGAAATAAGAAGCCTTGCCGGCTTGAAGAAATAAGTAGTCTACAATTCATTGTATAAATTGATAAAAAGCTTAGATTATTGAATATAATCGAAGATAAACAATGTAAATGAGCCCTAAAGGTCAAAGAAGGTCAAAATCACATTTTGATTATTATTAATAGTCCGTTTAAAATATAAGTAAGGTCAAAGATAGTCAAAGACACAAAGAGATAAAAGCAAGTGTAGCCAAAGGCGGATAAAGGCCATCAAATGTTGCTTTTATTATAGTGGGCTCATAGAATGGACTATCTGAGGTTAACATATATCAAAAAATATTTTAGGAGGTGTTTTATATGTTTGGATTGGTACCCTTTAGCAGAAAGAATAGTATTTCCACAAGGAATGATTTCCTGGATTTCAACAGCTTTTTTGACAATTTCTTTAATGACTCTATCACAGCTGGCTTTTTCCAGGCACCTAACCCTATTAAGGCCGATATTAGTGAGACGGAAAAGGAATACCTCATAGAGGCTGATATGCCCGGAGTGAAGAAGGAGGATATAAAGCTGGAGCTTCGGGACGGTGTACTAACAATTGGTGTAGAGCACAACGAGGAAGTGGATGAGAAGAGAGAGAACTATATTAGAAAGGAAAGACGGTATGGTTCATACTGCAGAAGCTTCCAGGTTGACGGTGTTAATCAGGAGGATGTTACAGCCGCTTACAACGATGGTGTGTTGACTGTGAAGTTGCCAAAGACAGAGGAAGTAAAGCCGAAAACTCACAGGATAGATATTAACTAAGAACGAGATCAGGGAAAATGAAACAAGGGGACGTAAGATACGTCACCTTGTTTCACTCTTGATTTGTGATTTTTACTGATGCGAGAATTATTGCGATGTTGATCCAGAACAGGAACATGATACGGGTGAAGAAGAATACGTGGTCAGCCAGCCCCATTGTCAAGAGGCCAGCTATTCCAGCCAAAGCGGCAAACATTATATTGCTTGAAGCTGGGTTTTTCTTACTTATCATTGCTTGGAATGCATTGCGTATCATCCTAAAGATAATTAGTAGGAAGGTCACAAGAGCAACCACACCGGCTTCAAGCCATAGCTGCAGGTATAGTATATGTGTATGAGCCACCCTGGTGAGCCCAAAAATTTTGTATCGCTGAAATATTGTTGTTACTACCCCCGGCCCAAGTCCTACACCTGTTATCCAGTAATCCTTCAGCATGGGTACGGCTGAGGAGAAAATCTTGCCTCTATACTCCATTGAGGTGTCATTCCCATTAAATATTGTCATAATTCTGTTTGTTATCCATGAGGGTAGGAATGGTATGGCGATAAGGCCTACTATGAATATAAAGGGTATGAATTTTATGTTCCAAAAGAACACAAATACAAGGGCTGCAGCTGCCATTGCTATCCACGATGATCTTGAGCCTGTCTTGAATAGTACAATTATTACCGGAATGAGAGCAACAAGCCAAGCGGCCTTTTTCAACCATGATTTTTCGTTGAGTATTATAGCTGCGAAGAATGGTATCGTCAGCACCAGCATTTCACCATAAACATTGGAGTTGCCCATTGTCGAATAAACTCTTCCGCCTAGATCAGGGTTAAGCGTTAAATCTGTTATAGATGGGTCTACAGCGATGCCGATTACTTTCCATTGATAAATTCCATAAAGGGCTGTTAGGAATGTTCCGGCGGCAATGAACCTGATAAGTACATCAAGTCTTTTTTGTGAATCCACGGTGCTTACTATTATGATTATAAATACAAACGCAACAATATAGTGGACAAGGTAGCGCAGGCTCTCACTTGGGAACAGGGAGGTTGCTGCAGCCGTTGCTATGCTTACGAAGAATAGTAAAACTGAATAATCTATTGATGGTGTATCAATAAGACTCCTTTTGGTTATCATCAGCCGCAGGAAAAAAAGTGCTGACAACCCAATCGTAATAAATACACCATATTCGTTACGCCATATATGATACGGTACTATCATAAATATTACTAATAGTAGTCCAATAACAAGATGCATATTGTCTGTTAAGTGCCGGAGCAGCTTAATGGCGTAGCTATTCTCAAAGGCGTCTTCCCACTTGCTGTAGGCAGCCTTAAGAAGCTTTCCCGGGAAATTTGCAATGAGATGGAGGATACGCAGAATCAGACTGTCAGACCAGCTCTGCTGTGACTTGTCCGGGCCTCTGAAATATGAGAAAACCAGGCTGCTGGCTATAGTATTTTTAATAAAATTCCTCATAAATATTGTCCTTATCAATCAGCTTTTTCTATTTTCGATATCCTTCCACCTGCAAGGTAGCTATTCCCTGCATACAGTGACAGGGTCTGTCCCACATAATAGACAGATTTGTCAATTGAAACACCACTGCTGCTGATTATACCTGTGCCCTCCATAGTTATGGTCAATGAAGAGTAGCCTTCTCTGGGTGAGGAAACAAATATACCTGCTTCATCAGCACCCCAGAAAATGGACTCGTCACGATGAAGCTCTATGACCTTTCCAAAGTTGGACCCTTGAATAGTCTCTTTTACGATATCGCCTTCTTTTATTGAATCGATAGTGCAATCAGGGGTGTTTTCCATATAAAACGATATGATTATTTTTTCCTGTGCAGTAGCTTGAGCACCAACCCTAGCTTTTGAAAATTTCCCCGATATACCTGCAATTCCTATAACCACTATTAAAACCAAAGCTATCGTTATCCATGTAGATTTTTTTCTGAACACTAGTAATCCCACCTTACTCATTTATTTGTTCGGCGCTTTCCACTCTTGCATAGAGGGTTGAGGTGCCGACTCTGATGACTAGAAGTTGTCCGACGTAGTATTTAGTACCCCCGATTGTGAGCCCGGAAGGTCCGACTGTTCCCGAAGCTTCCATTTCAAGCTTTACGCTAGAGTAACCGCTCCTTTTCGTTATAATCTGGTTGCCATGCTTATCAGATCTCCAGTTGACCGAATCCCCAATCTCGATATTTGTCACATTCCCGAAGCTGATGTTTTGGAAGGATTCTGAAACTGGGTCGCCAAGGTTGAGATTTAAGGCTGTAAAGGTATTTGCTTCCTCCTGATACATAGTAAGCAAAAGCTTTTTTTCTGCAACTCCTGTTGCTTTTTCAGGAGCGAACACACCGAACCTGTTCAACGCAAATAATGCTACGGCCAGTGCTATTATAATAAAAGAAAGGTCGATAATATTTATCTTACCGAACAGCCTTCCGTTTTTATCGATCATTTCCGTCTCCCTCCCTGCTTTTTTCATTTGCTACATAAAGATTATATGTCTCATTAGCAGTTTTTTCAAGGCTGAAGTGATTACGGATGGTGGCCAAACCATTTTCAGCGTATTGCTTTCTCAACTCCCTATTGTTAACCAACAAGGCCAGACTTTCTGCATACTTCTGAATATTTCCGTAATCTACTATTATCCCATTTCCATGGGCTTCATTTACGATTTCTGCTGTGCCTCCGCTGTTTGTTGTTATTACCGGTAGTCCTGAAGCCATGGCCTCAAGAATCGCGATTCCAAAGGCTTCGCTTTTGGAATGAGCAATAAAAACATCAGAGCTCCTCAGCATTTCTTTAACATTGTCGACATGGCCGGCAAATATTATGCTATCTTCCAGATCGTATTCCTTTGCTTTTTCCTTTAATTCGCCAAGGGTTGGTCCGACTCCTGCTAGTATGAATCTGTATTTTACGTCTGTGGGACAATATATTTTTTTATTATCTCGGAAGTATTTAATAACCTCTATCATAAAGCTGTGGCCTTTTTCAGGTGAACATCTCGAAACAGAGGTAATAAGGATCTCGTCATTTGCGATACCCATATTCTTTCTAAAAGAGGATTTGATAGGAGTGCTCCATTCATCAGCATCGACACCATGATGAATCATTGAGATACTGTCCTCTTTGATACCTTCCTTTATAAGGCTGTCTCGGACATGGCCACTGACGGCAATTACCTTGTAGTTGCATTTTGTAAACATCCTGTTGGCGAGGGCTACACACTTTGTGTTTTCAATGAGCATATGCCTTGTGTTTATAATTCGAACATTGTTCCCAAGGATTTTCGACATTATAGCGATGTAGTTTTCCCTGAGGAAATGTGTATGAACGATATCTATAGAGAGACGTTTACACATTTTTTTCAGCTGGATAGCTGCCTTTATGTCAAAAGGACTATTCATTTGAAGGGGCAGCAGGTTAATTCCCAGTTCTTCAAAAAGGCTTTTCCCTGGTCCGTCTTCTGAGTATGCTGTAAAAAACTCGCACTTATTACCATGGAGTATTTTTCCAAGGGAGTATATGTATTTTTCCGTACCGCCATTTCCGAGGTAATTCAGCATATGTAGGACCTTGTGCATACAACAGCCTCCTTTGGAGCACTTCTATTTATCTATGTCTTCAGAAGATGCTGACCTCTATAGGTCGGCGATGAATGAAGACGAATTAATTAACTAACAGTATTCTACCACGTGGCAAATTCATAGTCGAGGTTTTGCGATAAAGTATTGACCTTGTAACAAAATTGAATCAGAATGGTATCAAGGCTTAACACTACCTAACGTGAAAGCTTTTATGCAAGAGTAATGTTTTTATGACTGAAGTGTTATAATGAGACCGATGCTGATTCATAATAGTTTGACCGATATTTCTTGCGCCAAACAGGAAGGATGCCGATAATATGAATGAAATAGTGTCAGACAGCCGTACCTGCACGGGCTGCGCAGCCTGTAGCCAGATATGCCCCCAAGCTGCTATTACAATGAAAGAAAACAAGGAAGGCTTTTTGTATCCATTTATTAATGGAGAGATTTGTAATGAGTGTGGTTTGTGTAAAAGGATATGTCCTGTAAATCAAATGCTGGAAAAGGAAAGGGATAGCGATGTGGTCTGTGACGCTATCGGCAAGGCTCCGGATAAAAAGGCCTTTGCCTGCTTTGTACTAGATGATGAGAGTCGGACTAAAAGCTCATCGGGAGGCATTTTTTCAGGCCTTGCTATTAAGGCTCTTGAGAAAGATGGAGTCGTATTTGGGGCGGGTTTTGACGAAAAATTTGGTGTAAGACACAGTTTTGTTGAAGATATTGAAAATCTGGATGGGCTCAGAAGATCGAAATATGTTCAGAGCGATATAGCTAATACCTTTAGAGAGGCGAAGGCTTTTCTTGATAAAGGACGGCATGTTCTTTTTTGTGGAACACCCTGCCAGGTAGCTGGACTCAAGTCTTACCTGGGGAAGGCGTATAAAAGGCTAATTGCCTGTGACCTGGCCTGCTTTGGGGTACCATCCCCCAGAGTGTGGAGAATGTATCTTGATTATCTTGAGACAAAGCAGGGTAGTAGAATCGATTCTATCTCATTCAGGGATAAATCTGGCGGATGGAAGGATTATTGCATGAACATCGGATTTAAGAATGGTGAGCGATACCTGGTCCCTGCAAAAAGAGAGCTTTATTTTATTGGGTTTGGCAAGAACATACTCAGCAGGAGTTCCTGCTTCGATTGCAAGTTTAGGGTGAGGAATTCCAGTGCAGACATTACACTGGCCGATTTTTGGGGAATCGAAAAAATGGGCGGAATCATTGAGGATGACAATAGGGGAGTATCTTTAGCTATTGCCCATAACACTGCCGGGGAGACGGCTTTGAATGAGATCACTGCTGGAGTGAGCATTAGCCAGTGTGACATAAATGAGGCAATAAAGTATAATCCAAGGCTTGTTTCGTCGGCAGTCGAGCCGGCTGGCCGGAAGCCTTTCTTTGCAGATATGGCTAGTGGCTATGATTTTGACAGGCTGAGGAGAAAATATATGGACAATGTAAGTGTAAAATATAAGATAAAATGTATGCTCAAAAGCATACTAGGCAAGGGTTAAAGGTAGTTATGAGGACAAAACTATCACTGTACAATACAATAAGCGCAGTTGCTCTTCAGATAGTGAACCTAATCGTAAATCTTATACTTCCACCTGTAATGATAAAGGTATACGGGTCTGAGGTAAATGGTCTTGTTACCTCGGTTAGACAGTTTATCTCATATTTCAACCTGGTGGAAGCAGGTCTGGCGGGAGCGGCAGTCTATGCCCTTTACAAGCCGTTGGCTGACAAGAATAAGGACGATATCAACGGGATACTTTCTGCATCAAATAGGTTTTATAATATTTCCGGTTTTATTTTTTCATCTTTGGTGTTGCTGACTGCTTTTTTGTATCCCATGTTTACATCAGGACAGGGAGTAGATACTGTCACAATTGCCGCTATGGTGTTGATAATAGGGGCATCAGGGGCACTGGAGTTCTTTGCTGTCGGAAAGTATAAGGTATTATACACTGCTGATCAGAAAAGCTATGTTATTTCAATTATTAATGCTGCAGCGGTGGCGTTAAATGCTATCATAATACTTGTCCTGGCGAGCCGGGGCTATGACATTGTTATTGTACAAGTGCTGGCTCTTTTAAGCTTTTTTGCGAGATCTGCCCTTTATATTATTTATGGAAGACTTAAGTACAAGGAAATAAATTTCAAGGTGCCGCCGAAGAATGAGGCACTGGATAAGAGATGGGATTCGCTTATTTTGCAGGTGCTGGGGGTTGCATCTACGGCAACGCCTGTTGTAGTTACCTCCCTTATGATTAGCCTGAAGGAGGCCAGTGTCTTTGTAATTTACAATATGGTGTTCACAAGTGTGTTGGCACTGCTTACTACATTTAGCAATGGGCTAAGTGCAATGTTTGGAGATATACTTATAAGGAAGGAACTGGGGACACTTCAGAAGGCTTACAGGCAATATGAGTACTTATATTATGCACTGGTTGCATGGGGTTATTCTGTTGCAGCTATAATGATAATGCCTTTTATGAAAATTTATACATCCGGCTTCACAGATGCAGAGTACATCAGACCGGTTATTGCATGCTTGTTTGTGGCTGCTGGTGTGATATCCAATATTAAAACTCCTCAGGGAATGCTTGTTATATCCGCAGGACTATACAGGGAAACCAGGCGCCAGTCTTTGATACAGGCTATCATTATTGTTGTTTTTTCAGTTATCCTAGCGCCCTATATAGGAATTGCCGGTGTCCTGATTGCATCGGTGCTTTCTAACCTTTACCGTGATATTGACCTTATTTTCTTTATCCCCAAAATGGTGACCAGGCTTAAGCCGGTAATGACAATTAGAAGAGTCATCCGGTTATGTCTACTATTTTTCATTGTAGTATTGCCGGTTTTGTGTTTTATTGATATAGATGCCGTAAGCTATATCCAATGGATAATGTATGCTATCCCGGTGGGCATCTGGGCTATGATTGTCATCGCAGTAGGTAATATTCTGATAGAAAGAGATACCGCCAAAGAGATATTGGAAAGGATAAAACTGCTTTTGAAGAGAACAAATACTTCAGGGGAAGAAGGCCCGGGTTCTACAACATGAGGTTTGGGACAAAGTCAATTCGCTTCGCTCAAGAGTAGGTGAAGACTGCCTATAGAGGCTTGCGTCTTCTTGAGAAATAGATAAGAAAATGCTAATGGATGGAAGGTGGTTTTTCATATGAGAACCGGCATATTAACATTCCACTATGCACATCACTATGGAGCACAGCTTCAGGCATACGCCCTTATGAGAGCTATTACGCTTCTAGGGATGGAGTGTGAGATTATTAACTATGTAAGAAAGGACAATATTGAAGGTAGCAGCCTTTTCAAGAAAGGACTCTCTACTGGAGCACTTTTGTCTAACGCTAATACACTGCTGAACTATGGAAAACTTAAAAGACGGCATAACAGATATAATAATTTTGTTACACAGGAAATGAAGCTGTCAGAAAGGTTCTATGGTTCATATGATGAGCTTTGTTCGGATTCTCCAGAATATGATGTCTATGTGTGTGGGAGTGACCAAGTATGGAATCCCCTTATTTTCAGCGAGAAGACTTTTGATCCGGCATTTTTTGCGGAATTTGCGCCTCTTGGAAGGCGTGTGGCATATGCGCCAAGCTTTGGTATAAGCTCAATACCAGAGGATAATAGAGATCTGCTGAATGAGTACATTGACAGCTTTGACTATCTTTCTGTCAGGGAAAAGCAGGGCGAAAAAATACTGCGGGAGGTAACTGGAAGGGATTCAATTACTGTACTTGACCCTACATTACTGCTTACTATGGATGAGTATGGTACTATTGCAGATTCACCTAATATTCGGGAGCCATATATTTTATGTTATTTCATTACTGATGCTAGGAAGTATGCCAAATATGTTAAGATGATTTCAGATAAATACCAGATGCCGGTAGTATCCCTTTGCGGTTCGAGGAGGGTTGTACCGCAGACGAGGTACAAGGTGCTGGATGCAGGCCCTAAACAGTTCGTCGGGCTATTTTCGGGAGCGTCGACTATTTTGACGGATTCTTTCCATGGAACAGTGTTTTCAATTAACTTTAATAAGGAATTTTTCTGCTTTGAATCTGCCACTAGCCCTGAGAAGGCTGTCAATTCAAGGCTCCATAATATATTGGATAAGGTGGGGTTGGTCTCTCGCATGTTTTCTACTAATACGGGTACAGATGAATTTTCCGCATTTGTTTGTGATAAGACTAAGGGAATAGATTACGGTCAGGTCGGGAATATCCTTCAGCAAGAGCGAAGCAAATCCCTGGAATATTTGAAGGATTCGATATCATAACTTATCATCTTGCCAACCTTATGCCGATATATATTATGGGTTGAACAATGTCACAGTCCCTTTACTCTTAGGTGGGGGTTACCGATTGAAAAAGCTGTCAGTGGCGAGTAGATGACGAAGTCATCGACCAGCAGACGTTGATCAAACGCTACGTTTAGGCGTGACGCACGGAGTGTAGCGTAGGGCGAATTCATTTCGCACGTAGCGATGAGTGTGGGGGCCTGCCCAGCTCAAGTGTCATATAATAAGCTGATATTTGTCATTGTATATACCATTTGAAAAACCTATAATAATTAGTATAGTGGATTTGCGGCTCATATGCTGGTGTGTCAGGGAGGAGATGAATGTATGCGTTTTTTTCCTAGAAAACTACGGGGTAGCAAACAACTTAATACCAGGACACTGAGAAAGAACGATATATCGCTTCTCATTTTGGATGAGCGCTGGAACAAGCTTTTTGCCAATGCTCCTAAGAATCCGTCAATTGAGCGCAGTGAACAGAAGCTAAAGGAACTACTTAAGGAAGAGTCTCGTCTGATAGCTGAGCAGAAGGAAATAGCGGCTACCAAGAAAACCCACATAAACAGGATAATCAAGCTTACATCGGAGGTTTTCGAGGAGGGAAGCGATTCGGCTAAGAAGGAGATGCAGGGCTCAGAACGTGAAATTAAGAGAATCAATAGCAGATTAGAGCGTATAGAGGTGCTTCTAGAAGAGATGCCGAATAGAAAAAAGCTTGCTAATCTAGAGCTCTTGGAGAAAACAGTTAATATTGTATATTTCAAGATCGGGTCTGCAAGAAAACGGGTTAGGGAGCTTGAGAAGCTCATAGAGGAAAGCCGGACAAAGCTTAAGGAATACATCGATGAGAAGGAAACCCTTTCACAGGATAATACGGATATCTATTCGTATTTCCATGACCTACTAGGGGGCGAGGAGCTTGAAAAGCTTGACCGGGAGTTCTTTGGGTAGAGGGAGTACAATGTGGTATTGTGGGAGGCAGAATAGAGGGCCCGGGGCAGGGCTATTATTATGTGAAATAGAAGAGGTATAGAAGATGAAGGTCGTAACACCTGAACAGATGAGAAAAATTGATGAATGTGCTATAAGGGAGTATGGTATTCCGGGTATTTTACTAATGGAAAATGCAGCTGTATCTGTCACAGCAGAAGCGCTATCCATGATAGATGGATACATGGACGGAATTGTTACGGTTGTAGCTGGAAGCGGTAATAATGGCGGTGATGCGTTTGCAGTAGCCAGGATGCTTCACGCTAAAGGCGTGTGCGTGAGAGTATATTTGGTTGGTGAAAAGGGTAGTGTAGCCGGCGATGCGCTTTTGAACATGAATATTATTGAGAGGATAGGCCTTGATGTAATAGAGCTAACAGAGGAAAAAGGCGGCCTTGAGAGATTTTCAGAATATATGGCTTCTTCGTCGCTTGTTATAGATGGTGTTTTTGGAACAGGCCTTAGTAGAGAAGTCACAGGTTTTACAGCAATGGTATTGGGGTTGATGAATGATTCGGGAAGCCGTATACTTTCAATTGATATACCCTCGGGTGTAGATGGTAGTGATGGTAGTATCAAAGGGATTTGTATCAAAGCGGAGGCAACAGTGACATTTTGTTTGCCTAAGCTGGGTCTGCTGCTCAACCCCGGCTGTGAGTTTACAGGTCGACTGGTGACAGCCGATATTGGAATACCGCCCTGTGCAATAGCCAAGCAGGATATCCGAACCTGGATTATTGATAGACAGATGGCAGTATCCATGTTGCCTAGTAGGAGTCCTGATAGCAATAAGGGTGATTGTGGAAGGGCATTAATAATTACAGGCTCCAACGGAATGACGGGCTCCGGGTGCCTTTCGTCAACAGCGGCACTCAGGGCGGGTGCTGGGCTGGTCTATACAGGGGTACCCAGTAGTCTTGCGGGCATATACGGCTCAAAGCTTACAGAGCCTATCATAATCCCGCTAGAGGACAGTGGAACTGGTTGTCTGAGTGCTACATGCTCAGAGAGAATACTAGAGAGTCTAGACAAGATGGATGCGGTTGCAATAGGCCCGGGACTTACAGTTACAGAGGATATAAGGAAAATCGTTGAGCTTGTAATAGTAAACTGTAAATCACCCTTGATACTTGATGCAGATGCATTAAACGCTATTTCCCCAGATGCTTCGGTTCTGAAAAAGCTTAAGACAGAAGCCCTTGTAACCCCTCACCCCGGTGAGATGGCTAGGCTGCTAGGAGTAGAAATAAAAGATGTGCAGGCCGACAGAGTTGGGGCGGCGTTAAAATTTGCTTTAGAATATGGTGTTATTGTGGTACTGAAGGGTAGTAGAACAGTTGTGGCCTTCCCTGATGGTAAGGTTTTCGTTAACATGACCGGAAATGCCGGTATGGCAACTGCAGGTACAGGAGATGTGCTCACTGGGATTATTACAGGCATAGTAGCCCAGGGGGCTGAAATCGGTGCGGCGGTGGTAGCGGGGGTTTATCTGCATGGACTTGCGGGGGATGCTGCTGCTGACTATAGGGGAATTCATGGAATTGTTGCGGGAGACCTTGTGGACATTCTGCCGGTTGCTATAAAAGAAGCAATAGGATAAAGGGCAATAAGTAAACTAAAGAGAAATATGGGTCTGTGGATTTTGGCGGAGGATATGAAATGGAATATAAGCTAAATAGAGCGTGGGCAGAGATTGATTTGGATGCTATTGCCCACAATGCTCGTGAAATAAAGAAGCTGACTGGCAATAGAGTTGAGCTTATGGGCGCTGTTAAGGCGGATGCTTACGGTCATGGTGTATTTGAGGTAGTGCATACCCTGTTGAACAATGGGGTAAACCAGTTGGCTGTTTCGATGCTTGATGAGGCAATCCAGTTAAGAAAAATGGGAATCGGAGTACCGATCTTGATTCTGGGCTATACTGACCCGGCAAGAGCTGATGAAATAGTGTTGAATGAGGTTACACAGACTGTCTTTACTCTAGACCTTGCCCAGGCGCTGTCAATTGCAGCAGTCAGGCTTGGTAAGAATGCAAAGATACATGTAAAGATTGATACAGGAATGACCAGGCTTGGATTTATGCCCGGATATAGCGCAGTAAAGAGCATTGCAGAGATTGGCACAATGCCGGGGTTGATTATAGAAGGTATTTTCACGCACTTTGCATCTGCTGATGAGGATGTAAAGGACTATACAATGATGCAGTTTGAGCGGTTTATGAGTGTGTGCAGCGAATTGTCCAGAGTGGGGATACACATACCCATTAAGCACGTGTGCAACAGTGGTGGTATCATACAATATACTCAAATGCATCTGGATATGGTGAGACCTGGAATTATTCTTTATGGTCTTTACCCATCCAATGAGGTGAGCCGAAGTAGTATAGATTTGAAGCCGGCAATGACGCTGAAGGCTAATATTGTTCATGTCAGGGATGTGGATAAGGATACCTGTATAAGCTATGGTAGAACCTTCCGTACATCCCGTAAAAGCAGAATCGCTACAGTACCCATCGGATATGCGGATGGATATACTAGACTTATGTCAAACAAGGGTCGAATGCTTGTTAATGGGGAATTTGTACCTGTTGTGGGGCGGATATGTATGGATCAATGCATGATTGATGTTACTGATTTAGAAAAAGAGGTCCATGTCGGGGACGAGGTGGTTATCTTTGGAAACCAGGGCGGTGCGAGCATAAGCGTTGACGAGATTGCCGCTAAGGTGGGCACCATTAACTATGAGTTGATATGCATCATAGGTAAAAGGATACCCCGGGTTTATATCAAAGGCGGAGAAATATGCAGTGTCCTGAATTATCTTATATAGAGACGAATATAATAGTAAAGCGAACTAGAGATTTGTACCTGTTTTTAGTAATAGAATTTTAATTTGACGATGTATATATTCTGGTATATAATTTTATATATATTTACCCACATAATTTATTGTAAGGTAGTAGAAAATTATAGTATTGCTCTACAGAGCATACTGCCTGGTTAGACATATTTCTTCTCTGAATCGATTTGACTCGGAAAAAAATGGGGGATTTATTTTGGCAGAATTGAAAAAAATACTTATTAGCCTTCCTGATAATCTATTGAAAGAGGTAGATAATATTGTGTCTGTTGAAAAGACCAATAGAAGTGAATTTGTCAGAGAAGCGATGAGATTATATTTGCGTGAAAAGAGAAAGATACAGATAAGGGACAGAATGAAAAAAGGGTATCAAGAGATGGCTGAGATCAATATCAGATTAGCTGAGATGTGTATGGATGCAGATAGCGAGCAGCAGCTAAAATATGAGAAACGTCTTGGGGAGTTGGAGTAAACGTGATAATAAAACGTGGAGATATCTATTACGCCGATTTAAGTCCAGTAATCGGCTCAGAGCAGGGAGGGGTTAGGCCTGTGTTGGTCGTACAGAACGACATTGGCAACAAGTACAGTCCAACGGTTATTGCAGCAGCGATAACATCGCAGATTAATAAGGCGAAGCTACCGACCCACATTGAAATAAGCGCGCAGGACTATGGACTACAAAAAGACTCTGTTATACTGCTTGAACAGATAAGGACCATTGACAAAAAAAGGCTTAGAGAAAAAATCGGACATATGGATGAAGAGCTAATGGATAAGGTAAATGAAGCGTTAAGTATAAGCTTCGGACTGGCCGATATATAATTAGAACGGCAAAAAGGCTTGGACTCTACATATACAAATAGTAAGTAATATACATATATTAAAGCCTTTAAATTCAAGCCGATGCAGACCGGTGACAACCACACCGGTATTGTACGAGGTGTTTGTCAGTATGATTAAGGATAGAGTATTTAGGGTTATTATGATAGCGGCTTTAGTTTTCCTTACATTCCAATTTGGCTTAAGGCCGATTTTCTTTAGAGATAAAAACGTAATAAAGGCAGACCGGGAGTATTGGGTTCAACTGCTACCTGAGGAGAGTAGCTATGACTATGATGTCATTGTTTTCGGTTCGGAGCCACAGGGTATTGCAGCTGCTGTTTCTTCTGCCAGACTTGGAGCCAGTACATTACTTATTAGCCAAGACTATGACATGGGAGGGAATATTTCCCGATGCCTTATCCCTGAGCTTGAGATTCCTTTAGATAAAGACACAAAGATGTTGAACGGTGGTATTTTGGAGGAGCTTTCAACTAAGACAGGCGATTATTTTAGTGCTGAAAAATATATTTCAGTGGTAAATGAGCTTTTGCAGGGGGAAAAGGATCTTAATGTTATTGCAGGGTCATCTATTTCAGGTGTCAATATGAAAGGGAAGAGAATTGATTCTGTAAAGGTTCGTACAAGGGATGGACTAATGGATATTTCGGCCGGAATATATATTGATGCCTCTGACGAGGGTATACTGCTGGATTATTGTGGAATACCCTATTTCAAGGGCTCAGCAGATATTAACATGGAAAATAGTTATATGCCTGTTACTCTGAATTTTAAAATGATTCAGGCTGAACCCTTGGAAACATCTGATAGCAGTATGAAAATTGGCAAGGTAGAATTCAGCAATAATGAATTGATGCATTTTAAAGCTCAGAACAAGAATGTCAGGCTTGATGAGTTAGCAGTATACTTTTTGCATGACAACACAGTTGTTGTCAGCGGCCTTCAGGTAGCAGGAGTCGATACCCTTAACAGTACTAAAATGAAGGATGCCTATGATTTAGCAGAAGAGGAGGCTAAGAGTCTCAGCAGGTTCTTAGTGGATAGTTTTGTTGAGCTGAAGGGCTATGAATTTCTTGAGACTGCAGAAAGTCTTCGGGTGCATGAGTCAAAGCACTACAAAGGAAGATACATACTGACGGTGGAGGATATATTGGAGGGAGGGTACTTTGAGGATACAGCGGCTATGGGCTCCTTCCCTATTATGATAAGCAAGCTGGCAGTAGGGGGTTCCTTCATTGCCGGAAAGGCTGATAGATATTCCATACCACTGAGATGCCTTGTGCCGGACGGAGGGTTTAATCTGTTGATGGCAGGACCAAGGATATCATATTCGTCTCTTGCATCAAGTAGCGCAGGAGGTATTGGAACATGTATTGGAATAGGTGAAGCAGCAGGAGCAGCGGCTGTATTGTGTGTTGCACGAAGTGAAAATCCCATGTTTCTTGAGGAAGGCCATGAGTATATCGAGGAGTTTGGAGCTACTCTTGCTAGGAAGGGTATGTATCTACCGGATAAAACTAAATCCTATAAGTATAAAAATAACTGGTCATATCAATCGGTACAGAAGCTTATGTCCTTGGGAATTCTAGCGGGAGGGACTGAAAATGATTTTAAGTATGAGGAGCATTCAGCTCAGAAGGACCTTGTGTATATATTAATTAATGGTATTTACAGACTTGAGCCGGAAAGCTATACAGATGACCTGTATCAGCGAATGGAGCCTTATATTAATGAGGAAGTCCTTACATTTGACAGTATGATGAGGATACTTGCGGCTCTTTATGATCTTGAGGGAGAGCCTGATACTATATATAAACTGCTTTGTGAGCAGCAGCATATAAATGATGTTTTTGACATTAGGGTGAAGAAATTGAAAACGAATGCAGAGATTATTACAATGGATATGGTCTACTATATTGGTGCATATAATATTTGCAGTTTTACAGGGAAGGACATTGAAGATGTCTCACCACTGTATTTAACTGCCCTTGATCCTAGCCAATAATACCCTTAGGATGAATCTTGGCAGATTTAGCATACGTCGAGCCCTACGGGGCTCTTTATATAGTCTGTACAGCCACTCCATTCCATTCCTTCTGAAAAAGTCAGGAGCAAGCTGTACTCTACCTGAAAGAATGTTGATGCCCCCTCCAATTCCTATGCATACTCTGGCATTTAGCCTGTCCAGATGGCTGAATATCCACTTTTCCTGTTTTGGAGCACCGAGAGCTACCAGAAGTATGTCAGGGGAGGCCTGGCTAATATCATTAATGATTTCTTCTTCCTCGTTATCGGTGAAGTATCCGTTTCGGTAGCCGCCTATTACCAAACCAGGGTATTCGGATTTTATCCTATCTGCGGCCTCCTGAGCTACGCCAGGTTTTGCTCCGAACAAATAACAGCTTAACCCATTGGCGGCGTATGCCTTTAATATTTCGTAGACAAGATCCACTCCTGAAACCTTTTCGGGGACGCTTCTGCCCAGAAGCTTAGACGCCAATACCACACCGGCGCCGTCGGCTGTTAGCATATCTGCCCTAATCATTATATCCTTGAGTTGAGGATCTCTTTGGGCTTGCATCATTATTTCAGCATTAGGTGTATATATAGCATGGGCTCCGCCTTTTTTGATAAATGCGCCTACCTTGGCCACCGCTTCCTGCATAGTAATTGCATCGACTGGAATATCCAAAATGTCTATGGTTTTTCTTATCATCAGGTATCCCCTTATGATTTGGATTGATAATATAGATGATATTATAATCAGTATGCTTTGTCAAAGAGGTAGCAGGTGGAGTTTGAAGCGAATTGACTTGTGCCGCCTGCCCTTGATACTGTGGAGCTGTTGAAATATATGGTGTGGTTTTATATTCTTATAAACAGGGTAAAATGTAAATTGGCATGACACAGTATATAAACCTAGTCAGATAGAGGATGATGATTAGAATGAAGCTAGCAAGCAGCTTTAAGAAGGGTCTTAAGGATTATATGTGGATTATTATTGGCTCTTTGATTACCGCAGGTGCGATAAACATATTTCTTGTGCCTTACAAAATTGCTCCTGGAGGTGTGACCGGGATTGCTACGGTTATTTATTACCTGATAAGTGGGTCTATACCAGTGGGTATCATCATGCTGATTTTGAATGTACCTCTTGTTATTTTTGGATTGAAATACGTTGGACGAAAGTTTATCGTACGTACGCTTTTTAGCACCTTATTTCTGTCGGCGGCTATTGATGTATCAGAGCCCTTTGCCACATGGTTTAGCCAGCAGCTTGCCCTTGAAAATTTGACTGCAAGTCCCGATTTTTTATTGTATTCAATTTTTGGGGGCTTTTTCATGGGTTTGGGTCTTGGTTTTGTTTTTAAATCTGGCGCCACCACTGGGGGTACTGATCTTGGAGCCAGGATAATGCATCATTTCATGCCCTGGCTTTCTATGGGGAAGGCATTACTGATAATAGATACTGCTGTTATAGTATTTGCTTCTATAGCTTTTAGAAGCTTTCTGTTAGGTCTGTATTCCATTTTGTCACTTTATATTTCGTCTAAAATCATTGATATTATTCTTGAAGGAGTAGACTTTGCGAAAGCTGTATATATTATTTCCGATTATTCAACAGATATTGCTGAGGAGATAATGGAGGACCTTGATAGAGGTGTCACCGCCCTTAAGGGAGTAGGCATGTTTACGAAAAATGATAAAAGTGTTTTATATTGTGTAATTCATAGAGGGCAACTGCAAGAACTAAAAAACATTGTAAAGGGGATAGACCCCTCAGCGTTTATTATCCTTACTGATGTAACTGAGGTGTTGGGGGAAGGGTTTAAGTGATACCTGAGAACCGGATTTCCTCATATGCTAAAGGGAGCAACTGAAATATTCTGATGTATCAAACTGAAAACATATTGACAATACTCTAGGGTTGTACTAGAATTAAATAAAAATGTAATTATTTGTCTAGTATCGTTTAATTACATTTACATTTTGAGTTGTTGGAGGCAGTAAAATGGAAGTAAACAGGCAGAAGGTACATGATCTTATGAAATCTAATTGCGAAGGAAATTACAACCGCTTTGCAAGAGAGTTGGGGGTTGATCCTTCCCATCTGCATAGATTTCTTAATACAGGTGTAGGCGGGGGCAAAAAAATTCTTATGTCCGTTATAAAGTATTGCAAAATAAACGGATTGGATTTTGAGGATTATATTAGCATCTGACATCTATTGTAATGATTACCTGCTATATACGGTGTATCCGAGTAATTATCTAACCGATTAAGTACCGTGATGCGGGGAGTATCAGTTGTATTCCTTTATCATAAGGGCTCTTACATAGCCTTTATCTTTGGTAGTAGAGTCAACATAAAAACCTCTACCGTAATAGAATCTAACTAGATCCTTATGTTTTGATGCGGTGTGGAGACTTACACTTTTAATGCCTCTGCTTATGAGCATTCTGTCAATGAGGTTCATTATTGACTGTCCAATGCCTGTGTTGTGATAGCCAACTCTTACACCAAATCTGCTTAGATATGCAGTGTTGTCCGGTAGTACGTTGACTCTGGCACTACCTACTGCAACATTGTCAATGATTGCTATGTATACTTCTTTTGTCCTGATATCCCGGACAATATCTTCACAGCTTTCCTGTAGAGCATCCATCGAAGAGGTGAGACCAGTGTTCCTCATATATTCGTAGAAGGATTCCTGTATAACATCATAAATTGCAGGGGCATCCTCCTCAGTGGCTTTCCTGATAGTAAAAGAGTAATTTATCATTATCCATTTTCACCCCATCAATGTAGCCATAATAGCTTTTTGAACATGTAGTCTATTTTCTGCCTCATCAAATACGCATGAGTTAGGGCCATCAATAATCTCTTCTGTTACCTCCAGACCTCTATAAGCAGGGAGACAATGGAGGAACATGGCATCCTTTTTTGCTAAGGAGAACAATTTGCTATTTACCTGATATGGCATGAATGTTTTGATTCTCATTTCCTTTTCATCTTCCTGTCCCATGCTGATCCATGTGTCGGTGTATACAACGTCAGCATTCCTAATAGCTTCCTCCGGATCCTCGATGATGACAACGCTTCCACCGGACTTCGCGGCTGCCTGCCTTGCCTGATCGGTAATAACCGGGTCGCACATATAATCTGCAGGAGTTGCCACAGATATATTCATCCCGGTTATTGCGCAGCCGTGGAGCAGAGAATTGGCTACATTGTTGCCGTCGCCTACATATGCCAATTTAAGACCCTGTAGGCTGCCCTTGTTTTCATAGACAGTAAAGAGGTCGGCAAGTATCTGGCAGGGATGCATAAGGTCTGTAAGCCCATTAATTATTGGTATTGTTCCGTACTTAGCCAGATCCTCTACATCGCTATGCTTAAAAGTTCTAATCATTATTGCATCGATATAGTGGGAAAGAACCTTAGCAGTATCATATATGGTTTCGCCGCGACCTAGCTGTATATCGCTGGAGCTTAAGAATATGGGGTAGCCTCCCAGCTGGTACATGCCTACTTCAAAGGAAACCCTGGTTCTTGTAGAGGACTTTGAGAAGATCATTCCAAGGGATTTTCCTTTGAGTAAATGGTGCTCTACACCCATCTTCAGCTCCTTTTTTAGTTTTTTAGCCAATGAAAAAAGGCTTTTGATTTCATCATAGGATACATTGTTTAGGTCAATAAGATGTTTCATTGTTATTAGCTTCCTTTCCAATAAAGTACTTCGGTTCTCAAAAGGTGCCCAATTGCCAAAGTATATTCTGTGTTATTGTAGTGTTTCAATGAGGCCAGGCCTATCCCTAGCCCTAGCCACATATTATACTTATTGCTATTATTGCCCTGTGGTTCTTTTGGAGTATTCATCTAGTGAGTAAATACCTATATCGCTGCTCTCTGACAGGTGCTCAAGTACATCTATTATTGCGTTGGTTGTGTCAAGAGATGTCAGACAGGGGGTGTTGTATTCCATGGCAGTCCTTCGGATGGAAAAGCCTAGCCTTCCAGCAATGCCCTCTTTTGCAGGTGTGCTTATTACCAGTGATGCTTTATCTGTTTTTATATACTCTAGGATGTTTTCCTCTGGTACCAGCTCTACATCAAGACCTGACTGAGAAAGGTAATCGAAGGTATCGTCAGAGGCCATTAGTCTAAAGCCCATCTGGCTAAATCTTGACGAGACAGCCAGGCAATATTCCTTATCTCTTTCGCCAGTGGCTATAAGGACACTGCCCTGGGTTGGTATGGATAAACCGGAAGCAATCAGCGCCTTATATAGTGCATGGCGGTAATCTCTGTCTACACCCATGACCTCACCTGTTGATTTCATCTCCGGGCTCAAGAAGGTATCTACGGTTGTGAGCTTTGCAAATGAGAATACAGGTGCCTTGACAGCTGTAAAATCAGATTCCTTTGCCAGGCCTGGCTCATAACCCAGATCTTTTAGCATGCTGCCCATTATAAGCTTTGTTGCTACGTTCACCATGGGAATGCCTGTGATTTTGCTCATTATTGGTATGGTACGGCTGGCCCTAGGGTTGACTTCAATGACATATACCTTGTTACTTGAATCGATGACAAACTGAATATTGAACAGGCCTATTGTTTTTAATGCTTTAGCAAGTCGTATTGTATAGTCTGTAATAGTGTTTTTTAGCTCCTTTGACAGTGAATGCGGTGGATATACGGCAATACTATCGCCAGAGTGAACCCCTGCTCTTTCAATGTGCTGGAATATTCCTGGGATAATGACTTCCTCGCCGTCACATATACCATCTACTTCAGCTTCAATTCCGTTTATATACTTATCGATTAGTACCGGATGTTTAGCTGAAAGATCTACTGCCATTGTCATGTATGCTTCCAATGACTTGTCATTGTGTACTATTTCCATAGCTCTTCCGCCAAGTACGTAAGATGGCCTGACCAGTACAGGATAGCCAATTTCATTTGCAATAGATATTGCTTCCTTAACAGAATATGCGGTGCTTCCTTCGGGGATTGGAATATGCAGCTCATCCAGTAGCTTTAGGAATTTATCCCTGTCCTCTGCAATATCGATGCTTTCAACGGATGTCCCCAGTATTTTTACACCCTCCTTGTGGAGCGTTTCAGCCAGATTGATTGCTGTCTGGCCACCGAACTGAACAATAATGCCTTCGGGATTTTCCTTTCTAATAACGTCCAGTACGCACTCCTTAGTCAGCGGCTCAAAATAAAGCTTGTCAGAGGTATCAAAATCTGTGCTGACAGTTTCAGGGTTGTTGTTAATTATTATCGATTCTATCCCCAGTTCCCTTAGAGTCCTGACGGAGTGAACACTGCAATAGTCAAACTCTATTCCCTGACCTATTCTGATGGGTCCTGAGCCTATAACTAGTACCTTCCTTTTATCGGTAGCGACTACCTCGTCGCGCTCATCATAGGTGGAGTAGTAATATGGAGTAACAGCCTCAAATTCTCCGGCACAGGTGTCTACAACCTTGTAAACTGGCTTTATTGGGTATTTGTCTCGGAGATCCAGTATTGTATCCAGAGGTACATTTACAAGGTTTGCAATATATGAATCACCAAAGCCAATTTTCTTGGCACGGATATACAAATCATAGTCAAGCCACGCAATTCCGGCGTTTTTAACATCTTCAGCAACCTGAACAATATTTTGAAGCTTATGTATAAAGAAACTGTCAACCTTGGTTATTTCCACAATTTTATTAACAGAAATTCCCTTCTGTAATGCTTTGAAAATCGCAAAAATGCGCTCGTCCCTAGGTGAACTGAGAACCTCCAGTAGCTCCTGTGTAGTTTTGTTGTCAAACAGCTCAAGCCCTAACTGGTAATTGAGCTTTATATCCAATGAGTCAATTGCCTTGAGTAGTGATTCTTCAAAGGTCCTGCCAATTGCCATTACCTCGCCAGTGGCTTTCATCTGTGTTCCCAGGGAACGATCAGCAGATGTGAATTTATCAAAGGGCCAGCGGGGTACTTTGGTGACTATATAGTCTATTGCCGGTTCAAAGCAAGCATAAGTGCTTTGGGTGACGGAATTCTTTATTTCATCCAGATCCATACCAATAGCTATCTTTGAAGTAACACAGGCTATGGGGTAACCTGTAGCCTTTGATGCAAGGGCGCTTGAACGGCTTACCCTTGGATTCACCTCAATAACTACATAGTCGTAGCTGTTAGGGTCTAGGGCAAACTGTATATTGCAGCCTCCCTTTATTTCAAGGGCTCGTATTATCTTGATGGAAGCGGTTCTGAGCATCTGATACTCAATTTTTGATAGTGTTTGGCAAGGAGCTAATACAATGCTGTCACCGGTGTGAACACCAACAGGATCCAGGTTCTCCATGCTACAGATGATTATACAGTTGTCCGATCCGTCCCGCATTACCTCGAACTCAATTTCTTTCCACCCGGCAACACTTTGCTCCAACAGGACCTGATTAATCATGCTGAGCTTGAGCCCTTTACCGCATATATATCTGAGATCCTCAATATTGTAGGCGATGCCACCTCCGGTGCCTCCCAATGTGTATGCCGGCCGGATTATTATCGGAAATCCTACTGTTTCAGCAAATTCGATTGCTTTAGATAGATTTGTCACAATTGTACTATGGGGCACTTTCTCATTTATACTTTGAATAGTTTCCTTAAAAAGCTCTCTATCCTCCGCTTTTTTTATTGAACCTAGCGATGTGCCCAACAGTTCTATACCAAGGGTATCAAGGATACCATCATTAGCCAGCTGAACAGCCATATTTAAGCCTGTCTGCCCTCCCAGTGAGGCGAGTATACCATCAGGTCTCTCCCTCAAGATTATCTCTTTTACATAATCCAAGGTTATGGGCTCGATATATATTTTGTCAGCAGTTTCCCCATCAGTCATAATTGTGGCAGGATTGCTGTTTACCAGAACGACCTCCACTCCTTCTTCCTTCAAGGATTTGCAAGCCTGTGAGCCTGAATAGTCAAATTCTGCGGCCTGACCAATCACTATGGGTCCTGAACCTATGACAAGCACCTTATTTATATCATTTCTTTTTGGCATATATTCCTCCATATCATATACAAACAGCAATGCAACAGCTATAGTGCTGTGGCATTACTGTTTGTAAGCCTAAGAATGTACGCGAGTATTGTTACAGCATTTTCATGAAATCATCAAATATATATGTAGAATCCATGGAACTAGCCGAAGCTTCAGGATGATACTGCACACCTAGCACGGGTAGACTTTTGTGCCGGAAGGCTTCAACTGTGTTGTCATTAGCATTTATTTGAACGATTTCAATATCGTCACTCATATCCTGTGCCAACACATAATTGTGGTTCTGGGAGGTTATATAACACCTACCTGTTGTAAAATCCTTCACAGGATGATTGGCTCCATGGTGACCGTATTTTAGCTTATATGTTGAACCGCCTAGAGCTAGCCCGAGTAATAGTTGACCAAGGGATATGCCAAACAGCGGCTTTTTTCCGATCAACTTCTTTAGCAACGCTTTTTGCTCCGGAAGAGACGCTGGGTTGCCGGGGCCATTTGACACCATTATTCCGTCCGGATTCCGGGCAATTATATCCTCATAAGTTGAAGAGGCTGGTAGGATGTGAATATCACAATTATGCTTCTGTAGATATTGGAGGATAGAGTGCTTTACTCCCAAATCCAGCAATACGATTCTTTTGCCCGTACCCTTTATATGAATAGGTTCCTTTGCGGTGACCTCCATTACCAGGTTCCTAGGCTCCTTTATCTTTGCCTTGAGCCTTTCTAGTAAAACATCTACATTTCCGCATTCTGTGGATATTATCCCAAACATACTGCCAAAGCTGCGAATATGCTGAGTTAACGCTCTGGTATCGATTCCCTTGAGGCCAATTATTTTGTTTTGCTTAAAAAAATCATCAGTGTCAATGGAACAGCGCCAGTTGTTGGGAAACTCACACAGCTCCTTTACTATGAAGCCCTGTAAATGAGCATTGGCGGACTCATTATCTTCAGTGTTGAATCCATAGTTTCCTATGAGAGGATAAGTCATTGTTACTATTTGACCATGATAGGACGGGTCAGTTATAATCTCCTGGTAGCCTGTCATGGACGTGTTGAAAACTACTTCGCCTATAGTTTCACCCTTAACTCCAAAACCCAGACCTGGAAAATATGTTCCGTCTTCAAGAACTAGCACTGCTTTCATATTTATTCTCCTCAATTACAGATTTATCATTTTCATTAGCAAACTATTTGTCGGCCTCCTGTTAACTATAGCGAGGCAGGAAATATGTTTGCTATCTAATTACTATAGCGGTATAATTACCTGTTCCAACGCTTCAACGAAGGTGTCAATGTCTCCTCTTGTAATTATCAAAGGAGGGAGCAGTCTTATGACACTTACACCTACGCTACCCACAAGGAATCCCCTTTCAAATAGCTCATTTTTAACGTCCAAGGCTTTATCTTGTCCTAATTGGATACCAATCATCAGACCGAAGCCACGGATGTCTGTAATAATGTTTAGCCTATCTTTTAATACTAGTAGCCTCTCTTTAAGGTAGCTACCCATTTTTTCGACATTTGTCAAAAGGTCATCGTCTAGAATTGTCTTTAACACTGCACATCCGGCAGCACAAGCCAAGGGATTGCCTCCAAAGGTGGAACCGTGGTCCCCGGGAGAGAAGGCCTGAGCTACACTCTCTTTTGCACATAATGCCCCTATAGGAACGCCGCCGGCCAAAGCCTTTGCTAGTGTAAAGATGTCAGGTGTCACTCCATAGTGCTCATACGCAAATAGTTTTCCTGTTCTGCCCATACCTGTTTGTATTTCATCGAAAATCAACAAGAGACCGTTTTCGTCACATATGTTTCGTACAGCCTTTACATATTCCGGATTAAGAGGGTGTACGCCGCTTTCACCCTGAATAGGCTCCATCATAATTGCGCAGGTTTCATCATCAATGGCCATTTTGAGGGCATCAAGGTCATTTATTGGAACATGCTTGAAGCCGGGTATCAAAGGCATGAATGGTTTCTGGTATTTGTCCTGGCCGGTGGCAGCTAAAGTCGTGAGTGTCCTGCCATGAAAGGAATCCTTCAGCGTTATAATGCTATACCTTTGAGGCATATTTTTCTTCCTAAAGTAGATTCTTGCAAGCTTTATTGCTCCTTCATTAGCCTCGGCGCCGCTGTTCGCAAAGAAAATACGGTCTGCACAGGAGTTTTCTACAAGGCATTTGGCAAGCATTGCCTGAGGCTCTATGTAGTACAGGCTTGAACAGTGAATTAGCTTCTGTGCCTGTGACTTAATAGCTTCAACAAGGGATGGATGCCCATGACCAAGAGCATTTACAGCTATGCCGCCTAGAAAATCGTAGTACTGACGGCCTTGAATATCATATAGCTTCATGCCCTTTCCGTATTCAAAGCAGACCGGTGTTCTGGCTCCAAAAGTATTCATATAATATTTAGAATCCATCTCCACTAATTCGTGAAGCTCCATAATATCAACTCCTTTGAGATAGTCAATCCTCTGAATGATTGATAATTATACATCAGGATGCATAAAAATGCAAGAAATAAATAAAAGAACTCCCGCTTCTTGAAAAAAAGTTTATGAAGCATGAATTCAAGTTAAAACGATTACAGCATTTCCTTGTCGTAATAAAGAATTTTTTCCTTCATTATCATAGTGCCAATTCCTTTGTTTGTGAATATTTCAAGCAGAATACAGTGGGGTATTCTTCCATCGATGATATGAGTCCTTCCCACACCGTTGTCCAGTGCATCCAGACAACCCAGCACCTTGGGTATCATCCCGCCGTTGATTATCTTTTTCTCTATAAGCTCATGAACCTCTACTGCAGTAAGTGCATGCAATATTTCGACACTGTTATTTGATGGTTTTACGCCCTCCACATCAGTAAGCAGCATGAGTTTCTCTGCTTTCAAAGCAATAGCTACTTCTCCTGCCACAGTGTCGGCATTTATATTGTAGCTTCGGCCATCCTGGCCTATACCAATGGGGGCGATTACCGGTATGTACTCATCCTTTGCCATGAACTCCAGCACAGATGAATTGACCTTTGTGATCCTTCCCACCTGGCCGATATCTCTTTCAACACCGTCCACAGTTGTTTTATACTGCTCACACTCCAATATATTACCATCAATACCACAGAGCCCTATTGCCTTGCCGCCCTTTTGATTTATGAGAGATACAATTTCCTTATTTGTTTTCCCTATCAGTACCATTTGAGCAACTTCCATGGTCTGTTTGTCTGTGACCCTGAGGCCGTTGACGAACTCGCTCTTTATATCCAGGCGCTGGAGCATTCTATTTATATCCGGACCTCCGCCATGGACCACTACAGGATTCAGGCCTATATACTTCAGTAGTGTGATATCTTCCATTACTGAGTTTTTAAGCTCCTCACTGATCATTGCATTACCGCCATACTTTATTACAACGGTTTTGCCATGCAGCTTTTGCATATAGGGAAGGGCTTCTATTAGTATCTGAGCCTTTTTTATTATTGCCTCCATTATAACCTCCACAAATTACCTAATACGGTATTGTTAACGCACATCAATTATTCTATTCTATTCCAGTCCTACAGATTCATCAATACCCAACATTATGTTCATACACTGTACTGCTGCGCCTGATGCACCCTTTCCTAGATTGTCGAGTCTTGCAGTAAGCAGGATATGCTCATCGTTTCCTGTAACGCATATTTCTAGGACATTTGTTCCATTACAGCCGGTGGCGCTGAGAAAGCCATCAACGACGCCTCCTTGAGATCCATAGGGAAAGACCTTGATAAAACGTTGATCCTTATAGTATGAGGATAGGAATTCACAGACTGCTTCAGCACTTTTCATTTTGTTCAATAGGCCTGCATAGAGTGGGACTGCAACAGTCATACCCTTATAGTAGGGGCCGATAATGGGTGTGAAAAGAGGAGACTGATTGAGTCCGGATACTTTTCGCATTTCGGGTATGTGCTTGTGTTGTAGGGATAATGCATAAAATCTTGGACTTCTGATGGATTCATCAGATGGATCTGCAGAAGTATATTCTGCAATACGCTTTTTCCCACCGCCACTGTAGCCTGATACCGCATGACAGGTGATAGGGTAATCCCTAGGTACGATCTGAGCATTTACAAGTGGATATAATAGGGCATTGAAGCCTGAAGCATAGCAGCCCGGCACCGAGACTCTGGAGGCAGCTTTGATTTTTTCTCTGTGTTTTCTACTTAATTCAGGGAAACCATAAGACCAGTTGTCATCTGTACGGTGTGCTGTACTGGCATCTATGATTCTTGCCAAACTGCCTTCTGCAAGGGAAACTGATTCTCTTGCTGCATCGTCAGGCAGACACAAAAAAACTATATCTGCTTCATTAATCAACTTTTTTCTTTCTATAACATCTTTTCTTTTCTCGGGATCAATTTTAAGTAGCTTGATATCGCTGCGCCGTGACAGTCGTTCATTTATCTGCAGGCCTGTAGTTCCTTCCTGCCCGTCTACAAATATTTTATGTGCCACAAGAATTCACCTTCCTTTGAGTATCTTATCTTTATTATAGCGTTATTGCTGAATAAATGACTTATAACTACTATAGTAACATGAATAACAGTTTATAATTATACACAAAAATGAATAATAATTCAAGAGTTTATTATAGAACCATTATGCAAAGTTACTAAATACCTATTTTCAATTTTGTTTAATTGTATACTAGTTGAAAAAAATGCAACATGGTATATTATTAAGTAAAGTATAAATACCGTATTCGTATATGGGAGGTAAAAAATGGCAAGTGTAAAATTAAAAAATGTATACAAGAGATTTGACGGTGGCGTCACAGCTGTAAGTGATTTTAACCTAGACATTGAGGACAAAGAGTTTATAATCCTCGTTGGACCATCAGGCTGTGGAAAGACTACGACTCTTAGAATGGTCGCAGGTCTCGAAGAAATTACTGAGGGTGAAATTTACATTGGAGACAGACTTGTAAATGATGTACAGCCAAAGGATAGAGACATAGCAATGGTTTTCCAGAACTATGCATTGTACCCACATATGACTGTTTTCGACAACATGGCATTTGGACTAAAGCTCAGAAAGACTCCTAAGGATGATATCAAGAAGAGGGTGCATGAAGCAGCAAAGATTCTTGAGATTGAGCATCTACTTGACAGGAAACCTAAGGCTCTTTCCGGTGGTCAGAGACAGAGGGTTGCTCTCGGACGTGCTATAGTTCGTGACCCTAAGGTATTCCTAATGGACGAGCCTCTCTCAAACCTTGATGCCAAACTGAGAGTACAGATGAGACTTGAAATCACAAAGCTTCATCAGAAACTGAACACGACGTTTATCTATGTTACACATGACCAGACAGAAGCTATGACCATGGGTACCAGAATCGTTGTTATGAAGGACGGTTTAGTACAGCAGGTCGATACTCCTACTTCGCTTTATGACAGACCGGTCAATATGTTTGTTGCAGGCTTTATTGGCAGCCCGCAGATGAACTTCATAAATGCAGCTATTGACAAGCGCGGTGAGGCAATATACCTGAAATTTACTGAAGGCGAAATTAAACTTCCTGAAGGCAAGGCTAAGAAGCTTGAAGGTACAGACTATATCGGCAGAGAAGTGGTTATGGGTATCAGACCTGAAAGTATGCATGATGAGGAATCATTCCTCGAATCCATGCCTGACAGCATTGTTAAAGCAGATGTTGAGGTTGTTGAAATGCTCGGCTCAGAGACATACCTTCATATGTTTATTGAGGGTGTTAGCTGTACTGCAAGGGTTAGCCCGAGAACAAAGACTAGATCTGGCGATACTGTTAACATAGCTATTGATACCAATAGAATCCATCTTTTTGATAAGGATACTGAAAAGACAATAGTAAACTAAAAGTAATGCAGAAGCAAAAATAAGTATTATAAAAACAGCGCTGATGAATAAACAGCGCTGTTTTTATCTATGTCTTCAGAAGACGCTGACCTCTATAGGTAGGCGATGAATGAAGACAAATTGACTTATTCCAAATCTATTCTCAATATAGTATAATAAGCTTTAGCGATGATTTTGCATAACACTCGGCATACTTGCCTGAAAAAAGATGGCAGGAGGTATAGAAGTGAGACTTTTTCAGAATTTAATTTACCAAATACGGGATTATATGATTGGAAGCTTCGGAATAATGGATGGAACTGGCCTTATTCTGGGTAGTACTGATGAGCAAATGTCAGGTACAATGCATCCTTCAATCTCTGAGATTATCAGCGACAAAGGCTTATTTACCCAGGTTGGCGGTTGGATATTTCAGAAGGTTTATATTAAGAACAGGCTGGAATTCATAGTATTCACTGTAATGGATGGCGAGAATAGCAAAAAGCTGCTTTCTTTACTTGCCATTAATGTTTCTAACCTTAAGAATTATTACGAGGAAAAATTCGATAAAGGAAATTTCTTTAAAAATATTATTACTGACAATATACTGCCAGGAGATATTCAGACCAAGGCTAAAGAACTTCACATACCATTTAATACCTACCGCGTGGTGTTTCTGATTAAGACGGACAGAGTAAGGGATATACAGCCCCACGAGGCTATTCAGGGACTATTCCCGAAAAGGACTAAGGACTATGTGATAGCCCTTGACGATGAAACCCTGGTGCTGATAAAAGAGCTAAAGGATGCAAGCGATACGAAGGAAATTAATAAAACAGCGAAATCCATTATCAATATGCTAAATACCGAGATAATGGTAAGGGCACAAATTGGTATTGGTTCAATAGTAGATAGCGTTTGGGATATAGGACGTTCCTACAAGGAAGCGCAGACAGCTTTACAGATTGGTGGTATTTTTGAGAATGACAAGGCTATTATCAACTATGATAATTTGGGTATAGGAAGGCTGATATATCAACTCCCCACCACAATGTGTAGGCTTTTTATGAAGGAGGTATTTAAAAAGGGCTCCTTTGAAACCCTGGACCAGGAAACATTGCTTACCATACAAAAGTTTTTTGAAAATAGTCTGAATGTCAGTGAGACATCTAGACAGCTGTATGTACACAGAAACACCTTGGTATACAGGCTGGATAAGATACAAAAAAACACAGGTCTTGACCTGAGGAATTTTGATGATGCTATCATATTTAAGGTATCATTGCTTGTGAAGAAATATTTAGATAAGGCAGAAAATCTACGTGGTGAGTTTAGATAAGTGTAACCTTTATGTTGGTCCAATGCGTGAGTCAGTCAGGATGCATGGGCGAGCAGATGACGAAGTCATCGACCAGCCGACATTGTTCAAACACCACGTATAGGCGTGGTGCACGGAGTGTAGCGTAGGGCGAATTCATTTCGCCCGTAGCGAGGGGGTATGGGGGCCTGCCCCCATTGGAAGTTGAAATATATTTGTTACACTATTTAGCAGGATTTTTATACTTTTTTGTAGAAAGAAATCACAGTATATAAAGCGTATCATACATTAGACGATATTAATTAATGGGGTGCATGAAGTGGTTGAGTTAAAAGGTGTATCTAAGACGTATCCCAATGGCACAGTAGCCCTAAGGGATATTAATCTTAAAATAGAAAAAGGCGAATTTGTTTTTGTAGTGGGACCAAGCGGTTCGGGTAAATCAACCCTTGTCAAGCTTCTTCTCAAGGAAGAGAGTGTAGACGAAGGAGAAGTATATGTAAATGGGTATGATGTTTCATCCATGACAAGGCAAGAAGTTCCGTATCTTAGAAGAAGTCTTGGGGTCGTTTTTCAGGATTTCAGGCTTCTCCCGAACAAAACAGTTTATGAAAATGTTGCTTTTGCTATGATTATTACCGAGGCCTTGCCAAAGGAGATTAGAAGACAGGTTCCGATGGCCCTTGCACTGGTGGGCTTGAGCAGGAAGGCAAATATGTATCCCAATCAGCTCTCCGGTGGAGAGCAACAGAGGGTTGCCCTGGCAAGGGCTCTGGCCAACAATCCATCGCTTTTAATTGCAGATGAGCCAACAGGAAATCTTGACCCGGAGACATCATGGGAAATAATGAAGCTCCTGAGTGAAGTAAATCACAGAGGCACAACGGTTATTGTTGCAACTCATGAAAAATCAATCGTTGATGAGATGAAGAAACGTGTTGTTTCAATTAGCAAGGGTTTAATCGTGAGGGACCAGGAGAAAGGACTTTATAGGGATGAGGATAAGAACAATCAGGCATATATTTAAAGAGGGTTTTGTTAATTCATATAGAAATAAGCTAATGTCGTTGGCATCGGTTGCTATAGTAGTTGCTTCACTTATTGTGTTTGGCGTATTTTTATTGGTTGCATTTAATATGGAAGAAAATATTGGTATCTGGAAGGAACAACCCCAGCTGGAGGCTTTTTGCTATGTAGAGCTGGATGACACACAGGTACAGCGGGTAGAGGATGCAATAAAGAATGACAATAGGGTTTTGCAGTATGAAAGGGTGAGTAAGGAGCTGGCCTTTGAGAAGATGCGAGATAAGCTTGGGAAAAATTCTGCCATATTAGATGGGTATGGGTCAGAGATATTTCCTGTATCTTTTATATTAAAGCTTAAGGACATGGGCTACAGTGACGGGGTTGTTAAATCCCTTGGAGATATTAACGGCATTGAAAAGGTAAGCTATTCCCAGGATACCATAGAAGTTATTACAAGGGTGTCATATTGGTTTAGACTGGGAAGTAGTGTGATGATTGCTATATTTTTAATAGTATCTGTGTTTATTATTTCAAATACTATTAAGCTAACGGTGTTTGCAAGACGCAAGGAAATTAACATTATGAAGTACGTTGGGGCCACAGATTGGTTTATACGCTGGCCTTTTGTTGTGGAAGGTGTTATAATAAGCATAATTGGTGCAATTTTGGCATTTGTAATAACAGCATACGGATACAGTGCGATACACGAAAACTTCGCGCAGGATTTGTTTCTTGCTGAGTCACGGATGTTGGTTATGGTAGATATAAAGGATATTTGGACACAGTTGATTTTATGGTATTTAGCAATTGGTACTGTGATTGGTACAATAGGTAGTTTTGTATCACTGCGAAGGCACCTTAGGGTATAGATTTAGGGGGGACACTCCTTTGCAGAAAGTAATAATAGACTATATAACGGAGGTAAGATTTGTGAAGAAGATAATTACTGTAGCGATACTTCTAATCGCAATTATGGCTTCTTCTATGTTGCCTATCATGGCAGATGAGCTTACAGACGCCAAGAACAAAAAAACATCCACGGACAATCGAATAGCTGAGCTCAAGAAAAAACAAAAGAGTGAATTAAATGAAAAGAGCAAGCTGGAAAAGGAAAGAGCCGCAATAGCGAAAGAGCAGACAGCGGAGACAAATGCATATGAGGAGCTTCTCAACCAGATTAGTGATGCAGAGGAGCATCTCAGACAGACTGAAATGGCCCTTGCAGAAGCTATAGCTTATTACAATCAGCAAGACGAGATAGTAAAGACTAGGCTTCAGGTAATGTATCAGAACTCTAGCACATCTGTACTAGACACATTGATGGAATCTAAAAGTGTGGTTGAGTTTTATGAACGACTCCATTACATGTCTGTCATTTCTGAAAATGACAATGAGATGATTCAAAGGCTTGAGGAAGCCAAACAGGATGTAGAGGTAAAGAAACAGCTCCAGCAGCAGGCGAAGGAATTTTTGGAGGGAAAGGCCCGGGAGAAGCAGGAGCGGCTTGATCAGCTTAAAACCAACAGATCTGCGGTGGAGGGCGAAATATCCAGAAGCAGCAAAGAGATAGCAGGTATAGAAAAAGAAATTGACAAGATGATTGAGGAGTCTAAAAAACTCAACAGCGTCATTAAGAATCTTTCTACTAAGAAGAAGTATGCCGGCGGTACCATGGTATGGCCCTGCCCTAGTTCGTATCGAGTAACATCTACATATGGTATGAGAAAACATCCTATACTGAGGAAATACAAGCTACATACAGGTGTAGATATAGGTGCAAGCAAAGGTGCATCGATAGTGGCAGCTAACAGTGGTACAGTAATTATTGCAAAATATGATAATAGCGGGTATGGCAATATGGTTGTAATAGATCATGGCGGCGGTATCACTACTCTTTATGCCCATGCTAGCAAGATTTGTGTAAAGGTTGGGCAAGAAGTCAAGGCAGGTGCGGTTATAGCTAAGGTTGGTAGTACTGGATTATCAACCGGAAATCACCTTCATTTTGAGGTAAGGGTAAATGGTGCTACAAAGGATCCAATGAAGGGTTATATAAGCAAGTAGAAGGTATTGAAGCTGTTACTATTTGGTTTCTTGATATAGTTAACAATGAACCCGGTCAAAAACCGGGTTTATTTATTTAGCAGGCAGCATATGATATATTAATTGGCCTAATAACGTCACAGGTTAGTAATGCTTGTTCTGTATAAAAACCAAACTGACTTAAGGAGCGTGCAAGATGGGTAGAAATTTTTCATTTCGTCAGGTCGCTGCAATAGTCGCCGCGACAGTGGCGGTTTCTGTCTGTGCAACCATATTTTTTATGTATTCAGCATTTGCTTCTGTAAATAGGCATGTTATCAGCTTTGATGCAGAAACGGTGAACTTTGAAAACGTGGTAAAGTTTAACCAGGTAAGAGATATTCTAAAGAAAGACTATTATAAGAGCGTTGACGAAAACAAGTTGATAGAAGGCGCTACATACGGTCTTGCAGAATCGCTGGAGGATCCTTATACAGTGTATTTTAACAAGGATCAGATGCAGACGTTTTTGGAGAAATCAGAAGGCAGCTATGTAGGTATTGGAGTCACTGTTAATGTAGATGATAAAGGACTTCTAACTGTGATTGAGCCCTATGAAGGCTCTCCTGCACAAATTGCTGGGATGAAGCAGGGGGATAAGATTGTCAAGGTAGATGATACGGATGTAACGTCGTTTAGTGATGAAAACATGATAATAAGCATGATAAAGGGAAAGGAAAACACCAGTGTCAGTATTGCGGTTTACAGGCCTACAGAGGATCGGTATCACCAGTTTGATATAACTAGAAAGAGAATAAAGGCATCGAATATTAAAAGTGAGATACTCGATGGTAATATTGGATATATTAAGCTAGTTATGTTCGATAGCGAAATTGCTAAGTATTTTAGGAATGATCTTAGTAGCATGATGAAAAAGGGTATAGACGGTTTAATAATTGATTTAAGGGATAATCCTGGGGGGTCCTACGAACAGGTTGTGCAAATTGCAGATAGTTTGCTACCTGAGGGCATTATAGTTTATACCGAAGACAGAGATGGCAAGAAAGAGACTCAAAAATCCGGTAAATCAAGAATTGATTTACCGATGGTGCTATTAATCAATGGAAACAGTGCTAGTGCCTCTGAGATACTTGCCGGTTCTATAAAGGATCATGGGGTAGGAAAGCTTGTAGGAACTAAAACCTTTGGAAAAGGGCTCGTCCAAGAGTTGAAGTTACTGAAGGATGGGTCTGGGCTTAAGGTGACCATTTCCAGGTATTTTACACCATCAGGGGTGTGTATACACGGTGAGGGTATCAAGCCTGATATAGAGGTGGATGTTTTCGATGATTACAGAAATTATCCTGTTTCGCAAATACCCAGGGATAAGGATATACAGCTGAAGTCAGCCATTGAGGCGCTACGCGGGGAAATAGGTTATTAGTTATGTATAAAAAATAAATTTAATCCACAATATACCTAATAAGAATGTAAAATAGGACTGAGGGGTGTGGATATGGAAAAAAAGCAAGATATGCTCAAGTTTGAAATTGCCCGGGAGCTGGGCCTTGGGGAAAAGGTGGTGAAATTTGGCTGGAAGAGCCTCTCTGCCAAGGAGACAGGGAAAATTGGAGGGCTTGTTTCAAAAAGGAGGAAAGCGTTACAGGAAGTAAAGCAGGAACAGATGTGACGTTGAGTTAAAATAACTTCATGTGTGACTATAAAGTAAGAGAAGCTGCATAATGTTTGCAGCTTTTTTTATAGTGTTTTTGCAGTAGTTGTGCAATTTATGCTGACATCAGTAGTCTTTTATGGCATTATAGACAAGAGGTGATAACGATTTACGGTGATTTTGCATTTTATTACGACAGACTTATGGGGGATGTGAATTACTCTCAATGGGCTGATTACATTGTTTCTATATTCAAGAGATTTGGCTGTGAACCAAGGATGATAGTTGACCTTGGCTGTGGCACAGGTAGCTTCTGTCTTGAGATGGATGGAAGAGACTATGAAATGATTGGGATTGATGCTTCAGCTGAGATGCTAAGCTGCGCAAAGCAAAAGGCCATCGATGCCAACTCTGAAATTCTGTTTCTCAATCAGGATATAACAGATTTTGAGCTGTATGGTACGGTGGATGCAATTACCTGCCTGATGGATAGCCTTAACTATATAACTTATAAAAATGATCTGAAACGCCTCTTCAGATGGGTTAACAATTACCTGAATCCAAAGGGCCTTTTCATTTTTGATATCAATTCACCATATAAATTCGAAAATATTCTTGCATCAAATGTCTTTTATGAGACATCGGAAGATGTATCTTACATCTGGCAAAACACCTATGATAAATCCTCAGGTGTGTGTAGGTTTGATTTGACCTTTTATGTCAGGCAAAGCGAGTGTGAGCTCTACAGGAGGTTTGATGAGGTGCATTTTGAGAGGAACTATACTGTGGAGGAATTAACAGAAATGCTGAGTAAAGCAGGAATGAAGGTACTAGGAGTATTTTCGGAATTTGGTTTTACTAGGCCCGGTAGAAGGTGTGAACGAGTTTTTTTCGTATGCGAAAAGCAAGGATAATATTACTTATTGATTACTGTATATAAAGATGGATATTGTGGAAATATAAAATCACAATATTTTATGGTAAACATCAAAATCATAATTGGTTATAGATTATGTAATCTATTTGATTGACAAGCCATGAAAGAATGTGTTAAACTGATTAAGGTTTGGCGAAAAAGGCACAAAGTGCAGCTAAACCCAAGTTAAATTCAGGAGGTTTTATGTAATGCAAAAAGGAAGAGTGAAATGGTTTAATGCTGAGAAGGGTTTTGGTTTTATTGAAAGAGACGACGGAAATGATGTTTTCGTTCATTTTTCAGCTATCACAATGGATGGGTTTAAGACCCTCGAAGAAGGCTGCGAAGTAGAGTTTGATGTTGTTGAGGGTGCTAAGGGACCCCAGGCTGCAAATGTCTCAAGGGTTATGTAATTAAAGTTTATAAAACTTTAACATAAATCTAGTCAGCAAACAAGAACCTCGATATATAATATCGGGGTTCTTGATTCATTAGGAGAGATGATTTGTTATCAGTTTGGTGTTGGCGAACATAGGAGGAAGCATGAAGGATCATATAGTAAGAGCAACTGCCGCTGGAGGACAGGTACGTGCCTTTGCGGCAGTGACAAAGGATCTTGTTCAACAGTCCCATATTGCTCATGGTACATCTGCGGTGGCATCGGCAGCCCTGGGGAGGACTCTCACCGCAGCAGCGATGATGGGCAGGATGTTTAAGAATGAAAAGGATGTATTGACGATACAGATTAAGGGAGACGGACCCCTTGGGGGAATAATAGTGGTATCTGATTCTCAGTCAAATGTTAGGGGTTATGTGTATGAGCCACATGTATACCTTCCATTGAATTCTACCGGTAAACTGGATGTGGCTCAGGCTGTTGGAAAGGGTTACTTAAATGTTATAAAGGACATGGGCCTAAAAGAGCCATATGTAGGTTATGTTGACTTGGTTTCAGGTGAGATTGGTGAAGATATGGCCTACTATTTTGCATCGTCTGAGCAAATTCCAACCGTGGTATCACTTGGAGTCTTGGTGGATTCCGATGAAAATATACTGACTGCAGGTGGTTACATTATTCAATTAATGCCTGGAGCTGATGAAAGTATAATAGAATTTATCGAGGACAAGGTGTTTTTTGCTGATACTATAACGTATATGTTGTCTGTGGGCATGGATGCAGAAGCGGTCTTGAATAGCCTGCTAGGAGAAAAGGAGCTACAAATCACCGATAGAAATTCTTGTAGATACCAATGTAACTGTAGTAGGGATCGGATGGAGAGGAATCTAATCAGCCTTGGTTCTAAGGAATTGCTAGAACTAGTAAATGAACAGCACGGTGCAGAGCTTCAGTGCCATTTTTGTAATAGTAAATATCAGTTTACAGAGGATGAGCTAAGGGCCTTGATATGAGCTATTGCAGCAGCGGCGAAAAACCAAGTTAAAGCATCAGAGGAGTTTTGTGTCATATAAGATAGAAGTTGACTTGAAATTACTTGATGCAAATTTGAAAATGTTATTGACTTTAATGTGTGTTTTTTGTATACTAGTTATTGTCGCTCGTGGCGATAGACAATTGGGGCGCTTAGCTCAGCTGGGGGAGCACCTGCCTTACAAGCAGGGGGTCATAGGTTCGAGCCCTATAGTGCCCACCAAGAGTTTTTTACTTGTCTATGTAGTCAAGTGGGGAATTTTAAGTTTATCGCCAGCGATATATGGCCCGGTAGTTCAGTTGGTTAGAACGCTAGCCTGTCACGCTAGAGGTCGAGGGTTCGAGTCCCTTCCGGGTCGCCAACTACAGATGATGTTACATCATCTGTAATATGCCCAGATAGCTCAGTCGGTAGAGCAGAGGACTGAAAATCCTCGTGTCGCTGG
>CAZEIH010000026.1:0-29438 GCA_964512095.1 uncultured Oscillospiraceae bacterium
ACGAAGGCTTCATCTCGAATCAGAAGCTCGCCATTTCAATGGCGATGTAGTTCACGGACTGCCAAAGAATTTACTGAATTTACAAAAGGACTAGCCTATAACGCAGTGGGATACTCTAAACTTCGAAAGATGATTCAGCCATAAAAAGATTATATCTGATCTGCCTAACAAGATAGAAATCAATGCCTTTACCTCCTTGTCCAAGAAACAGATAGCTTTATACAAACAATTGATTGATCAAATTGATGAAAAGCTTATGGTTTCAGAAGGTATCAAGAGAAAGGGGCTTATATTATCCAGCATCATGAAATTCAAGCAAATATGCAACCATCCAGATCAGTATCTCGGTAGAGAAGGGTATAAAGCCGAGCATAGCGGTAAGTTTGAAAAATTAAGAGAAATATGAGAAACAATACATGAAAAAAGAGAGCGGGTTTTGGTATTTACGCAGTTTAGAGAAATGACAGAGCCACTTTCGGACTTTCTTAAGGAAATTTTTTTAAAAGAAGGCTTTGTGCTTCATGGGGGTACCACTGTAAAAAGGCGAAATGAAATGGTAAAACAATTACGGCATGCTCCCATCACCCAATGAAATCCATTTTGCCTGTAGCTGTCCGGATTGGGGGATTTTATGGTAGTGAGGACAGTAACAGGGTTGCTCAATGAAAAGGAGTTGCCCTGTTTTGCGTGTAAGCGGCCGGCGATTTCTGAAGACGTAGAAAAATAGTTATTGACATATGCCATAAATGAGATATAATTAGAATTATAAATGACATATGTCATAAACTATAGGAGGTGAAAGATATGCCAAGAAGAGATGGAACTGGCCCAATGGGTGCTGGAGAAATGACTGGAAGAGGTTTAGGACTTTGTACAGGCGCAAATGCAGTTAAGTATGAAGCTGGTCTCAGAACGGGATTAGGATTTGCACGAAGACGCGGTTGCGGATGTGGTTTTGGAAGAGGTTTTACAGTGAATGGACTATCCTCTAATACGCAAAAAGAATTGCTTCAAGAACAAAAGAAGGTAATGCAAAATCGCCTAGAAGTTATTGATAAGCAGCTAGAGAACCTATAGGCGAGCACAGAGGTAACTAGAGGACGCTCTGGTTATTTCTGATCGGTGAGCTGCCATAGCACATGATAGCTAGAAGAGGCACTGATTAAGTAATAATTATAGACAGAAATCATGTAGCATTTTCTTTTCTAGTTTGATAGAATATTGTGTGAAGGTGGTGTACTGATATGGAAGATAGAACCTTTGAATTATTAACAAAAATGTATAGTGAGTTTTCAGAGTTCAAGGTTGATTTCAAAGATATGAAGAACGACGTTAGCAGTCTGAAGAGCGACGTTAGTAGTCTGAAGAACGACGTTAGCAGTCTGAAGAACGACGTTAGCAGTCTGAAGAGCGACGTTAGTAGTCTGAAGAACGACGTTAGCAGTCTGAAGAACGACGTTAGCAGTCTGAAGAACGACGTTAGCAGTCTGAAGAATGATATTATCCGTATTGAAAATAAGCTGGACAGTAACTGTAAAGCTTTGTTCGACGGCTATAAGCAAATCTATGAACGCCTTGAAATAGTTGAAAACAAAATTGATATTTTGACTCTAAGGGTTGATAAACAGGAGGTTGAAATAAAAGTCATTAAGGGTGGCAAGTCATAAATTGCCTTATATAGCTTAATCAGCATGAAAATGTGGATTCTTCTTGAATAAATCCTACATAAAATGTATTTGGTAGTTGCGATTTCAAGCATGCAGTTTTAGCTAGTGCAACCTGGATAATTCAGTATTCGAGAACAATTGTATTGATGCAACAGAATTTGAGTTTGTGCAATTAAAGAACCTGACTATTGAAACAACTCAGCTTATGGATGTTAAAAAAAGGTTGTAAGGCCATTGGTGATAAAACATTGCGAATACTGAGTGATTGTTATTATCCAACTTCATTATTTTTCAACCCTTTACAAATATCTATTACTGATTCCATTTTGTCACAGTCTAGCTCTATACTCAATTGATACATAGTTTTTCCTGTATATTGCCTGCTTCTTTTTACAAGTCCGTCAAGGCAATTCATCCTCCACCTTCGCTCTCACTAACGTGAGCAATGTGGCTTAGATGTGGAGGACTTCTTACAAGCCATGTTAAAAGATTAAAATCCAGTGAAAAGGAAGGATGAGTTTTAAATATTGACGGACACATGATTAAGCTTATGTGCGATGATTATGTTGAACTGCATAGATTTTTAGGCAAATTTTCATCAGCAAGTATAATTATTAAAAGCGTTGCAGATGGTATTTATGATGACTTAATCAGTAAGGTGCCAGATAACTATAGAGAAAGATCAAACCTGGTTGCCAAGGTTATTTATGAGTATAAGAAAAGCATGAATGAGAAGATTGAGGATTATTACAACAGGGCGCCTTTGGATGACAGGAAGGAATATATGATCTGGGTCACTGAAAATTGTCCCAAAGAAATACAGGGATATTTACGGCAGAAATATCTAAAATTAGAATACCATGTCTTAAAGACCTGTTATGTCAATATTACTAAATACAAAAAAATAAACGAGATGGGGCTAGAACAAACATATGCTGCTTTGTTTGCTGACTTGGAGGAAACATAGATGAACAAGTTTATTATGATGGTTGGCCTTCCGGGGAGTGGGAAAAGCACTATTGCAAAGGAACTATCTATTATGGAAAATGCGGATCTACATTCTTCAGATAACTTGAGAGAAGAGTTGTTTGGGGACGCTAAAAATCAAGATAGCAATGGGTTGATTTTTCAAGAATTGTATAAAAGAATCAGCCGTGATTTGCTGGAGGGCACAAGTGTAATCTACGATGCGACGAATTTAGGTTACAAAAAGAGGAAATCCCTTTTAGAGAAATTGAAGGTAGGATGTTATAAAGAATGCTATATGGTTGCTACCCCATACGAAAAGTGTCAGAAACAGAATTGTGCCAGAAGTAGAAGAGTTCCTGAGAAAGTAATTGAGAATATGTATAGAGGGATTTTTGTTCCTCAGTACTTCGAAGGTTGGGATCACATTGAGATTGTGTTTAATGATGACGAGAAGTTTGACATTGAGGAACTTTTTGAGGAGTTGGATACAATTTCCCAGGACAACCCTTTTCATACATTAACGATAGGGAAGCATTGTAGAAAGTGTATGGAATATATCAAGGAGCATTTTGATAATGATATACTGGTAAACGCAGCATTACTGCACGATATTGGTAAAAAGTTTACGAAGAAGTTTGAGGATTTAAAGGGTAATCCTACGGATGTTGCGCATTTTTATGGTCATCAAAATGTGTCTGCATACATGAGCTTATTCTATTTGCGCCATCTGACAAAGGAGAAAATGCTTGAGATAGCTAAATATATTCAATGGCATATGCACCCTATGAATATTTCTACAGAAAAGGCAAAATGCAAGGCAACTAAATTGTTAGGTGAAGAGTTCTGTAATAATTTACTAAAACTTCATGAGGCAGACATTTATGCTAAGTAACTAAAAGGTCTTCCCCAATGGATATGGTATTTGAAAAGTGGTAAGTAGATAGTAATGATGTAATTAAAGTCGTAAACAATCATTTTATCGATGTCTTCAGAAGACGCCGACCTATATAGGTCGGCGATTAATGAAGACGAATTAATTACTTTCTTGTTCAGGTGGAGTTCACTCTCCACCTGACTCCCTGAACGAAGCGAATTGACTATCAACTATATTCTCTATGAATTTCTTAGAATTTGATTAAAAGACATAGTTCTAGTTAGTCCCTCTATAATAAAGCAACAATGCCAGCAATTATATAAACAAAAAGAAATTGACAATTAATAGATATTTGTATATAATTTAGTAGTAACACTATTTTATATGGAATTGTGTAGGAGAAAAGGGGAATTGTGGCGAAGATGTGTTCAGTTGAACTGTTAGAAGAACATATGAATTGGGTTTATTCGACGAGGCCTATTTACAGATGTTTGCAGAAAGACAAAAATTAAGCCCATAAATCACACAACTTCTTGGCGGAATCGGATGATTTATAGGCCAGTAGCGCAATAGCTTTAGGCTATCTTGCTTTGCTATTTTTATTATATCACAAATAAGTTATATACGTATTCAGTATAGAGGAAGATAGCATTTATAGCTAATGGAAGTATCGTGTTTACATAAAAGTAACCTATTGTATGCTAATCACTGGGGGTCACATTAGCTTCTGATGGTGAACAAACTGTAGGAGTCATTGAAGTTTACCTTGCAATGTTAGTGAAGGAGAGAAGCTATATGGAAATACAGTAGAAATTAAATTACAGAATAATTGTGAGGCTAATGTATGTATTGGTATGTACTTTTTGTGCGAACAGGTAGGGAGGAGAAAGTCGAGAGACTCTTAAAAAGTAGGCTTGATAATGATTTGTTTTATCCATTCGTGCCTCTACATGAGAGGATTTTCAAGAAGGCCGGAGTACTAAGTAAAGAGATAAAACCACTATTTCCGAGTTACCTTTTTATCGAGTCTGAGATACCCGGTCATGAATTTGTTAAAATGACAAATCAACTGACCAGTAGCATAAAAGATATAGTTCGCTTGGTTAAATACTCAAATACGGAAATTTCCCTTAGGGAATCAGAAAGACTGATGTTATTGAGTTTATCAAATAGCAATCGCTGTATTGAGTCATCTTGTGGGGTTATAGAGGGAGATAAAGTTCGTATAGTAGAAGGTCCACTTAAGGGGCAAGAAAGTATAATCAAAAAAATAAATAGGCATAAAAGACAAGCATGGATAGAGATAAAGTTTTTAGGAGATATTCAGATGGTGAATTTAGCATTGGATATTGTAGAAAAAGTGTGTTGCTAATTAGCATATTACGTAAAAGGATAAAGTATTATGTTGAATGAAAGGGTATGTTTTAAGGAAAGCAGTGTAGATGTGAGTTTTTCCAGGGAAATATAGACTAAAATAATACTGGCAATGAATCGTGTTGATAATTCTAAGTTACAGTCATTTGGGGGATAGAGATGAGCAACGATTTATTTAGAGCTAAGGGAAAGGACAGCAATTCCAGCGGATATGTTGATGCTGGAGATTTGCTCAAGAAAGGTGCTCTGATACAAGGTAAGGCATCAGAGGGACTTCACCCGCTTATTGACAGTGTTATTCCGAAGTTATTGGATCATGAGGTTCTATATAAGAAAACACTTAGCTCAAAGGATGCTGTGGTCAGACATTATCAGCTGAAATCCCAGTCATTTTTACCGGAGGTGGCATATCTTGAAATGGCCTATGCTGCAGCTAAGCTCCTAGACAGTGATACAGAAATGGAGCTGAGAAATGTTGTGTGGCCTACACCGACGGTAGTGGAAAAAAATCAGGAGAGAGTAGTTATTATATCCCTCAGATCGACGGAAGGTTACTATGAGTATGAGGTTAAGGGAGAAGATGGTGAACAACTGTATTCAAAGGGCGAGATACATCCGGTTTCGGTGACTGCTCAGAGTAAACATGCTCCTATAGAAAAAATAAAGAGCAGGTCGAATACTGTAATTAGCAAAGCGGAGCTATATGACAGATTCCATAGATTAGGGCTGGATTATGGAGAATACTTAAAAAGTGTCACCCGAATTTGGTCAAACGGCAGGGAGGTGCTGGCTAAGCTAGAGCTTCCACAGGAATATATCGATGAGCTTGATATGTACACAGTCCATCCGTCCATTATGGAAGGTTCAATACAGGCGGCAATAGGCTTTATTAAGGAAGAGGATACAGATGGACAAAGCCTGAGGCATCCTTGTTGTGTTGACTGTATGACGGTATTAAGCCCACTAAAAACTTCTAGTTATGTTTATATAAAGCCACTAGATGAGGGGCGTTTCAATTTGGCGATTCTCGATAACACAGGCCGAGTTTGTGTAAGAATAGAAGGCCTTAACCTGCGGAAGTGCAAGGACGAGACAGAGTCCTTTCTTTTTAAACCCGAATGGGTGGAGGAAGTGTCACCCCAGTCAGATAATGATGCACTTGTCAGCAAAAAGGTTGTAATTGTTTATACTGAGGAGAGTACAAGGCTAAAGGACCTTATCAAAGAGCAGCATGAGAGGGCAACTGTATTTGAGATTCTTATGCGCTACGAAAATAGAGAATTATCTCACTCGCAAAGGGAAGTTTCCAGCTTTGACAGGGATGGCTTTCGTAGCTGCAAGAAATTTTTACGAGATGTAGACTTAGTTTATTTCCTTGGTTGTATTCAAACACAGCCCCCAGATATTGATAACCTGAAGTTTTTGAGACAGAGCCTAGAGGAAGGGGTTTTAGGTCTATATAGACTTGTGAATGCTTTAAAAATGGCAGGGGTTAGTTACGATGCACTAAAACTGAAAATTATCACAAATAATACCGTTTCTCTATACGATAGTGAGATGGACAATCCCTTTGCAGGGGGAATACTGGGCCTTGCCCTTACCCTGGCAAAGGAATATCCCCGTTGGCGGGTTAGCTGCGTTGATATAGATATTGATGAGTTGAATGGGGCGAAGTCAGAGGAGTGGGCCAATGAGTGGATTATGCAAGCTATTACAGAAACCGGTCATGAGTCTGGTCAATATGTTTTCCTCAGAAGTCTGAAAAGGTATGTGCGGCGCTTTACGCCTATTGAATTACCTGAATGCGAAACACTTCCTTTCAAAAACAATGGTGTTTACCTAATTTTAGGTGGAGCCGGTGGTATAGGCCTTGAACTGGCGGCATATCTGGCGCAAACTGTAGAGGCACGGCTAATCCTAATAGACTGTAATAGCCTAAAGCCAGCTCAGGAGGAGAAAATCCAGGACATTAGGTTATTAGGCGGTGATGTGCTATACATCAGGGCAGAGGGTACAGACTATGATAGTATGTCAGGTGCGGTTGCATTTGCTAAGAGGAAATTTGGGCATATAAATGGTGCATTCCATTCGGCTGTTGTATTAGATGACAAAACTATTGCCAATATGGAAGAGGACGCCTTCAGAACAGCACTGTCACCAAAGGCCGAAGCAAGTGTAATACTGTACAAGGTGCTTAAAAATGAGCCTATGGACTTTTTGGTTTACTTCTCCTCCGTGCAATCATTTATTGGAAACAAGAAGCAGGGTAACCATGCTGCGGGATGTACTTTTGAAGACTCATATGCCCATGCTATTAGTAAAATAGCGCCCTTCAAGGTGAAGACTATTAATTGGGGATATTGGGGAAACGTTGGAGTAGTTTCCTCGGAGCAGCATTATCAAAGGTTTACATCCCAAGGCGTCCTATCTATTGAGCCCAAGGAAGGTTTTGACACAGTTTCACGGATGATATCTGCACCAATAGGTCAGGTTGTGGTATTTAAGGCAATAAAGAAGGTACTTGATATGCTGGGGGTAATCTGGAACACCAAGCCAGAACTCCAGGAGTCAGAAACACCTTCTCTTATAGAGTCGCCTCCAGAAACACCGTCTCCTATAGATCTGCCTTCTAACGAGGTGGAGTTTTCAGAAACACCTTCTCTTATAGAGTCGCCTCCAGAAACACCGTCTCCTATAGATCTGCCTTCTAACGAGGTGGAGTTTTCAGAAAAACCGTCTCTTATAGAGTCGCCTTTTTATGAGATGGAGGTTCCAGAAACACCTTCCCTTATAGAGTTGTCTCCAGAAAAACCGTCTCTTATAGAGTCGCCTTTTTATGAGATGGAGGTTCCAGAAACACCTTCCCTTATAGAGTTGTCTCCAGAAAAACCATCTCTTATAGATTCGCCTTCTAACGAGGTGGAGTTTTCAGAAAAGCCTTCCCTTATAGAGTCACCTTCTGATGAGTTGGAGGTATTACCTGCTGATGCTCTCGAGGTTGATACTTCAGATGACTCACAGGTCAATATGGAACAAGCTTTTATACCGGTGGTAGGGATTTGGGTATGGGGTGTTGACGATAAGAAATTCAAGGCGAAATTATTATCCTTAGCAGAAAATTATGCCAACGGCAATGAGGTAGAATTGGAGATGCCATTATCGGTGTATCTCTCTACAAAAAAGCGGTATTGGCTAGAAAGCACTGTGAGTACACAAATATATAGTAGTGCTAAAAATGTATACCATGAAGAGAATAGAACTAATAATAGAGGATTTATTGGAGTAAGTCTCGCTAAGAAAACCCAGTTGGCTGATGATGAAAGGTTAAGGGGTTATAGGACCTTGGAAAAATCTATTCTACTAGGGATAAGGTATCTTGAATTAATATGCAGAGAATATTGTAAGGAAAATGGTACTGCGTCGATTTCATTTTTTAACGTTTACAGGGCAAGTCCATTGATTGAGGATGAGGACAAAAGGGTTATTGAGTTGGTGCCCAGTGGAGAAGAAAGTCCATTGAGCAATATGGTTAGTGGCCACAGCGATGGTGAGGAAGAAAACCATTTCGAAGCTAGTGTCTTAAAGGAATTAGTAATAGAACAGCTTAGTTGTGTGGAGGTTGACCATATAGTAGAAGGTGGCCGAGAGGACTTAGGACAGGATGATGAAATAATACACGAAAGCGATGATCTGGTGCTGTCGGAGAAAAAGGCTAATGCTGAGGTCTTAATTGATGAAATAGGCAATCAGGCTCTGAAAAAACACATGTTGGAAGGGGAGTCAATGGTGATAAGTGATAATTTACAAGAAAAACTTATGGACTATATTAAGGGTGCATTTGCAAAGGTACTAAGGGTAGATAAATCCACATTGGAGAATGGTGTGACCTTTGACAAATATGGAGTTAACCTGTTAATAGCAACTGAGATAAGTGAGGAATTTGAAAGAGATTTTGGAAATCTTCCTTCATCGATGCTTTTTGAGAGTAATACAATAGAAAGATTGGCAGGTTACTTTATTTCAGAGCATAACAGTCAAACTGTGATGATGTTTGGGCCTGACAGTACACAAGGAGAGGAGTCTGATATGGTGGATGTGGCAAAGAGCGAAATTACCGTACCCGTTGTTCCAAGCGGAGAATTTGAGGAGGGGGATATTGCGGTAATAGGATTGGGCGGACACTATCCTGAATCGGAGGATTTAGATGAATTTTGGCTTAATTTAAGTGAAGGTCGTAGTTGCATCACTGAGGTCCCCTCTGGGCGCTGGAACTGGGAGGGACATTCTGATCTGGAGTACCATAACAAGGGTAAGGGCTATAGCCGCCGAGGCGGATTTATAAAGGATGTTGATAAATTTGACCCTCAATTTTTCAACATATCACCCACAGAAGCCGAGTCTATGGATCCGCAGGAAAGGCTTCTCCTTGAAACTGCTTGGGAAACGCTAGAGGATGCGGGCTATAATAAAAAGAAAATTAAAGCGTCAAATAACCGTATAGGTGTGTTTGTTGGTGTGATGAATCCAGACTATGAGCTTGTAGCCTGTGAACAATGGGGGAAAAACAACCCTACAGGAGCTCATTCAGCTAATTGGGCAGTAGCTAATAGAATTTCCTTTGCACTCGATTTTAATGGCCCTAGCTTTACTGTAGATACTGCTTGTTCATCCTCTCTTACAGCAATTCATATTGCCTGTGAAAGTATTAAGAGAAAAGAGTGTGAGCTGGCCTTGGCCGGTGGAGTAAACCTCATACTCCACCCGATGCATTTTATACGTTTGTCTGGCTCAAAGGATGATAGCCATAAAAGCTGTGGTGAAGGGGCTGAAGGGCTTGATGGTGGTGAGGGTGTGGGAGCAATACTACTGAAGCCACTGAGCAGGGCGGTTTCTGATGGAGACCGAATTTACGGTGTTATCAAAGGCTCATTTATTAACAGCAGCGGAAAAACCAGCGAATTTTCAGTTCCAAGTCTTAATGCCCAGGCAGATTTAATTTATAGTGCACTAAAAAGGTCTAATATTGACCCTGCCACAATAAGTTATATTGAAGCTCATGGGACAGGTTCTGAGTTAGGAGATTCTATTGAAATCAGCGGCTTGCAGAAAGGCTTTTCAAGAGCCACTGATAGCGAGCTGCCAACACAGTATTGCGCTATAGGCTCTGTAAAGTACAATGTGGGTCATTTGGAATCGGCGACAGGTATTGCCGGTGTCAGTAAAATACTCCTAATGTTCAAGCATAGGATGATTGTTCCTACTAGTAACTGTGAAAGATTCAATAAAAAAATTAGGTTTGAAGAAACACCCTTCTATGTGCAGGAAAAGTTAAGTTCCTGGGAGCCTAAAATTGTAGATGGTATAGAACAACCAAGAAGAGCTGGGATAAGTTCATTTGGGGCCGGAGGTGCAAATACCCATTTGATTCTAGAGGAGTTTACACTGGATAAAAGCAGTCAGGAATCATACACAGCACCCAAGACTGAGATAATAGTGCTTTCTGCAAAGACGCAGCAGCAGCTGAAGGACTATGCAGGTAAAATGTTAATGTTCTTGGAGCGTATGAAAGCAAACGGTTCAGATCTACCGTCCCTGCATAGTATTGCATATACCCTGCAAACAGGCAGAGAAGCCATGGATTACAGGCTTGCTTTAGTGGCATCAACTATTGACGAATTGGCAGATACCTTCGATTCATACATTAAAGGGCAGGAAAACAGCTCTATGATATTTTCAGGGAGTATAAAGGAAACGAAAAAGCAACTGGATTTTTTATACGATGAGGATTCCTTAGAACTGATATGTCGTTGGATGGATAAGGGCAAGTTTGAAAAGGTGGCTCAACTGTGGATCAAGGGGTTTGATCTTGACTGGAAGATGGCATATGAGCATGAGATGAAGCCGCCGATTGTTTCCCTTCCTACCTATCCCTTCAGTAAAAAGAGATATTGGATAAAAACTGATGATAATACTGTGCATCCACAGGAGGTTTGCCAGAAGCAGTTGCATCCGCTTTTGCAATGTAAATATATAATTCCTTTAGTAAATGACACTATTTTTGAATCAAATATCAATCTAAATACTGAGCCGTATTTTAAAGACCATAAGGTAGATGGAAAACATATGCTTTCATGGTCTGCAATTATAGCTATGCTTTTTGAGGCGGAGAAACAAAAAGAAGGCATAGGTTCGTGCATGATTAGGGATCTTGTCTTTGCAAGTCCATTAGAGCTAAGGGCAGGCATTAGTGAAAAAGTGCAGCTATGCTTGTCACCAAAGGATAATGGATACTTGGCCAAATGCATTAGTGTACTTGAACAGGAAAGTGACAAGGAATCTGAAAATTACATTTTGCATACAAGTGCAATGATAGAAGGTCTACAGAATGCAGAAAGTAGCAGTTCGGATATAAAACTGGATGACATAATGGATGTATGCAAAAAGGAGGTAATAGTTGACGATTATTATAAGCAGCTTGAAGCACAACAAGTTACCTTAGGAAGCTCGTACAGGTGCATTAACAAATTATGTATTGGGGAAAAACAGGCGGTGGCATTGTATAAGATTCCGAAAGTGCATGGAGATGGAGGGGCATACGAATTGCATCCCGGCTTGATAGATTCTCTATTCCAGATGATAGCTGCCATTGTTGACAAATCCGTTATTACTCCTCAGACATATGAACCCTATAGGATTGAGAGCTATAAATACTATGGGCTACCTCGCGGAGAGGATTTATGGGGATATGTAGTATTAAAGGAGCTGGATGTGGTCAAAGGAAGAGTGGAGCTTAACCTGATGCTTTGCTGTGATGACACGAAAATTGTTGAGGTGTGCGGTATGGAGGTAAAGTGTGCTAAAGCTCCAGATGAGGAACCGCAATCACCTATAGCAGAAGAGGTAAATGAAATTGAAACGATAACCAAATCAATAGTTTCTCAGATACTGGGGCTAGAAGGGTCACGGATGCAAGCTAATCAGCCCTTTTTGAGTATGGGCCTTGATTCAATCATGGCAATGGAGATAAGTAATCAGATTAATAAAAAGACGGGAATAGAAGTGCCTATTTATAAACTCTTAGATGATATGACAATTGATGAGCTAATTTCATATGTGAAATCGGGTTCTGAAAACGTGCAAAACAATACATTCAAAGCAGCTGATTTAATACAAGAGGATGTGGGCGATTGGGAAGATGAATTAGTACCAAAGGGGGTAAGTGACTATTTGGGGGATATAAGCAATCTATCTGAAGATAGGATAGATCGTATTTTGTCTTTACTGAGTAATAATTAAGCTGTGCACTATTAGAGCAGAGGGGTTAGCTATGGAATATTTACAGAAAGAAAGACAGCAGCTTTCCTTGGAAGAAAAAAGGGCAATGGTGGAGGAGCTGCTTCGAAAAAGGTCAAAACGTAATGATAGAACACATCAGATGTCCTATGGTCAAAGGGCTTTATGGTTTATTCAGGAGAGTTTTCCCGGAAATACGTCATATAATATTGCATTTGCTCATAGGAACAATTTTGAAATCAACATTAGTACTTTGTGTAAAGCACTTCAGAAGCTTGTAGACCGACATGAGGCCCTTAGGACAATCTATCCAATAAAGGATGGTATCCCTGTTCAAGTAGTAAGGGGCCACCAAAAGCTTTCCTTTGAAGAAATCGATGTAAGGGAGATAGATGAAGGGGAAATAAAGGAACTGACAGCTGAATTCAACCGCAGACCATTTAGCCTGGAGGAAGGTCCTATAATGCGGACGGCTTTGTTTAAGGTTAGAGCATCTGAATCAATTTTTGTATTTTCAATACATCATATTGCCTGTGATTTCTTTTCACTTATGGTACTACAAAAAGAGCTACTATCCTTATATTATGGACTGGAGGCAGGTAAAGCAGATACCTTACCCAAGCCAGCCTACCAGTTTGCTGATTATTGCAGGTGGCAGGATACTGTAATCAATTCACAGACCAGTGAGGAGACGTTGAATTACTGGAAAAAGCAATTTGAAGGAGACTTGCCGGTCTTGGAAATAACAACGGATAAGCCTCGTCCTCCCATACAGACATTTAATGGCGCGGCCTTGTACTTTGAAATAGATAGTGTCCTTTCAAACAAGCTGAAGAGCTTAGCCTTGAGTCAGGGAGTAACTCTGTTTATACTAATTCTTTCAGCCTTTCAGATTTTGTTGCACAGATATACCAATCAGGACGATACAATTGTGGGTATTCCATTATCGGGAAGAAATCAAAAGGGCTTCAATTCAATTGTCGGATATATGACAAATATGGCACCCATACGTGGAAGGTTTAGCGGCAACCAGTCCTTTGAACAATTCCTTACACAGGTTAAGGATACCGTAATAGGTGCAATGAAGCATGGAGAATACCCATTTCCGCTATTAGTTGAAAAGCTTCGGCCTCATCGTGATCCGGGGAGATCTCCCGTGTTCCAGGTGACGTTTGAATTACTAAAGCATCAGCAAATGGTAGGGGAAGGGCTTTTCAGAGAGTTAAAAATAAGTCCTTATGAAGTCCCTCAGCAGGATGGACAATTTGATATCATGCTTACACTTAATGAAATGGCCGACAATTTCATTGGAGTTTTTTCGTATAATACCGACTTGTTTGCTGTTGATACTATAAAAAGAATAGTTGAAAGCTTTATTGTATTACTTAACACAATCACAGTGGATCCTAAGCAGGGAATAAATGAACTACCAATTTTGTCAGAATCGGACAAGATGAAGCTTCTAAAGGAATGGAATAATACTGGAAGGAAAATTGATGAGGACTCACTCGTGCACCATTTGTTTGAAAAGCAGGCAGAATCTACTCCTAGAGCCTTAGCTGTTTACTCATATGATGGCCGTTTGACATACTCGGAGCTAAATCAGAAATCGAATAGGCTCGCACATTATTTGCAGTCCTTAGGCATGGGGCTGCATAATAGAATAGGGATATGTATGAAGCCTTCCAAATATATGGTTATAGCACTACTAGGTGTGTTGAAGTGTGGTGCAACCTATGTACCTATTGATCCAGAATATCCCGAAAAACGAATAGAATATATAGTAGATGATGCTGATGTAGAAGTTATACTATCTACAAAAGATATATTTATACCAGATGCGGGTGAGGCTATAAGGGTAAATGTTGATGTCAGTGAGGGCGATTTATTGAGACAGAGCGACAGCAATCCTCAGGTTCAGCTTAGTTCTCAGAATATTGCTTACATTTTATATACATCTGGTAGCACAGGTACACCGAAAGGAGTTGAGGTTTACCACATAGGTATGCTAAATTACCTGCTCTGGTGTGCTCAGGAATATATTAAGCCCGATGATAATACCAGCATGCCGGCTAGCTTTGCACATCTTCCATTGGTTTCCGATGCATCCATAACAAGCCTCTATACGCCGTTGATAACTGGACGGTATTTGTTGATACCGAAAAAGCAGGGATTGGAGATATTTGATGATCCTGCGGTACAAAAGGGTGGATTTTCCTTTGTCAAGCTGACACCGGCTCATTTGAGCTTGTTGAAGGAGAAGTTCATAAGAAAAGAGATGTATGCATTTGCGAAAAGAGTAATTATTGGAGGAGAAGCTTTATTCTCTGAGCACTTGGCTTACTTGAAAAGGTGTGGGCTTGATTGGACTATTATAAATGAATATGGACCCACAGAAACAGTAGTTGGAAGTACTTCGTACAGCTTTTCTATAAGGGATGATGTGCCTTCGAATATTCCGATTGGAAAACCTATAATGAACACAAACATATTTATACTTGACTCGCAAAACCTATTGGCACCGGTTGGAGCGATTGGTGAGATTGCTATAGGAGGTATTGGTGTATCAAAGGGCTATGTCAACAGGGAGGATTTAACCCGTGAGAAATATATAACCAATTCCTTTATTAAAAGAGAAAATAAATATATCTATAAAACTGGAGACTTGGGCAGGTGGCTTCCGGACGGAAATATTGAGTATATTGGCCGCGCAGATCATCAGGTCAAAATAAGGGGCTACAGGATTGAGCTTGGAGAGGTTGAAGCTGTACTAGCTAAAAGCCCCGGTGTAAAAGCTGCGGCAGTTGTTGTGCAGGAAGTAAAGCCAGGAGACAGGCAGTTAGCAGGCTATTATATTGCAGAGGAAGAGTATACTGGAGGAGCCCAGGAAATAATGGACTATTTAAAAAGCAGGCTTCCTGGATATATGGTACCTGCTAATCTGAGAGAGTTGGCTGAAATACCGATGAACCGTAATGGAAAAGTTGATAGGCTCCTGTTGTCAACAAGGGCTTTCCAAAAAACAACTGGAACTAACCTAACCGAAGATAGAAGTCATTTGGAACAAGAGCTGGTGGCTATTTGGAAACAGATATTGGATGTTGAATATGTAGGAATAGATGACGGATTCTCCCAGCTTGGTGGACATTCCTTACTTGCTGTTCAGATTATTTCAAGAATAGATCAAAAATACGCAAAAAAGCTGCCGATAATGGAGCTATACCCCAATGGTACAATAAGAAAAATTGCTGGACTATTGGAGGCTGAGGGTATAACTGTTCAAAAGAAAGCTGATTCTGTGATTATTAAAGAGGGCAATAGCGACCAAGAACATAATACCTTATTCAGGGAGCCCAATACTAAAGTACTTGGGGATGCTAGCAATTCGATACCTAAACCAAAGCCACGCTCTGATATTAACAGATGTATAAAATGTGCATTGCCTAAGGACTTCCCCAACATAAGGTTTGATAACGATGGGGTATGTAATTATTGCACACGGTATGAACAAGAGGCGGTTAAAAGAAATAGGTACAAAGTTGAAGATGAGGATGAATTGATAGAAAGATTGCAAAGGTTTAAGGGGAAGGGGAATAGGTATGATGTTTTAATTCCGTTGAGCGGAGGAGTGGACAGTAGTGCTACACTCATACGGATTGTAGAGAACTATAACCTTAAGGTACTGGCGTTTCACAATGATCATGGCTTTGAGGACGAAACGGCGACAAGAAATGTTAGAAAGCTGTGCAAGGCAATGGATGTTGATTTGATTATTGTCCAGCAGGACCTTGGCTTTATGAAAAAGCTATGGAGATATACCCATGAAGCTAGGTCCGTAGAGTTGAGCTCATGCTTTGTGTGTGGTGGAATAATCTATGCTAATTCATTAGAAATTGCTGGCCGCTACAATATACCTTTAGTTATTAATGGGTATTCGAAGGGTCAAGTCCATATGATGGCTGATAAGAGAAATGCACTGGAGGCATGGACAGGGTTGGTTAGTGAGTTTAGAAAGGATGGAGCTTTTTTAAAGGAGTTCATGCAAAAACTGGAGCCCATGAAGAAACAAATTGTATTTAAAGATAAGGATGATCTCATGAATGAGCTTCCTAATGGCAAGATACTAGTGATACCCTTCTTTCTTTTTGATTTTTATAAAACCGATAAGGAAGAATTGGAAGGTGAATGCATAAAACGGTTTGACTGGAAACCTGTAAAATACACATACCCAAGCCGTACAACCAACTGTCCAATGGTTTGGCTCAATACATATGTTGATAAATGCAAAATGGGTTATTCTATGTATGATGAAGAATATGCCGGAATTGTTCGTGCAGGTGACATGACTAGAAGTCAGGCAATAAACGATTTGTTGTTTAATCCTCCGGAGGGGCTTGTTGAAAGGCTGGCCCGAGAAATTGGCACTGATCTTAGCAACTTTATGCTCATAAGGTAAGAAAACATTTGTTTATCAAGATGGTATGGGATTGCCGGTATTACGATGGATAAGGGCATGAAGCCTGAAAAATTACTTTTCAGACTCCATGTCCCTTTTTGTATCGTAAAGATTGTAGGTTATAACCTTTGAAGCTCTTCTTGATACAGGTTTTTTCGGGGCCGAGACGTGGGTGTCTGATCCCGAAGCCGATGTCTTTGATCTCGATGATCTTTTGACGGCTGGGGCGTTTTTCATAAGGGGACACCCCTTATTTGAACAACGATTTTCGATAATCAGGGAGCCGCATTCACAAAATTCTGCCATATTTCTCACTCCTTGTATTATGTTACTATTGTGAATAAATGTTGCTGACAAGTAGTAAATGCCCGTTTCTTCTAGCTTATTATGTGCAACATCTCTTGTATTATAACTTAAAAGTGTTATTATAATAAGGGGTATAAGTAAATTAAGCATCTGTTCAAATTGTGAAATATATTATATAATTTTATGTAAATAGATATATTTTCTCATCATCAAACTGTTTGGGAGAGCGCCTATGTTTAAAAAAAAGATACTCATAATTGATGATACGGAATTGATGGTGAAGCTAACCCAAGATATTCTTTTGGAGAAGGGTTATGATGTGGTATCCGCAACTAATGGTGTGGATGGTATTAAGATGGTGATGTCCGAAAAACCCGATCTTGTGCTGCTTGACGTTGTTATGCCCGGAATTGATGGTTTTGAAGTTTGTAAGCTTCTCAGAAAGGATGAGAGCAATAATTTGATGCCGATCATAATGCTTACTGCCCAGGGTAATGAAGAGGACAAGCTTGCCGGTCTTGAACTCGGTGCTGATGATTATATCACAAAGCCCTTCAACCCACGTGAACTGATAAGCAGGGTAAAAAATACGCTTCTTAGGATTGACAGAAACAGATTAGCCAACCCATTGACAGGGCTGCCGGGGAATATTGAGATACAGTCAGAGATAAATTATAGAATTGCAAAGGAAATGATTTTTTCTATACTATATCTAGATGTGGACAATTTTAAAGCATATAACGATGCTTATGGTTTTGCACGTGGGGACTCTGCAATAAAACTTTTTGCTGATATAGTAATGGACAATGTCAGAACATTCGGTTCAAAAAGCGACTTTACGGGTCATATTGGTGGTGATGATTTTGTTATCATCACAATGCCTGAATGTACAGACGTACTTTGTGAGAATATAATAAAAGAATTCGATGAAAGAGTGCCCGAGCTTTACTCTGAGTCGGACAAAAATTGTGGGTTTATTAGTACGGCAAATAGAAGGGGTTATATAACCAGGTACCCGATAATGACTATTTCCATTGCAGTGGTGTCCAATGAGCAAAGAGTGCTTTGTAATCATTTGCAGGTGGGTGAGATTGCTGCAGAGTTAAAGAAGAAAGCGAAGTCTATTACTGGTAGTGTGTACCTCAAAGATATGCGTAAACAAAGGCAATAGGAGAATTAATATGAAGCATTACATAAAGTACGGAGCTAAAATTCTTTCCAATTATTCCGTTACCGTTCTGTTTTTTCTGATTTTTATGTATCCATTTATGAGTATAGCAGGTGATTATTTTGATACCCTGCTACCTTATTACTGTTTCCTGTTTTTCGTTTTTATAGCCTTTCTTACATATGCTGAGATGAAGGAGTTGGCCATCAAGGAGCTAAAGCCCGAGTATGAGCTGGATCCCAAACCGTGGAAGGGCATTGTCATAGGATTGATTGCAATTACTCCGGTGGTGATTGTGGTGTCTATCCTTACATCGATGAATCTTGAGAATGAAGTATATGAGAGGATCAAGCATCTAGCGATAAACGGTATTCTTGGGCCCATGTATTTCTTTATAAGATGGCTTAAAGAGTCTATTATCGGATATATTATTGCATTGCTGCTTCTTCCTGCTATATCAACCCTTGGATATCTTGCCGGATACTATGGGATTGATATTATTAGTAAATTCATCAAAAAGAAGGAACCCCAGGCCAAGGTTTTTGTAAAGAGTCCTTGGAATCCTACACTACATGAATCTGTAAAAAAGAAGAAAAAGAAGAAGACATCTGGAGGTCATTGATTTGAACCAGAAACACGAGTATTACGAGGAATTTTTTCAAAGCTTTAATATAGAAATGCAATCTGGGTATAATGCCTATATTACAATCACCGAGAAGCGCAAAGGGGATAGATATGTAAGTAACAAGGAATGCGAACTTCAGGAATGCTTGGATAAGGCATATAGAAAATGGATGTCAATGCAGCTTGTGAATATAGGACAAACTCCATCCGAATACTTGGAGACAACTGAATTTAATGAAATTAAGGATATGTTCAGTATTGGCGCAGAAATATGCGATGATGATTTCCCGGAGGTTTATATTGAAAAGCTTTTGAGTTATGGCAATGAGGCTATGGATTTTCTTATTGAGATTATAAATAGCAAAGCAGCTGTTGCCAGTATAGATGAATTGATTCAGCCTGTCCAGGCAATTAAGCTACTTGGCAGGTTTAAGGCTGAAGGGGTTGTTATACCCTTGATAAATGCTATTGAACACAGCGCATCTGAACTCATACAGGAGACTGCAAGAGATGCTCTCGTAAATATTGGACCTGCTGCCGTAGATGGGATATTAATTGAGCTGAATGTAAGAAATCGATCTGATGAAGCTTGGGAGAATATTGTAATGTCCTTGGCCAAAATCGGAAGGGACTGTCCCTCAGATGAAATATTTTCTGTACTAAAAAAGGCTTTTTATGAACTGACGGATAAGGTTGTAATAGCATCGTGTCTTGCAGAGTATGGCGATGGCAGAGCTATACCTACTCTTAGAGGCTTCCTGCTTAAAAACGGAGAGGATATGGGAAGAGGCGCTTTTTATGATATCGTAGGCTCAGTTAGGCAGCTTGGAGGCAGAATCGACGATCTCAAACAAGTCCCCAAAAAAAGTGAATAGCTACAAGGTGTTTGTAATATGTCCAACCCGTCCCCGAATATTCTTATAGTGAATTTGAATAGGGAGACGGGTTTTATGATTATTATAATGAGAAAATCCAATTTGATACTGTTAGGGCTTATCTTTGCTTTAATGATAGCTATCTACAGTCTTAATATGAATGTAGACACACAGGCTACTACAGTGGCAAATAAAGCAACCGAAAAGAGAACTGTTGTCATAGATGCTGGCCACGGCGGTGAGGATCCGGGGAAAATTAGTAACAGCGGTCTGAAGGAAAAGGAATTGAACCTAAACATTGCACTCAAGGTTAAGGAGCTGTTGGAAAAAGACCAGTACAATGTAATTATGACCAGGCAGGAGGATAAACTTGTATATAGCCAGGGGACTACAGATATTTATTATAAGCGGCTACAGGATCTGACGAGACGGAAGGAGATTATGGATAATAGTGGTGCGGATATCGTTGTCAGCATTCACACCAACAGTTTTCCTCAGGCCCAATATTACGGAGCCCAGACCTTCTATCCGGCGGATTCACCTGAAAGTAAAAAGCTGGCAGAATGCATCCAGAAGTCTATGAGAGAAAATGTTGACAAAAGCAATGAACGAGAACCTCAGCTTAAGCAACCGATAGTTATCATAAAAGATCTCAAAACACCCACAACAATAGTAGAATGCGGCTTTTTATCTAATGCTGCCGAGGAGCAGAAGCTAGGGACTGAAGAATATCAGACGACACTGGCTGAGGCCATTAAGAAGGGCATCGACAGCTATTTTTAGAGGGACGGAAGCATTATCTAGTCTTAAGAACACCTAATAGCTCCTGTAAGCATTAGGCCTGCGGGCAAGGCTTAATCGGCCTGTGTAAGCTCAGCCAACTCATCGGACAATTGGGCCCACTCTTGATAAAGCTGCTCCAGATGGCTTTCCAGATCAAGCTGTTCGTTGTGGAGCGTAGATAGAAGCATATGGTCGCTGAGGGCATCATCCTTTGACATTTCCTCTGAAATTGAGGTTTGCCTTGTTTCCGTCCTGCTAATTTCAGTTTCGCATGTTTTTAGTAGTTTTTCAAGCTTCCGCCTCCGTGCTCTGTCCTCTTTGACTTCAAGGTGCTCTCTTTTAGAGACGGAAACTTTACTACCATTTTCGTCAGACTTGTTTAAAGGGGGTTGCCTGCGATAATCCAGATAATATTGGTATCCGCCTTTGTAATCTTCAATGCCGAAGTTTGTCATTTCGATAACTCGGGAGGCAAGCTTTCGAATAAAGTAACGGTCGTGGGAGACAACCAGGAGTGTTCCGTCAAAGAAAAGCAATGCCTCTTCAAGGACCTCTCTTGAATTGATATCTAGATGATTTGTAGGCTCGTCAAGTAGCAAAAAATTTGAACCGCTTAGCATAAGTTTTACCAGGGCGACTTTGCTCTTTTCACCTCCACTAAGGATATTGATAGTTTTATATATATCTTCTCCCACAAACATGAACTGGGCAAGAACATTGCGTATCTGGGTATGATTGAGGTTCTCATTGTCATTCCATACCTCTTCCAGGATAGTGTTGTTTTCATCCAGACTCTCTAGCTCTTGGTCATAATAGCCTAACACAATTTTGTGACCAAATTCGAAATCTCCATATGTCTGGGGGATTTTCCCGGAAATAATTTTTAGCAAGGTTGACTTACCACAGCCGTTGGGTCCGAGTAAAAAAATCTTTTCATTACGTTTTATTTCAAAGCTGATACCTTTAAATAATTCCTTACCTGGATAGCTTTTAGACAGCTCATCAATAAACAGGACATCGTTTCCACTTTTAATACAACTTGTGAATTTCAATTTCATGCTACTGGGTTGTTTCTTAGGGGCCTGGATTTTCTTCATCCTATCTATTGCCTTTTGACGGCTTTCTGCGGCAACTATATTTTTTTCTCTGTTCCATCGGTGCTGCTGCTCTATGAAGGCTTCCATCCGAGATATTTCCTTTTGTTGCAGCTCATAATGCTTTTGCTGAATTTTCCTTGCCTCAGATTTTCTTATTGCGAACTCAGAGTAATTGCCATTGTACTCAACGCATTCATTATTTTCAAGTTCGATAGTTTTAGTGGTTACTGTATCTAAAAAGTATCTGTCGTGAGATATAACAAAGACTGACTTCTTGTAGCTCTTCAAGAAATCCTCAAGCCACTCAACGGCTGTTATGTCCAAATGGTTGGTTGGCTCGTCAAGGAGTAGTAGATCCGGCTCTTCCAGTAGTAGCCTTGCAAGAGCGAGACGAGTTTTCTGACCTCCACTTAACGTTCTGATGGGTAATTCAAATTGGGCGTCATCAAATCCAAGACCCCGCAGAACACCTCTTATTCGGCTGTTATATTCGTAGCCTCCATCTCTGGAGAAACGCTCTAGAAGCGTATCATATTCCTTCATCATCGAATGGAGGCGATCCTGGTTACCCTCGGTGCTTATGTCAGATTCAAGTTGCTTCAGTCGCTTTTCAATCGATATCAGCGATTTGTATGTCAGCAACATTTCAGACCATATGGTGTTATCTGATTCAAGGCCGGAATACTGGTCAAGAAACCCAATTCGAAGGCCTCTGGACATAACTACCTCTCCCGAGTCCTGGTGCAGCTCTCCTATGATGATCTTGAAAAGAGTAGATTTCCCTGCTCCGTTAACTCCAACAAGACCAGTCTTTTCGCCCTGCTGCAGCCTAAAGCTTACATTGTTCAATATTACGTCTGTTCCAAAGGACAGACCTATCTCGTAGCATGATAAAATAACCATTTCCCATCCGTTCTAATGAGTGTACTTTTAAATCTTTCGAGACTTAATTCTAGCAGAATATATGATTTGGGGCAATATTGACAATAAAATAACGAAGTTGTATAATTTCAGTATGAATCATCGAAGGAGGCTGTGCATGGATCCAAAAAAGAAGGTCTCTATTGCCGTAATAAAAAGGCTTCCCAGGTACTACAGGTATTTATCGGATTTGTTGACGATGGATATAACCAGGATTTCATCCAAGGAGCTTAGCAGCAGAATGGGGATAACAGCATCACAGATAAGACAGGATTTAAACTGCTTTGGAGGCTTCGGACAACAGGGTTATGGATATAATGTGGAATTGCTCTACAATGAGGTCGCAAATATATTAGGTGTAAATGACAAGTTCCAGACTATTATATTAGGTGCCGGTAATATGGGACAGGCGCTGGCCCATTATGGCAACTTTGAAAAAAGAGGCTACAAAATTATTGGTATATTCGATATTGATTCTAGGCTTATTGGCCAAAAAATTAATAATCTTGAGGTTAGAGACATGAATACTCTAGAGGAGTATGCTAATAAGAACCATGTGGATATTGCAATGCTTACAGTGCCTTACGAGCATGCTCGGGAGACTGCAGAGAGGGTTGCACGTCTTGGAATAAAAGGGCTGTGGAACTTTTCTCCAATGGATTTGAAGCTTCCGTATGAGATGGTTATTGAAAATGTACATCTTAGTGACAGTTTAATGGTTCTTGGTTATAAAATTAAAGAAAAGTTTTGTAAATAAGAAACAGATAAACAGAAGCACCTGTACATTAAATATATAGGTGCTTTTTGATTAGAATTAAGCATTGCCTTTGCCTTATGTTTATCTATGTCTCCAGAAGACGTTGACCTCTATAGGTCGGCGATGGACGAAGGTCAGGTGGAGTTCAGTCTCCACCTGAGTCCCTGAGCGAAGCGAATTGACTTATAGCTTATTAAGGGTTTCGTAAAACTTAGGATATACGATATCAACAGACTGAGTCTTCCTTACTGTAGTCTCTCCCTCTGCTACCAGGCCAGCTATCGATAGAGCCATAGCGTGAGAGTGGTTATTGTTGCTATCTACAACTGAGCCCCTAATGGATTTTTTGCCTTCTATGGTCAATCCATCTTCATTTTCTGAGATTTTTGTTCCCATTTTCGCTAGTTCCATAGAAAGGGCTTTCAGTTTGCCCGATTCCTTTACCTTAAAGCCGGAGAGACCAGTTATTTCAGTTGTACCTTCAGCTAGAGCAGCGGCCACAATTATTACCGGTAACTCATCAATGAGGCTTGGCACAAGCTGCCTGTTGATTTTTGCACACTTCAGGGTTGATGATTTGACATGAATATCTGCAACTCTTTCGCCGCTGATAATACTTTCATTTAGCATCTGAATATTAGCTCCCATTTCTTTATACACCTTTAATATTCCGGTTCTTGTGGGATTGACTCCCACGTTTTTTATAACAATGTCAGAATCGGGTACGAGCAGTGCTGCCGTTATAAAGTAGGCTGCCATTGATACATCGCCGGGTATAGATACCTTTTGGGCGTGAAGGTTTTCTACAGAGTGGGAACTGACGGTCAGAGTGCTCTCTCTAATATCAGCTCCGAAATAATTAAGCATTAGCTCGGTGTGATTTCTGGATTTAATAGGCTCCTTGACAATTGTAATGCCTTCTGAGTAAAGTCCGGCAAGAAGTAGAGGAGACTTAATATGAGTTTCGTGCATCGGTAACTCGCACTCTATGCCTTTAAGCTTAGATGGCGTTATTGTTAGAGGACAGAGATTGCCATCTTCCTTACCGGTTATATTTGCCCCCATATGACGGAGGTACTGTACAACCTTGCCCACCGGCTTTTTCATTGAAGATTCATTTCTAATTACCCCAGATGCGAATGTCTGGCCTCCTAGAACACCCAGTAGAAGTCTTAATGCAGTACCTGAGCGTCCTGCATTGAGCACTGAAGCGGGAGCCTTAAGACCATACAGCCCCTTGCCATGGACTTTAATTCTGTTATTTTGCAGTATTTCAATTCCAACCTGCATCCTTCTGAAGCAATCGATAGTACTGATACAGTCTTCCCCAAGCAGAAAGTTGTCTATTTCTGTTGTTCCACTTGCAAGAGCTCCGATGACTATTGCTCTGTGAGAAATGGATTTGTCACCGGGTACAGTTATTTCTCCTCTAAGTCTGTTCCTGTTCTCAACTAACACGTAACACCACCCCTTGATAATAAAATCACATGAATTACATATTTTTAAATACTTTATATCCTGTTTCTATGAGCAAGTCAAAGGCAATAATTACACTTTCCGTATCAGATAGTGTAATTATCAGGCATCCCTGCTCGAATTCACGGCTATTTGTTACATTTATGTTTTTAATATTTATATTATTATGACCTAGAATAGTTGCTATTTCTCCAATAATTCCAGGTCTGTCCTGTACATCAATGACAAGCTGGTGAATTGCCGGAAGCAAGCCCTGCCCATAATCCGGTATTGAATCCCTAAATTGTTGGGCCTGACTAAAAAAATCATATATCTCAGCGGAACAATTATTTTCCAGACTCGTAGTAAATTTATCCAGTATTTTATTAAGCCGCAGCATTAGTGGCAATAATTGCTTTTTATTGCTCAGTACGATACACTCCCACAATGCAGGATTTGATGATGCTATCCTAGTTATATCTCTAAACCCGCCAGCTGCCAGTGTCAACATTTTGCCACTACCTTTATCAGACTGCTTTACAAGATTTACCAGAGCTGAAGCAAGTACATGGGGAAGATGGCTTATATTGCCTACTGCCCTGTCGTGCTCCTCTGCTGTCATTATCAAGGGGAGGGCGCCAATGCTTTCAATAACAGCTTTAAAAGCCTTAACAGCTTCCGGTGTTGTGCCTTGTGTCGGAGTAAGTATGTAATATGCATTTTCGAAAAGGTGGGCAAAGCTGTTTGTAAAGCCGGATCTTTCAGTGCCTGCCATGGGATGTCCTCCAATAAAGCATGGCACTGCCTGCATTTTTTCAACATACTCCGTTATCTCGCTCTTAGTACTGCAAACATCGGTTAAAATGGTTTTGTCATCGATATTTGGTGTTAACTCATCTATATAAACAAGAGCTTGCCTTACTGGAGTGCAAATGAATATGATGTCTGAGGAATACACACTACTGTCCAGCGTAACAAGTCCTTTGCTTATAATGTCCTGCTCAAGCGCAAGTTTCAGGGTGGATGGGTTACTGTCTACTGCAATGATTTCGTCTATCTCCGTCTTTGCCCTGAATGCCTGGGCTAGGGAACCTCCAATTAGCCCCAACCCAATTATTGTTACTTTCTTAGCTTCCATATATGAACTCTCTTCCTATTATTTCGGCAATCTTGCCAATATCTTTACATAGACTGTCAAAAGAATTAGGATCTAATTGCTGTGCTGCATCAGATAGAGCGCACCTGGGATATGGATGTACCTCTATAATAAGCCCGTCAGCACCGGCGGCAATGGCTGCCCTGGAAAGTGGCAGAATGTATTGTGATTTTCCTGCGGCATGGCTAGGGTCTACGATTACAGGCAGATGGCTGCTGTTTTTGATTACTGGTATGGCGCTTATGTCTAGAGTATTTCTTGTTGCGGTTTCAAAGGTTCTGATTCCACGCTCGCATAGGATTACATTGTAGTTGCCTTCACTCATAATGTATTCTGCGGCATTGAGCCATTCATCTATTGTAGTTGAAGGTCCTCTCTTAAATAGAACAGGTTTTTTTGAACGACCTACTTCTCTGAGAAGGTGAAAGTTTTGAGAATTACGTGCACCAATCTGGAACATATCTACATATTTAGCTGCTATTTCAACAGAGCATTGGCTGATAACCTCTGTGACTGTAAGAAGGCCTGTTGCTTCACTTGCCTCCTTAAGCATTTTTAGCCCTTCCTCCTCAAGCCCCTGGAAGGAATAGGGTGATGTCCTGGGTTTGAAAGCTCCGCCACGTAGGAACCTGGCACCGGATTTCCTGACAGCTTGAGCTGCCTCCATAATTTGGTCGGGACTTTCAATTGCACACGGGCCTGCCATCATTACCAGCTCTCTGCCGCCTATTTTTACACCGTTGACTTCTATTATGCTAGGCTCTGGCTTAAAAGTTTTACCGGCCAGTTTATAGCTTTCCATTATTGGCACTAGCTTGTCAACACCCTGCATTAGCTCAAGAGGTATGCCCTGCAAGAGCCGTTTGTCGCCAATCACGCCAATAATGGTTCTCTCGGTTCCCTTTGAAATATGGATACCTAATCCGGCGTTCTCTAGAACGCTTGAAACTTCATGGATCTCAGATTCCTTTGATCCGGGCTTCATTACAATTATCATATACATCTTCCTTTCTGCCGTTTTTCGATTGTTACTGTGTTATTATCTCCATTCTACCGCTTTACCAACTGACCCATTGATACTCTACAAATGAAAAATCAAATGCAGGAACGATAATACTTATAAGGTCCTTTTGATACATTTTGATATAAATTTACAATGATACTGGGTAAATGTCAAGGAAAACGGTTTGTCTGTTAAACTATAAAGTTTCTGTATCAAGAAAATCCTTGAACTGGTTTTAATGTATGTTATAATATACATTGTGTCATAATACCCATAATTCTTGAATCATTTTCCTGCAATTGGGAAAATACTATAAGAGCGCAAAAAAACAAGGGGGAATTTATATGAAAGATTATACCGTGGAAAAGCTCCGCAATGTGTGCTTAATGTCGCACGGCGGAGCAGGTAAGACGACTCTTGCAGAGGCTATGTTGTTCAACACCGGGGTGCTTGACAGGTTCGGAAAGGTAAACGACGGCAACACAACTACGGATTACGATCCGGAAGAGATTAAGAGAAAAATTACAATCAACACTGCAATTGCACCTTGTGAATGGAAGGATGTCAAAATCAATGTAATTGATACTCCCGGCTATTTTGACTTTGTCGGAGAAGTTAAACAGGGCATCAGAGTTTCAGATTCCGCACTAATTCTTGTGCCAGCAAAGGGCGGCGTAGCAGTCGGAACAGAAAAGTCCTGGGCATATGCTAAGGAACAGGGACTGCCCAAAATGTTTTTTGTTAACAAGATGGACGAAGAAAATGCCAATTTTAATGAAGTACTTAATCAGTTGATAGATACCTTCGGAAAATCTGTAATTGCTTTCCAGCTCCCCATTATTGAAGGAGAGAAATTTACAGGCTTTGTCGATGTTATAAATATGAAAGCAAGCAAGTTTGATAAGGATAAGCTGGTAGATACAGCTATACCTGATAGTTTGAATGATAAGCTGGCTGAAATTAAAGAAGCGCTTAATGAGGCTATTGCCGAAACAGATGAGGATTTGATGGAGAAGTTCTTCAGCGGCGAAGAGTTTTCGAAGGAAGAGGTACAGAAGGCTCTTAGCACAGGTATATTAGACGGTTCTATAGTACCGGTGCTCTGTGGCTCAGCAGCCCTTAATCAGGGTATTAAGACGTTGATGGACACAATACTTGAATACCTGCCTTCGCCTACTATAAAGCCTGTGATAAAGGCTCTCAAGCCTGGAACAGACACGGTAGTGGAGTTGAAAAACTCTGCTGATGAGAGTATGTCAGCTCTTGTCTTCAAGACGATAGCAGATCCCTTTGTTGGTAAAATTTCTATATTTAGAGTATATTCAGGCACATTCAAGTCTGATAGTGTTGTATATAATTCAGCAGCAGAAAAAACTGAAAAAACAGCTCAGGTATTCATGCTGAGAGGAAAGAAGCAGCTTCCTGTGGATAAGCTTATTGCAGGTGATATTGGTGCTGTTGCTAAGCTGCAGTATACCAGTACCAATGATACTCTGTGCGACCAGGGAAAACCAGTGGTGATTGACAAGATTATATTCCCTGAACCGGCACTGTCACTAGCTGTAGAGCCGAAGGCAAAGGGTGACGAGGAAAAGATTGGATCAGGACTTAATAGACTTCAGGATGAAGATCCTACTTTTAGAGTCGAATTAAATGCAGAAACACATCAGACTGTAATATCCGGTGTAGGTGAGCAGCATCTTGATGTTATCGTAAGCAAGCTTAAGGCTAAGTTTGGAGTATCTGTTAACCTGGTCGACCCCAAGGTTCCATACCGAGAGACGATTAAAAAGAAGGTAAAGGTTGAAGGTAAGCATAAGAAACAGTCTGGTGGCCACGGGCAGTACGGACATGTGTGGATAGAATTCGAACACGGCGAGGAAGAGGATCTTGTATTCGAAGAAAAGATTTTCGGTGGCTCGGTTCCAAAGCAGTATCATCCTGCAGTTGAAAAGGGTCTACGTGATGCTATTGGGCACGGGATTCTGGCAGGATACCCGGTGGTGAATCTTAAGGCTACTTTGCTGGATGGCTCTTATCATGATGTTGACTCATCAGAAATGGCGTTTAAGATTGCAGCCCGCCTTGCATATAAGAAGGGCCTTCCACTGGCAAACCCAGTACTGCTTGAGCCTATAAGCCATGTTGAGGTATACATTCCTGATAACTACATGGGAGACATCATAGGCGACCTTAACAAGAGAAGGGGAAGAATCCTAGGCATGAACCCGCAGGAGGGTGCCTTGCAGCAGGTGGTTGCTGAGGTGCCTACAGCGGAGATGTTCAAGTATGCAAACGATCTTAGGAGCATGACCCAAGGCAGGGGATATTTCAAACAGTATTTTGAAAGATACGAGGAAGCTCCGGCCAACGTGGCTCAGAAGGTTATTGACGAAGCGAAGAGAGAAATGGGCGACGATGTGGACGAAGATTAGTACGACGAATTAATAAAAGGGGCTGTCTTAAATGGCGGCCCCTTTATCTATGAGTGCGCCCGGCGGGCGCGTAACTTGGCGGTGGTGAATGAGGACGAACTAATTAACTTCCTTGGTCGGATGGAGTCAGTCTCCACCCGATGCCCTGAGCGAAGCGAATTGACTAGGTGGTGCGCCCGGCGGGCGCGTAACTTGGCGGTGGTGAATGAGGACGAACTAATTAAC
>CAZEIH010000026.1:29538-42650 GCA_964512095.1 uncultured Oscillospiraceae bacterium
TTCCTTGGTCGGATGGAGTCAGCCTCCACCTGACGCCCTGAGCGAAGCGAATTGACTATATCGTGGCTTGGATGGAGATTACTATCATTGTTTATCGAGCTTATATAAAACTTACATGGAACTTTAATCAAACACTTACGTCTTTGATATTAAAGCCCGATAAAAATAAATATGGGATAAAGGAGGAAGATATGCGTAGAAGGCTAGTAGTACTTTTTCTGGTTCTGTCGCTTATGGTTACAGTAATGGCAGGCTGTGGTAGTGGAAAGTCGGCAGATAATGCACCTATGGCACCGCCACTTGGTGGGAGTAGTAATGAGAAGGCGTATGGAGAACAGGGAATGGCTGATTCCGAGCCGCCTTATGATGCAGATTATTCAACGACAGCTGATTCGTTGGCAGGTGGAGGAAGTGCCCCAATCGACGTAACGAATGTTATCCTAGCTGAAAGAAAAATTATTCGAAGTGCTAATCTTACTATTGAAGTAGAACACTTTGATAATGCATTTGCAAACATTGAGGGTATAATAGCAAATATCGGCTTTATACAACAGACAAACATTAATACTGACAGGGTATATGTTGAAGAGGATGTGAAGCTTGTAAAAAACGGAGTTATAGTTCTCAGGGTTGATAAGACGATGTTCGATTCTGTTATCAACAAATTGAGGGGCTTGGGCGATGTATACAACTATACCACCGATGGTCAGGATGTAACAGATCAGGTTTTTGATGTAGAATCTAGACTGAGACTGCTGAAGATGGAGCAGGAAAAGCTAGAAGCCTATGTGTTCAAGCTTGACAATCTGGAAGAGATTTTTAAGGCAGAGAGCAAGCTAACTGAGATAAGGTACCAGATAGAGAGTCTTACTGGCAATCTTAACAAGCTAAACAGCCTTGTTGATCTTTCTACAATCACTATTAATCTTAATGAGAAGCGTCCTGGCAGAGTGACAAAGCCTGAGACTTACGGCGATAAGCTACTGAACACCATAAAGGAAAGCCTTCTAGGTGCTGTTGAATTCCTTGGAGATTTACTTCTGTTTATAATAACGGTTCTACCTGCATTAATTCTTATCGGACTATGTGCATTGATTGGTGTAAGAATTTACAAGAAAACAATCAAGAAGCGCAGTTCTAATAATACAAATGTAAGAGAGCCTGAGTATCCTGAAGCACCTGTAATACGTACTTCGCAGACACCGCCTGCTCAAGGAGGAGGTTCGTCCCGGGGAAGTGCTCAAGGTCAGGGAAGTGCTCCGGTTCAAGAAATAGCTCAAGAGGAAAATGATAAACCTAGTGGAAATTAACCACAAAAAACCCGGCAGAGAAATCTGCCGGGTTTTTTGTGGTGCGCGGGGAGTTGTTATTGATGTGTCTGTGATGCCATTGGCGCCAGGGAGCATATTGGCATGATTCGCATGTAATATTCGATTAATTACCAGCCTCAGCTGAATTTTGCAAATACAAGAGCTTGGGTTTACTACCTAGGCTTTTGTGCTGTATTGCATTGGTCACACTTGTGTAGAACTTAGAAAACTAGATGGCTGGAGACATGCTTGTGACATATTCACATAGTGTGTATCGAGAGAACCGTCCCCCTAGGTAGAACCGTCCCCCCCAAAATAATACTTGAATAATGATTTGGTGTGAATTATAATATTGGTGGAAGTCAAAGATAGTCAAAATCAACATTGATGACGAAGGGAGTGAAAGCAGTTGGCCAGAATGAGTGACATAATTGAAGAATTTTTAAAGCGGATGATTATCGAAATGGACGGAGCAATAGAAATACAACGTAACGAACTGGCAAACCAATTTAACTGCGTGCCCTCACAGATAAACTATGTTATAGATACTCGATTTACAACTGAGAGGGGCTACTACGTGGAGAGCCGGCGTGGCGGAGGTGGGCATATAAGGATAAGACGTGTCGATATAAACAGGCCGGGAAATTATCTTATGCACATTATAAGTTCTATGGGCGATAGCATATCCCAGCAGTCTGCAGAGGTTTTTATTAATAATTTTGTCGACTATGAGGTTGTTAGCAACAGAGAGGGCTTGCTACTTAAGGCTGCTACCAGTGACAAGGTGATTGGCAGTATAAACATACCAGACCGAGATTTTATTAGGGCAATAATGCTGAAAAATATGCTAACGAGCCTCTTGGTGTAGTGTGATGGCTAACGAAAGCTAGATTGGGAACGTTATAGAGGTATCTTGTTCAGTAGGTTGGGTGGTTGGCTTCACGAGTCTATTGAACAATGTCACAGTCCCCCTCCTTTAGGTAGGGTTACCGATTGAAAAAGCTGTCAGTGGCGAGTACAATCTCCCACTGACGTTGTTCAAACGCCACGTTTAGGCGTGGCACACGGAGTGTAGCGTAGGGTGAATTCATTTCGCCTGTAGTGAGGGGGGACGGGGGCCTGCCCCCATTGGAAATAGAACAGCGTAAGATGACTAGTAATTTATTTATTTAGGTAATTTTAACTGGAACCGTTAATAGCTGTGTTGAAAAGGTAATAATAATAAGGAGACTAATTTTACAGGGAGTGAGGCATATGGTATGCCAGCAATGCCATAAGAAAGAAGCTAATGTACATTATACGCAAATAATAAACGGTAAGAAGGTTGAGATGTATATTTGCAGTCAATGTGCGAATGAAAGGGGAACATTTTCATTCAGTCCACAGCTCAGTTTAGGGAATCTTCTGTGGGGATTTCCCGGATTTGGAAATAACACCGGCTTTGATAAATTTCAACAGCCGGGATTACCTCATTGTAGTGTTTGTGGCATGAGCTTTGATGATTTCAGAAAAAACGGGAAACTTGGTTGCGGGAACTGCTATAGTGTTTTTAAGGATAACTTGGATCCTATACTTCGAAGGCTGCATGGAAGCGTAGAACATATAGGAAAGACACCTGATAAAAGGACTGATGTGAATGAGCTGGATGATAGGATCAAGATTGCAGACAGCGAATTTAATATGAAGGATGAAGTACTCAAGGCAGATGCCGATGTGAGTAATGTAGTTGGCAATGAGCCTGAACAAAAAAATAAGATTGATAAGCTAAAAACAGAACTGTCCCAGGCTATAAATTGTGAGCATTATGAAAAAGCGGCAGAACTGAGGGACAGGATTAGAGAACTTGAAAATAGTGAAAATGTGGGCGGAGGTGCTTTATGAAACAGAGGAGCAATCGTCCGTTGCCTGAAAATGACGTAGCTATAAGCAGCAGAGTAAGGCTTGCGAGAAATCTTGAGGCCTATCCATTCACGACTCGTATGAGCTGTAAGCAGGGGGCAGGGATACTGGAGAAAGTGAAAAAGGCTCTGATGGATAGTACCTGTGCATCCAAACATGAATTATCATTTTTAGATATGCAGACAATAAAGCCGTGGGATAAACAGATTCTTGTAGATACGCATCTTATAAGCCTTGAGTTTGCACAGGGCAATATCAATAGGGCTGTGGTAATAAGCAAGGATGAACGAATTAGTATAATGGTTAATGAAGAGGATCATTTAAGATTACAGTGTATATATTCTGGTATACAGTTGGAGGAAGCCTGGATACTGTGTAGCAGTATTGAATCCGAATTAAATAGTAAATTGGGTTTTGCTTTTGATAAGAGTTACGGGTATCTTACTTGCTGCCCTACCAATGTAGGTACAGGGATTAGAGCCTCTGTGATGCTCCATCTACCTGCGTTATCAATGACAGGCTATATAAAAGGAATTCTTGAGACCTGCGGAAAAATTGGTGTTGCGGTAAGGGGTGCATATGGAGAGAACAGCGAGGCTACAGGAAATATGTTTCAGATATCGAACCAGGTTACGCTTGGACAGACTGAGCAAGAGATAATTGCCGGTATAACAAATATTACTTCACAGATTTCTGAACAGGAAAGAATTCTTCGTATGGAGCTTTATAAGCAAAATCCTATCAGGTTTGAGGATAGGATATTCAGGTCTCTTGGATTGCTGCAAAATGCTAGAGTGATTTCGTCAGAAGAGAGTCTAAAGCTTATTTCTGACGTAAGGCTTGGGATAATAATGGGACTGTTGCAAGGCATGGAATTAGAAGAACTCAATGAGTTGATGCTTATGATACAGCCGGCCTATCTTAACAAGCTGAAGGGAGAGAAGTTAAAGCCTGATGAGAGGGACCATAAGAGAGCAGAAGTTATACGTGAGAAGCTAAACAAAGGCTTACATTAAGGAGTGATGCGAAATGTATGGAAGATTTACTGAAAAAGCTGAAAAAGCAATTAATTTGTCTCAGGAGGGTGCCGTAAAGCTGGGGCATAGCTATGTAGGAACCGAGCATCTGCTACTTGGCTTAATGAGGGAGGGAACCGGAGTTGCAGCAAGGGTTCTCCACGGCCAGGGAGTTACTGAAGATAAAATAGTAAAGGAAATTGAGGAACTCATTGGAAGAGGGGATAGCACAGGTAAAAGCGCCCTTGACTTTACACCAAGGACTAAACGAGTTCTAGAGCTAGGGTTTATGGAGGCTAGGCGCCTGGGACACAATTATATAGGCACCGAGCACCTGCTTTTAGGCATAATGAGAGAGGGCGAAAGTGTAGCTGTTAGAATTTTGGTGGACCTTGGAGTCGATCCACAGAAGCTTCTTAATGATATTGTTAAAATGCTGAGCGAAGATTCCCCGACGGCAAGCGGAGAGCCAAGAAGCACATCAAGCAAAACAAATACTCCCACTTTGAATCAGTTTGGAAGAGATCTCACCGATCTGGCCAGGGAAGGGAAGTTTGATCCTATTATAGGTCGTGATAAGGAGATTGAAAGGGTAATCCAGATACTTAGCAGGAGGACGAAAAACAATCCGTGCCTCATTGGAGAGCCGGGTGTTGGAAAGACCGCTATTGCTGAGGGCCTTGCACAAAAAATTGTTGAGGCGAATATACCTGAACTTCTTAAGGACAAGAGAGTCTTTACCCTAGATCTTTCGTCTATGGTCGCTGGCGCAAAGTATAGGGGCGAATTTGAAGAGAGATTGAAAAAAGCTATGGATGAAGTGCGTAAGGCTGGGAATGTAATTTTGTTTATTGACGAAATGCATACCATTATTGGAGCAGGAGCGGCAGAGGGGGCTATTGATGCCTCAAATATTCTTAAACCTGCCCTAGCTCGCGGTGAAATCCAGGTGATAGGTGCCACTACCATAAATGAATATCGAAAGCATGTCGAGAAGGACTCAGCCCTTGAAAGAAGATTCCAACCGATAACTGTGGGCGAGCCTTCCCAGGATGAAACAATCAGCATACTCAAGGGTATACGTGATAAATATGAGGCGCACCACCGTGTAAAGATTACAGACGGAGCACTAGAGGCTGCAGTAAAGCTGTCAAGCAGGTATATATCCGATAGGTATCTTCCGGATAAGGCCATCGATTTGATAGATGAAGCGGCATCGAAGGTAAGACTGAAGGCATATACAGCTCCGGTGGATGTGAAGGTGCTAGAGGAAAAGCTGGAGAAGCTTGCTAAGGAGAAGGAGGACGCAATCCGAGCTCAGGAGTATGAGAGGGCAGCTTCTATTAGAGATAATGAGCAGAAGCTAAAGGCAGAGCATGAGAAGGTAAGAGATGATTGGTACCAAAAGAATCAGACTAGAACCGATACGGTAACTGAGGATGAGGTAGCAGATATTGTCGCCAGTTGGACTGGTATACCTGTAAAGCGTTTGGCAGAGGAAGAGTCCGAAAGGTTGATGAGAATGGAGGACGTACTCCATGAACGGGTTGTCGGACAGGATGAGGCAGTTAAAGCAGTCTCAAAAGCTATTAGACGAGGCAGGGTCGGGTTAAAGGATCCCAAGAGGCCTGTAGGTTCGTTCATATTCCTTGGTCCTACCGGTGTTGGAAAAACGGAGTTGAGCAAGGCGCTGGCAGAGGCTTTGTTTGGTAATGAAGATGCTATGATAAGGATTGATATGTCTGAGTATATGGAAAAGTTTACTGTGTCTAGACTTGTTGGTTCACCTCCAGGATATGTTGGATACGAGGAAGGCGGACAGCTAACAGAAAAGGTTAGAAGAAAGCCGTATTCGGTGCTTTTGTTTGATGAGATAGAAAAAGCTCATCCTGATGTATTCAATATTTTGTTACAGATTCTTGAGGATGGCCACTTGACAGATTCACAGGGAAGACTGGTGGACTTTAGGAATACTGTTATAATAATGACGTCCAATGTCGGAGGCAGGATGATAACGGAGCCAAAAAGGCTAGGATTTGTTGTTGGCAATGATACTGCCAAAAATTATGAGGATATGAAGAGTAATGTTATGGGAGAGCTGAAGAAAACCTTCCGTCCGGAGTTCCTTAATAGGGTAGATGATATTATTGTTTTCCATCCCCTGAGCGAGGAGAATGTTGCGAAAATTGTCGGCATTATGCTTGATATATTAGTTAAACGTCTTACCCAGAACGAAATAACTCTTGTGGTCAGTGATGAAGTAAAAGAGCACCTTGCTATAAAAGGTTTTGATCCGGTGTTTGGTGCACGGCCGCTGAGGAGATCAATCCAGAGTATGGTGGAGGACAAATTGGCAGAGCAAATGCTTGACGGCACGGTTAAAGCAGGTGACACTGTCAAAGTTGATATACTAGACGGCAAGCTAGAGTTCTCAACTGTGAAAGCTACTAACTAGATTGGAGTTCTCGCAGGGGGGACGGTTCTGTAATTTGTGACAGAACCGTCCCCCCTGCGAGAAGAACCGTCCCCTTATTGGTAGTCCCCTTATTGGTAACGGGAGGTCTCAGAAGAGGGTTTTAGTGTACTATGGGGCTTTTGTAGCTCATCTATTGTTATTATCCGGGTGTGCTCTGTGTGATGCCAGACTTTGTTTTTTCTGCTGAGAAAACCCTGGATCGTAATGGGTACCCATGTGAGACAGTAGAAGGGGTATATAAGAAAGGCCAGCAGCACCTTCAAATCAAACTTATTTTCTGATAGTATTATCAGAGGCCCGTATAGGAACTGTAGTACGACAAAAACATACCAGACTGTTGTTGGAAAAACATATTGTAGTGTATAAAAAGGTGCTTCGGGGTAAACGGATTGAACCCACAGTAATACAGACATCAGCCCAATAAAAATAAAGCGGATTGGCTGAAACAAATAAATGGCACAGTCAAAAGCTGCCGGATCGCATTCGCTAAATGCTTTTTTTAGTAGAGCTGCAAGGTACCTGGATGCACAGTCGGCGTGTCCCTGCATCCACCTTTTTCGTTGACGCCAGGATTGTTTCAAGGTGATTGGCTTTTCGTCATATACTACTGCCTCATGAGCCCATGCTACCTTCATGCTGTTTAGGGCTAGCTTCATTGTGAACTCTAAGTCTTCAGTGAGGCAGGTTGCACCCCAACCAATTTTCTTTAAGACAGAAATATCGACGCAGAAACCAGTTCCGCATAGACTACAGCTTAGACCCAAATAATACCTGGGCAATTGAAAGGTTCTGTTAGCTAGCCAGAAGGCAATAGAATAGGAGCAGGTAATCCATGAGTCAAAGGGATTTTTACTGTCAATGTATCCCTGAACAACTCTGTGACCCTTACATAGCTGTTTGTTCATTTCATATAGGAAATTTGGTGATACTAGATTATCTGCATCAAATACACATAGAGCATCATATTCGCCATCTATTTCAAAAATTTTTTGAAATATCCATTCTAATGCATGGCCTTTTCCCGTTTTCGCTAAATCCTGGCGCTCATAGACCAGAGCTCTATGATTTTTAGCAATAGTAGCGGTATTGTCAGAGCAATTATCAGCAACAACAAAAACATCAAATAATTTACGGGGATAATTCTGATCCCTTAGGCTGTCAATAACATGTGCGATTACCAGTTCCTCATTATGTGCTGCTATTACTGCTGCAAACCTTTTGCAGGGTATAGCTTCTTCTACTTTATCCTTTTTTTTCTTCCAACCGTATATTGAGACACCAAAGAAATAGCATCCTGCCACAAAAACAAATACCTGAATCAACTGGGTAATACGCAATATCAGGTTTTGAAGCAAATGATCCATGAAGAACCTCCATAACTGCGGTTAATAGCGAATTGATTGAACACGTCGCTTGCTAATCGTCTATTCACCTTCGTTATATTATTTTGTACCTTTATGGTGAAAATATTAATTATTTTAATTTAGAATACAATTAGAATTTCTCACTTGGAAGTATAGATAAAGAATTGATAAAAGGAATATTTTCTTTGAGCCGAAGTGTTATAATAAATTTCACATCCCATATTTGCTGATGATGTAGGGTGTGCTAAAATATGTTATGGAGCATGAGGAGAGATAATATGGCAAAATCTTATTTTAATATATTAGTAACAGGTAATTCTAGTATGCTTGCTTGTATTGACAACAGAGGCGAAATGACCAGAATTTGCTGGCCTGATATAGATTACCCACAGCATATCGACAGCCTTTTGACGGGGATTATATGCCCTGAATTGTGGCAAGGTACATCTTGGCTTCATTCTTCAGATTGGCAGATTAATCAATTTTACATTGACGATACTAACATTGCAGTTACGGAGTTTGTTTACGGCAAATATTCTCTTAAGGTTCGTCAATATGATTTTGTTCTATTTGATAACGATGTTTTAAAAAGATGCTATGAGGTGGAAAATTGCGGTGAAAGCCAACTGCAAATAGGTTTTGTTATGCATTCTTCAACTGTGTCCTCAATAATTGATATGTCTGGGACTATATTTGAAACGGATTTGTCAGCCTTGATTCACTACAAACACGGGTATTATTATGGTGTTATGTCAGATACTTCTGCCAAACAGTATCAGCTTGGCACAGAAGCATACAATAATGCCAGCGCTGGGCAGCTTTATGGTAATGATACAATAGGCATGATGAAAGAAGGAAGCTTGCTTTGGGATCAAAAAGTGGTGGGTAGCGGAAAGAAGCTGAGATTTTCATTGGAGGTATGCTTTGCTTACGAGTTGAAGGCTTTGAAAAAACTGATGAGGGAACAAAGAATAGCGGATTCATGGAAGGATCTGGACGCCACGGCCACCTCTTGGCATAAATACATTGAATCTGCGAGACAGGTGAATACAGGGCATTCGGAGATTGACCAGCTATATAAACGCTCTCTCTTAGTATTTGCTCTGATGACCAATAAAAGGACAGGAGCTCTTCTTGCTGCCCCCGAGGTTGACGAAGAATTTACCAGATGCGGTAGGTATGCCTATTGTTGGGGTCGCGATGCTGCTTTTATCGCCGTGGCTCTTGATAAATGTGGGCTTACCCATGCCACCGAAGGCTTCTATGATTGGATGGCTAATGTTCAGGATGATGACGGGAGTTGGCAACAGCGGTTTTATATGGATGGGAATCTGGCTCCTTCGTGGGGTTTACAGGTTGATGAGGGGGGCTCTGTAATATGGGGAATACTCGAGCATTATAGAATAACTAAGGACAAGGATTTCTTGATTAGACTATGGCCTTGTGTGAGGAAGGGCGTAGAGTTTCTAATTAAATACCGGGACAAGGAAACAGGCCTTCCGTGGCTAAGCTTTGACCTTTGGGAAGAAAGAATTGGAGAGCACGCATATTCCAGTGCAGCGGTATGTGCGGGTATAAGGGCTGGTGCCGAGATAGCAGAAATAATCGGCCAGTCATCTGACCTTATCGTTTGTTGGAGGGAGCAGGCGGATAGTCTGAAGGATGCAATATACCAAAACTTCTGGAAGCCTGATTGGAGTAGGTTTATAAGAAGTATTAGAGTAAAGCTTAACGGGTGGGGCGAAGAGCATACAAATCATAAGATTTGGCTTAAGACGAATGAACGGAGCATTACTAGAGATTATTCTCTCATTGATGGGACGCTGGATATTAGCTTATTGGGAATGACTGTCCCCTTTAAAGTATATGATGCTTGTGATGAGAGGATGATATCTACTGCAAAGGCTGTGGAACAACAGCTGAAGGTACACGCAACAGGCGGGCTAATGCGTTATGAGTATGATAATTATATTGGAGGAAATCCGTGGATACTAACCACCTTATGGGCTGCGCTCTACAATATTGAGATAAAGAATTATGATAAGGCGAAGGAATACTTTTGGTGGGCGGTCAAGGGGACTACAAAACAGGGGCTGTTACCTGAACAGATAGATAAAATTTCAGGCCAGCCTGCGTGGGTGATACCCTTGACATGGTCACATGCTATGTTTGTGCTTGTCCTTGATGGGTTACTAAAAGCAGGTGAACTATAGAATAGACTATTTGCTAGATACAATACAGTGGCAGGATTACTGCAGGAGGGTATATGGCCAAGAGTAAAACAGTTTTTATTTGCCAGGAATGTGGTTATGAGTCTTCAGGATGGTTGGGGAAATGTCCTGCTTGTATGCAGTGGAACACATTTGTTGAGGAGCGCATGACCATTCAAACTAAGGCGGTTTCAGGACAAGAGTGCATGGCTAGACCAGTAAGCCTTGATGAAATAGTAATTGATAATCAGGAGCGGAACCTTACAGGAATGAAGGAACTTGACCGTGTTTTAGGCGGTGGAATTGTCAAGGGCTCTCTCATTCTGGTGGGTGGAGATCCGGGCATTGGGAAATCAACACTGTTGCTTCAGATATGTAATACGGTAGCTTCTTATATGAAAATTTTCTATGTTTCCGGAGAGGAGTCTGTTGGACAGATTAAGCTAAGAGCTGACAGGCTTAAGGTTAAAGGAAGCGGTCTGTATATCGTATCTGCATCAAGCTATGAGACGATTTCAGCCTTAGTGGCACAAGAGAAGCCCGGCCTTGTAATTATTGATTCTATCCAGACAATGTATACTGACACAATAACCTCTGCTCCCGGTAGTGTGAGCCAGGTAAGGGAGGTTACCTCAGCTCTTATGAAGTTTGCTAAGGGAAGCGGAACAACTGTGATGATTGTGGGACATGTGACTAAAGAAGGTGCGATTGCTGGTCCTAGAGTGCTGGAGCACATGGTGGACACAGTTCTTTATTTTGAAGGCGACAGGCATATGAGCTTCAGAATATTGAGGGCGGTCAAAAATAGATTTGGATCGACAAATGAGATAGGTGTATTTGAAATGAGGGATGCAGGCCTTGTTGAAATATCAAATCCCTCTGAAATGATGCTTTCGGGCAGATCGGGTAATGTGCCCGGTTCTGTAGTAGTATCAAGCTTGGAGGGTACAAGGCCTATGCTCATAGAAATACAATCCCTTGTCTGTAATACTAATTTCGGCATTCCAAGAAGAATGTCCACAGGAATAGATTACAACAGGCTTACAATGCTGATGGCAGTACTAGAAAAGAGAGTAGGGCTTCAGCTTTACAATGTTGATGCTTATTTGAACGTAGTTGGGGGCATTAGATTGGATGAGACAGCTTGTGATCTTGGGGTTGCTGCTGCTGTTGCATCCAGCTTTAAGAATACACCTGTAGTCGCCGATTGCGTGCTTGTTGGGGAAATAGGCTTAACAGGTGAAGTGCGAGCAGTCAGTCAGATAGATAAAAGGATATCAGAGGCAATGAGGCTTGGATTTAAAAGCATTGTTATACCCGAAAGAAACATGAAGCTTGCAACACAGGTGAAGGTGGACGAGGGATTTATGATCATACCTGTTCATAATGTGCAAGAAGCGTTGGATGTAATATTTCAGGAGAGATGACTACATTGGAAAATAATAAACCGCTTGAGTTAGCGGTTTATTGAAAAATCGATTTTACTTCTGTAATTAATTTCATCAATTTCACAATTGCTTATAATTATTTTGCTGTTTCTGAAACATTACTCACATAGGACATAGGTTTATGTGTGATAAATATATGGGGGTGAATATTATTTAGTGTAAATGGTATAATCACCCAAATCATTGTGAACCAAATTAACGTAGCATAAACACGGCTACGCTGGGGAGCGTCCCAACGCTTACTGTGGCTTATACGGTGAAATGGCTGACCATTGAGCTGGCCGTTTTACAATTCACCGGCAAGCTATTCTAGGCTGTAATTCCCAAGCATTTTGACCTTTGCCTGCTCCTTAATCATGATATCATACAGGTTAAGGTTAAGGGTATTGCATATTGATGCAATGTAGTAGAGGTTTTTGCCCAGTTCCTTTTCAATCTGATCTCTGCAGTTTTCACATAAATGTCCATCAATGTGAGTATTCATTGCTTTACGTATCTCTTCAAAGCTTGTATCTTCAGGCACTTTTTGCTTACTCGCGTCTATCCTTATGCATCCGCACTGAGTGACGGCTTTGACTATTGCTCGGTTTACCCTAGCATTTGAATCTTGATACTTTGTCATGGAATCGATAATGCTTTTATTTCTAAAAAGCAACTCCTGTACAGTATACTGGAATTCATCCACTAACATATCTTTCATTGTGTTCACTCTCCTGATGCGCTCATTTTCCAATATATCAAAAACCTAATACATAAATAGGTAATATTTATGAACTTAGGTACGCTACATATTGGAATAGAATACTTAAAAATGTATCAGCATGCTTTAATTATAGTAGTTCGGACAACTCCTTGTCAATGCTGTAATAATGTATTGGTGACGTGCCCCAGCCGCCTATAGAGGCTAGGGCTTCTTGGGACGTACCTGCTAACGCCGATATAATTACCAAGCTATCCCCATTTACCCAATGGTTCTTGAATATATTTATGTTATTTCAAGCATACGACAGCCCTCCCGCCTTACATTGAGTGCTACGTTTATATCCCGGTCAATTTCTGCGCCACATTTTTTTCATGTCCATACTCTGTAAGATAATGGCAGTTATTTGTTTATCTATGCATTCAGAAGACGCCAACCTCTAAAGGTCGGTGATAAATGAAGACAAATTAATTAACTTCCTTGGTCAGATGGAGTACAGTTTCTACCTGATTCCCTGAGCGAAGCGAATTGATGTAATCCTACCAAATATTACACTGCAATGGTGTATTTGAAAAAATCCTAAGGATTTTCCCAATTGGAGATGTCAATCATGTGTTTACCGTAATCGCGAAATGGGTTAGCGTAAAGTTATCGTAGGGGAACAAATGTAATAAAAAGGGAAAACAATA